>NZ_JAMPPR010000014.1:0-436703 GCF_028481645.1 Providencia sp. PROV141 | reverse complement strand
TGTTAGCCGAGAAAAACCAACAGCTAACAGCCCAGCTACAGCAAAAAGCGCAACAAGCGGATAAAATCCAAGCGTCATTAGCGGAGCAAACCGCGAAAGCGGCTGAGAAAGTGGCGTTAGAAACCGAACTAGCCGCGGCGAAAAAACAGTTAGCCGAGCAGCAAGCCGCGCAAAATGCATTGTCAAAACAGTTCACGAGCAGTGAAAAACAGCAGGCGGACTTGCAGGCAAAACTCAGCCAGCAAGAGCAGAATTATGCCACCGCACAGGCGCAGCTGAAGCAAGCCAACGCAGACCTGTTGAAGTTACAAAAAGATGTTGAAAAACAAACAGCGCTAATAGGGCAAGCAAGTGACAAGCAAGTTAAAGAGCTAACAATAGACTTAAATAAACAGATTGCCCTATTGAAGCAAAAAGAATCAGCTTTAGCTAAGTTAGAATCTGAGAAAAAATCAATTAATGATGCCCTTACTGCCCAAGAAAATGAGAAGAGAAAACTTGAGCAGCAAAATCAGCAATTTGTTAAGCAAACTAAGTCTCAAGAAGACAAAATTAGCAAACTTGAAAGTGATATAGCGGCTAAAACAAAGAAACAGTCTGAGGTTGAGCAAAAACTGGCAGACACAAATAAGCTTTTTGGTGATTTAAAAACGACTTCTCAGAAGGAATTAGCATTAGCACAAGAGAAATTGAAAAAATTACAAACAGAGTTAGATTCGCGTAAATCCATTTCGAGTGATGAAACTTTAAAATCACAAATTATGGAGTTGAATCGACTGATAACTCAACTACAAGATGAAAATGATGCATTAAAAGCGAGAAGTGGATCAAAACCGAATACAAGTTTGGCAGGGCGAGTTCCGCCTAGCAAAGATTTAAAAGCGATCGCCGCAGAAAATGCGAAGAAAAACCAAAAGATTATTGAACAAATTACTGCTCAAAAATACAGTAAGCTCGATAACAACACTTACTATAAAATCATGCAAGCAGGCTCACCGATAAAAGACGTCAAAAATAAAGATGTGACTTTTATTATGAGAGAGCAATTAACAGATGGTAAGGTTACAGTATTGTACACCGATCAAAACCCTGTCACATTGCCTTATAATCAGTTACCTGCACCACTAAATTCCTTTGTAGAACGCGCAGGGGAAGGGGGAATGGTTAAAGTCTATATTAAACCTGAAGGTGGATATGGCGTTGAAGGTATACCTGGTGAAGTACCACCAAACTCAATGTCAATTATTGATCTAAAAATAATCAAAGCAAAATAATATAGTTTTATTTAAGTTTCTCTTAAAGGTAATTTGTCACTAAAGGCAGATTACCTTTTTTATGATGCATTATTCTGAAAGAAGTATAAGAAGTATAAGAAGTATAAGAAGTATAAGAAGTATAAGAAGTATAAGAAGTATAAGAAGTTTAGGTGAATACTTAAAAGGAGGAGAGCTGCTTGCCGTTCTGCCAGATTATAGTTAAAGCCTAAACTTCTATAACTGACAGGGCATGAGTTCGAATATTACTGAGCGGTTAAGCTGCTATTCTTGACCGACTCGGAGTGTATCCAAATCGTTTTCGATAAGTTTGAGTGAAGTAGGATTGACTTGAAAAGCCTGCTTCCATTGAAATTTCAACAATGCTCATTGTCGTGTTAATTAATAACTGGTGTGCATACATAATACGTTTTTCACTTATCCATGAACGTGGTGATGTTGCATAAACGGTATTGAACAGTTCTTTAAACGTTGTTAACCCCATCCCAAAAGTACGCGCAAACTCACTTAGTCTCCACTCTTTAAGATAATTGTTTTCCATAAATAATTGTAAGCGCTCTACTTGACGACTACTCAGCTGTCTAAAATTAGATAACAGTAATGCACCTTGTTCACTGTAGCTTAGCAATAATAATAATTCACTCACTCGAAGTGAGAAGATGACGTCAGGGTATTCATTATTGATAAATGCATTTAAGCTTATTTTGATATCGTTAATGAGAGGTGATGTACTAAATTTAATAATATCGCATGATGAGCCTTCATTACGGTCTATTTCGCTTAACTCAGCACCATGGTTGGAGATAAAGTTACGCAAAAATTTATCATCTAAGGGAACCCAAAGTAATTTGCAGCTGGTTGTGTCAATGAGCTCTAATGAGTATGCGCCTTGTTTGTGATATAAAATATCGCCTTCATTTAAACGTTGTGAATTAGCAGGCGTTTCTAGTAACACAGAGCCCTGTTCTACGAGTAAAAGCCCTTTGGTTTCTAAATCGATAATGTGATGAGCTGCGTTACTATTAATGTTTATTTGTTTAATCACGTATTGGCTTGGTGAATTTACTACTTGCATGACGATACCTTTATTAATTGTATAAAATATAACTTCAAAATAAAATGTTTAGCAATTTCCATCTGGTGATATAAAGCATGGATGTTATTAGTATGTTTGAAATTATATAAATCGATTAATTATGTGTCACATTGTAATTCTAAATATAAATAAATGTTTCCAAATATACTTTTTTCGATTTTTTTCTGCCAATAGATCGGTATTTTCTGATTTAAAATAACCAATTTTTTTGATTATACTGATAATTTGTATTTGTTTGGGTTATTATTCTCATATAGTGAATTTAGTCGGACATTAATATGTTATCGTTTTTTACGCATGAATCGTGTTTTTTTTCGACTTTTTGCTCACCAGTCATTTTTTGTATAGTAATGTGAATTTTAGCTATGTTAATGGTGATACTAAAATTCGTTAAAACTATCATTTATTAATTATATTAATGTAACTAATAATTATTAACTTGAGTTATTTGTTTTAATAATCGAAGCGATTAATTAAATTAATCAAAGGTGGGTGAAATTGCAGTTTGAATGTGATTTATATCTCATTTCTAAATTGATAGGTTTGTGTGATAGCTCTGATAGGTATTTCAAATATATATTTTGATAAATAGTTCTCATCAGTTATTAATTTTCTCTTGTCGTTATTCAATCTACCCGTGTTTTATTATTTCTCCTTATCTTGTATTTTTCCTCTAGTCCCTAGCCTCTAGTAGAGAGTTAAGCTAGGGCAATGGTTTTACCTATTGTGATTCTTGCTTTTGTTCCGCACGCTTATTGACTTTGGCGGGTAAATCAGGGACAGGTTTACGATCATCAAGTAAATGGCGTATAGCGAGTATCGGGTGATGGATTAGCATTTTAGGTCCAGCCCAGCGCATAACTAGTTTCATTTGTTCTCGCATTTTAGGTTGGTAGCAGTGGATTGGACATTGTTTACAGGCAGGTTTCTCTTCTCCATATCGGCATTTTTCTAGCCTATTAACGGCATAGGAAAATAATTTTTGATAAAAATCAGGAGATTCTAGTGGTGCAGGATAGGCTTTCTCATAGATTTTTATCATTTTCTCAATCGTTTTAATTTCACGATGAATGCGTTTGCCAACCATAGAAAGTCCTTAGAGAATTAAAACATATATTTAATATACAATTTTAAGAAGTGAATAGTTAGCTAATGATGATTTATTCGTGTTTTTATTGATGGGGCTCAATAAAATGGTGAATTTTTCGACGCAATAAAAAGAGGGTAATTTTTTACCCTCTTTTATTAGAGTGAAAAACCACTTAGCTAAGACTAAATGAATCAATATAATATCGTCATTTTTAGGATGTTAGCTAAGCTTGTGATTTTCGTTATGTGAGAAAAACACCTGATACCGTTATCGTGATAAGCTATTGACTCGAGAGCATTATCTTTCGCATTTCATCTTTAAGATGTAATTTTTCTTTTTTTAGCTTAGCGACATGCTCATTGTAACCAGCTCCAGAAGGGCCTTCTAATTTACTGATTTCTTTGTCGAGTTGATGGTGTTTTTCATAAAGAGTCTGAAAACGGGGATGTGTAGAGATTAATTTTGAAACTAAATCTTGATCTGCTGATAACATACTACCTCCTCAGAATGTATTAAGCCTCAGATTCAGTATAAACAGTGCGTACATTTTGTACATCCAAATAGCTTGTAATTTACATAATTTTTATTAGTTTTATGATCCTTCTACTAGAATTAAGTCGTATTACATTGCTTTACCTGAGTTATCTCTATTTTTGTAATTAAGAATCATCTATAGTGATAATGACGATGTAAATGACTTAATATGTATAAAAGTCTGGTTTTAAAAATTAGTTTTATGTTCTTAAATAGGAATAAATAATGAAAAAAGCGATTTTATCTGTCATGGCAGCGGCACTAATTTCATCTTGTGCAGTAGCAACGGAAGATTTGGAAAAGATCGCGCCATATCCAAAAGCTGAATCGGGTATGACTCGTCATGTAATTGAATTAACCAAGCAACAAAATGAAAATGACTTTATGGTTGAGCTAGTTATTGGAAAAACGATCAAAGCAGATTGTAACCGCCAATGGTTTATGGGTGACCTAGACAAAAAGACATTAGAAGGTTGGGGTTATGATTATTATAAACTCGACGAAGTAAAAGGCCCTGCGTCTACCATGATGGGGTGTTCTGAGCCGGCAAAAGACCGTTTTGTGACAACTCAGTTAGGTGATGATGCATTTGTGCGTTATAACAGCAAGCTACCAATTGTGGTTTACGCTCCGAAAGATATGCAAGTGAAATATCGTATCTGGTCTACAGACGATAAATTAATTGATTCAGTTAATAAATAAATATTCAGGAAAATGCCGCATCTAGCGGCATTTTTTATAGAAACTAATTTAGCGAATAACAAATACGGATGTTTTCGCATGGCGCACAATAGCGGATGCTGTGGAGCCTAATAGGTAGGTTGAAGTGCTTGGGTGATGAGAGCCCACAACTATCAGGTCTGCACCAATTTCTTGCGCATAATCCAAAATTTCGTCTTTGGCGGAACCAATACCCACTTTGCAGTTAATGCGTTCATCAGCAACTTTGATGTCTTTAATGACCTCTTCTAATGCACGCATTGCGAGCACTGAGCGTTCTGCTGAATCTTTGTTGCTTTCTGGTAAGGCAGCAATTTCAATACCAAAAAATAATTCAAGACTTGGAATAACGGATAGAAAATGAATTTCGGCTGAGCTTAGTTGCGCTAGTGCCTCAACGTGTTTGATGATCTCTTGGTTCAACTCATCTTCTAACAAATCAATAGGAACTAGGATTTTTTTATACATAGCGACCTCATTTTCGTGTTATTTGAAATTAATTACAAAGGCTTATCTTCAATATATCATAAGTTAAATGGAAAGTAATAAATGCTATAACGTGCGCATTTATCACTTGGAGTTAAGGTGAATATAATTAATTATCTGAAAACAAAGAACAATTATTATCAAGCCACCTTTTGTTTACAATTATTAGTGAGACTTTTAACAGAAACTATGCGATTATTGAGTTTGGCTGTCATTAACCAATTGATTTAAAAGGTTTATTTGAATGATAATTATTTTGTTTTTCATTAAAGAATACATCATATGAATATGAATAATGCCTCGACCAAGAAAAAAAGTGAGTTCGAGTTACAGCAAATAAAATTTAATGCAGCGAAAAAAAGTACACTCATCAGTGTCGTTGTTAATACACTCTTATCCATTTGGCAGATAATTATTGGTGTTATTTCGCATTCTTCTGGATTGATTGCTGATGGTATCCATACCTTGTCTGATTTAATTGCAGATTTTGTTGTATTAATTGCGAATAAAAAAAGTCATAAAAAACCTGATGAAGATCACCCCTATGGCCATTTTCGTTATGAAAATGGTGCCTCATTAATATTAGGAATAATTTTATTAATTGTTGGTGTGGGGATGGTTTGGTCTGCTATTGAAAAGCTACTGAACCCTGACTTAATTCCAGAGGTACATACTATTGCTTTGGTCGCTGCGCTGATCGCTTTAGTGGCAAAAGAAGGTTTATTTAGATATATGCTGCATGTTGCGAACAAAGTGAATTCGAGTATGTTAGTTGCAAATGCTTGGCATGCGCGCTCTGATGCCGCTTCTTCATTAGTTGTTGCCATTGGTATTATTGGGAGTTTATGCGGTTTACGTATTTTTGACCCTATTGCAGCCCTTATTGTGGGGACTTTTGTTTTTCGCATGGGGTTCAAATTTACGAATCAATCGATGCAAGACTTAATGGATAAAGGTGCGAATGAGGAAACCTTGCAGGAAATTCGTTCTATTTTAGATAATATCGGTGAGTTATCGGGATATCACGATTTAAAAACGCGTAAGTCCGGTGATTTTTTGTTAGTAGACGTGCATCTAGAGTTGGATGGAAATATGAGTATTACTGTTGGTCATGAGATTGCGGTGAATGTACGTAAAAAGTTGATGGAAAACCCATTAATTTTAGATGTTATGACTCACCTTGACCCGTATGACAAAGACGTTAAGCATTAATTATACGCTTATTGTATTTTTCGATTAGCACCGAGCTTAAACGTGGCTCGGTTTTTTATTGCAAGTTATTATGCAAAATCGACTCATTAATTATTGCACCCAGTTGATAACAAGGCGAAAATTAATTACTGTTTCAAGATGGCACAATGTAGTATTTGTTCAAAGCATAGGACAAATGTAGCAAACTCAACAAATTGCTCTCTAGTGATTATTGAATGATTGAGGAAAAAATGCGGTTAACTCAAGAACAATGTCAGACATTTCGTGCTCCAAAGGTAATTGCCCTTACGAATCAAAATGGTATGAAGGTTATTCTCAGTAGCTTAGGAGCTAGTTGGCTTAGCTGTATACTTCCATTAACAACAGGAAAGCGAGATGTTGTTTTGGGTTCACCCAATATGGCGAAACAGATGGAGCAAGGGGTATACCTTGGTTCGATAGTCGAGCGAGTAGCTAATCGTATAAATAACTCTCAATTTACGCTAAATAAGCAACATTATCAGGTAAAAGGTAACCAAAGCGTACATTGCCTTTATGGTGAAAAACATAATTTTAGCCACCGTATATGGGGTATTTTTCAACCAACTCCACAGAAAGCTATTTTTTCTTTGGCGTCCCCTGCTGGCGAACAAGGTTTTCCGAGCCCGCTAGACGTTGAAGTGAGTTATGAACTTACAGAAGATAATCAAATCGTTATCCATCATAACTACCAAGCTACCGAGGCTTGCCCTGTTAACCTTGCGAATCACATCTATTTTAACTTAGCAGGGGAGGATTCGGTCAGAACGGCTTTAGAGCATGATTTATATATTGATGCAGACCAATATTTGCCAACAGATATAGACGGTATTCCAACGGGGGAATGGCATAATGTTGCAGAAACAAATTTTGATTTTCGCCAAAGTAAGCGAATTGGCCGAGATTTTTTACAAGATGATGTACAGCGCCATGTTGGGGGTTATGACCATGCGTTTATATTGAACAACGCATTAACTGATGGTGAGCAGACAGTCGCAACCCTCAGCGCACCAAGTGGTGATGTGTGCCTCAATATCGCCACCACGCAGCCTGCATTACATGTGTACAGCGGAAATAATCTGTTTGCAACGCCGGGGAAAACTCGAACGTATGTCCCTTATTCAGGGGTAGTGATGGCAACTCAACTTCCAATAGACGCCATTAATCATCCGGAGTGGGGTACGCGATACAGCTCGATTGCGCTTCCTCAGCAAGTGTATCGAAGCCAAACTCGTTACCAATTTATTTTCTAATCTAGCTGGTGAATATTCAGCGCCTCTATATCAAGGCGCTGAATTGAATCACTGGTTAATAATTGTTTTAGACTTAAATAACAAACAAATCCAGATATTCATTGACGGGCATTTTTTCGAGCATGGGTTTATCGAGAGAGGCTTTTAGAATTCGAATTTGTTGGGCTTCCGGGAATTGTCTTGCTAAATTAATTCTAAACTTATTCAATAACAATGGCATACCTTCTTTGCGGCGGCGTTTGTGGCCAACAGGGTATTCGATAACAACTTCATCAAGCACTTGCCCATCTTTCAATGTGATGGTTAACCCATTGCTAATCGAACGTTTTTCAGGGTCATGATAATCTCGAGTAAACTGTGCATCTTCGGTGCAATGCATTTTTGCACGTAATGCATCAATACGCGCATCTTTGGCAATATTGTCTTCATAATCAGCAGCGGTTAAACGACCAAAAATTAATGGAATAGCAACCATATATTGGATGCAATGATCCCTATCTGCCGGGTTATTTAATGGGCCTTTTTTATCAATGATACGAATGCAAGCCTCATGGGTACGAATGGCAATAGACTCAATATCTTGTGCGGATTTCCCTAATTTCTCGAGGGTTTGATAGAGTTGTAAAGCTGCTTCTACCGCTGTTTGGGAATGAAACTCAGCAGGGAAAGAAATCTTAAACAACACATTTTCCATGACATATGAGCCATAAGGGCGTTGAAAACGCAGTGGTTGTCCATTAAATAAAACATCGTAGAAGCCCCAGGTTTTCGCGGTTAGCGCCGTTGGGTAACCCATTTCTCCTTTTTGAGCCATTAAAGCCAACCGCACCGCACGAGATGTGGCATCACCGGCTGCCCACGATTTACGAGACCCTGTATTGGGGCTGTGGCGGTAGGTACGCAAGCTGTGGCCATCAATCCATGCTTGGGAAACGGCATTGAGAATTTGCTCTCTTTCCAGCCCTAATAAGTGTGCAACAACCGCAGTTGAGGCTACTTTGACTAAAATGACATGGTCGAGCCCAACTTGGTTAAAGGCGTTTTCTAACGCAATACAACCTTGAATTTCATGCGCTTTAATTAATGCAGTCAAAACATCTCTAATGACTAGTGGTGGTTTTCCTTTAGCAATGTTTTCACGTGAAAGCCAGTCAGCCGTCGCCAAAATACCGCCAAGGTTATCAGATGGATGGCCCCATTCGGCAGCAAGCCAAGTGTCATTAAAATCGAGCCAGCGGCACATGGTGCCAAGATTAAAAGCACCTTGCACAGGATCTAATTGAAATTGTGTGCCTGGGATTTTTGTGCCATTTGGCACAATTGTTCCTGGCACAATAGGCCCTAATAATTTTTTACATGCGGGGTATTCAAGGGATTCCATACCGCAACCCAGCGTGTCGAGCAGGCAATGATAAGCTGTATCATAGGCGAGGTCAGAAATAATCGGGTAATCCATTACATAATCAACAATATCGCTGATCACTTTATCAAATTCAATTTGTTGCGAACGCACGGTTTGTGTTGTCATTAGGCTACCTTTTAACGTTGTTCTATAGGAGTAAACAATTGATTTTCAGGGCCAATATAGTTGGCTGAAGGGCGAATAATTTTGTTATCTTGTCGCTGCTCAATAATATGCGCTGACCAGCCAGCAGTACGTGCCATAACAAATAACGGGGTAAACATAGCGGTGGGGATGCCCATCAGATGATAAGCCACAGCAGAAAACCAATCTAAGTTGGGGAACATGTTTTTTTCACGTTTCATCACGGACTCAATGCGATCCGCAACGGTATAAAGATGCCGGTTTAAGCTTTGTTCTGATAACTGTAAAGCAACAGATTTGATAATCGGATGGCGAGGGTCTGCGAGGGTATAAACTGGGTGGCCAAAACCAATGATAACCTCACTATTTTTAATACGTGCTGTAATATCGTGTTCCGCTTCGTCCATCGAGGCATAACGTTGCTGAATTTCTAATGAAACTTCATTTGCACCACCATGTTTTGGCCCCCTCAGCGCGGCAATTGCCCCTGTCATCGCTGAGTAAAAATCCGTACCTGTCCCAGCAATAACCCTTGCTGCAAATGTGGATGCGTTAAATTCATGTTCCGCATATAAAATTGCCGTAATATGCATGAATTTTTCCCATTGAGCAGGGGGTTTTTTACCGTGTAATAGGTGTAAGAAATGCGCGCCAATCGAATCATCATCTGTTTGGGTTTCAATACGTCGTCCATGGTGGCTAAAGTGGTACCAGTACAACAATATCGACCCTAATGACGCTAATAGGCGATCAGCGATATCTCTAGCGCCAGAAAAAGGATGCGATTCTTTTTCTGGTAAAACACAGCCCATCATTGATACGCCCGTACGCATGACATCCATCGGGTGCGCGTTAGCGGGTATTGATTCTAACGTCTGCTTAACGCTTGCCGGTAACCCTCTAAAGGATTGCAGTTTTTCTTTGTATGCAACGAGTTCAGTTGCCGTAGGGAGCCTTTCATGGATGAGCAAATGTGCGATTTCTTCAAATTCACATTGTGTCGCTAAGTCATGAATATCAAACCCGCGATAATGCAGGTCATTACCATTACGCCCAACGGTACAAAGTGCCGTGTTTCCAGCAGCTACACCAGAAAGTGCAACTGATTTTTTAGGTTTAAATTGAGGTGCTTCAGTGCGACTAAGTTGTTCATTCATCATTTATTCCTTGTAGGGGACTGAGGTAATGCAACTTTTGATAATAATAAGTAATTAAAAATTAAGGTTTTTTCTGCGAAAATAATGCATCCAATTTTTGCTCATAATCGTAATAATGAATACTTTGATACAGCTCTTCTCGAGTTTGCATTAGCGGAATGACACTTTTTTGCGTGCCTTCTTTACGTAATGTTGTATAAACCTGTTCAGCTGCTTTATTCATGGCGCGAAATGCAGAAAGTGGATATAGCGCGATGGCAATGCCAACACTGCGTAATTCATCAAGAGTAAATAGTGGGGTTTGGCCAAATTCGGTTAAATTGGCCAGTACGGGAGCAGAGGTGTTGCTTGTAAATTTTTGATACATAGAGAGTTCTGTAATAGCTTCTGGGAAAAGCATGTCCGCACCTGCGTCTAAGTAAGCTTGTGCGCGTTCCAGTGCGGCATCAATGCCTTCTACCGCTAATGCATCAGTTCGAGCCATAATGACAAAACTGTCATCGGTTCGTGCATCAACAGCTGCTTTGATGCGGTCGACCATTTCTTGTGTCGAAACAATTTCTTTATTAGGGCGATGACCACAACGTTTGGCACCCACTTGGTCTTCAATATGTAACCCTGCAGCACCTGCTTTACAAAAGGATTTCACGGTACGGGCAACGTTAAAAGCGGAAGGGCCAAAGCCAATATCGGCGTCAACCATTAGCGGTAAGTCACAGACGTCGGTAATGCGTCGAATATCAATTAAAACATCATCTAACGTTGAAATACCTAAGTCAGGCATACCTAATGACCCTGCGGCGACGCCACCTCCAGATAAATAAATAGCTTTATAGCCAGCTTGTTTTGCAAGGAGTGCGTGGTTGGCATTGATAGTTCCAACAAGCTGCAATGGAGACTCTTGCTTGATAGCCTCGCGAAATTTGTGTCCTGCACTAAATGATGACATAGCGGCCTCATAAAATGTTAATCAGTTGTAATGAGATTAGGGTAACAATAGCCATATAGCAATTGGCGTGCCAACCTTAAATTAAGAGATGTAGGAATATAAATATATTAAAAATCAATTGGATATTTATTTTCCTGATTTGTGATAGAAAAAACAAAGCTAAAATAATCAGTTGGAATGTTTCAATGAAACAATATATTGTTAAGTGAAATTGAAATGAAACATGGTGAGAAGGTATGGCGATGATGGAAAAACCGATTATTTGGACGGTTTCAGTGTCTCGATTATTTACACTATTTCGAGATATCAGCCCTGAATTTAGTGAACAAGCTGACATCACGCCACTTAATCTTGGTTTTGAGCAGGCGGTAGAGGCCGTTCGCCAGCGCTTACAGGATGGGCACTGTGACGCTATTATAAGTGCGGGCTCTAATGGGGCTTATTTAAAAAGCCATGTTTCAGTGCCGGTTATTATCGTGAAAATCAGCGGGTTTGATGTTATGCAAGCATTAGCCAAAGCACGTGAAATTAGCGATAAAATTGGGATCATCAATTATAAAAAGCCACTTTCATCATTAGATGAATTTCAGCAGCGTTTTGGTTTGCAAATTGAACAGCGTAGCTATATTACCGCAGAGGATGCGAAAGCTCAGCTTAAAGCTCTGAAAGCTTTGGGGATCTCCGTTGTGGTGGGTGCTGGGTTAATCATGGACTTAGCAGATGAAATGGGTATGACAGGGGTTTTTGTCTATTCCACACAAACCATACGGCAAGCATTTTCAGATGCTATCGAATTAAGCCAGATGCCGAGGCGTGAAAACCATTCGCAAGACAAATATCTCCCCCCTAACCCTGCAAAGGTTCGTTATACCATTAATGATCTGATTGGTTCGTCGTTACAGATGGAGCGTGTTAGGCAAACCATTATGTTGTATGCGCGCTCTGATGCAACGGTATTGATTCAAGGTGCGAGTGGAACAGGGAAAGAGATGGTGGCGCAAGCAATTCATCACGAATACACCTTATTTAATCAACATAAGCGCAGCAAACAACAAATGCCTTTTGTGGCTGTGAACTGCGGGGCGATACCTGAAACATTATTAGAAGCCGAATTATTTGGCTATGAAGAAGGTGCCTTTACGGGTTCTCGCCGTGGTGGCCGAGCCGGGTTGTTTGAACTAGCGAATGGGGGAACACTATTTTTAGATGAAATTGGTGAAATGCCTATCGCATTACAAACAAAGTTATTACGAGTGCTCGAAGAGCGTTCGGTAGTGCGAGTTGGCGGCTATAAACCGTTACAAGTGAATGTTCGGGTCATTTGCGCAACCCACTGCGATTTAGACTGTTGGGTAAAAGAAGGGCGCTTTCGAGCTGATCTATTTTATCGGCTCGGCGTGCTAAGAATGCGAGTACCAGCGCTAAATGAACGTGGCGATGATATTTTTGTATTAGCAGAGCGGCTGCTTAAATTAGCTTTTGCAGGCTTAAGGTTACCGTTACCATCCTTTCGTGTACAACAACTTATTGAATGTAAAAATTTTTTTCTTGAGTATTCATGGCCCGGTAATGTTCGAGAACTCAGAAACTTAATGGAGCGAGTTGCGCTGTATTGCAGTGCTTACCCAGAAAAAGCGATTACAACACAAATGCTAATAAGTTTATCCCCAGAAAGGCAGGGGAGTGACCACGAGGACGTCGTAATAAAAGATAAATCACATGAATCGTTAGAAGACGTAATGGCAAGATTTAATGGGGACCGTAAAGCGGTGGCCGAGTATTTAGGGATTAGCAGGACTACGCTGTGGCGCCGACTTTCTTCCCATTCTTCCAGACCAAATTCTCGTATTGAACCAAGGATGAGTAAGAATTGATATTTTTACGCATTTTCCTAATTCGATTTAGGGTGTATTTTCACTAAACTTTAATGAATCCCTATTAATTTTTAAATAAAAAGAAAAATAAGGGGTAACAAACAAAAAAAGTGAAATAAATTGTTTTAGTAAATTGAGCAAGGCGAATTTGCTTCATCAATCAGCTTATGCAGCAGGAGAAAACAATAAATAATTTTTTTTGTGATTAAGTACTTTTTAGGTGTCTTGTATTTAGTTTAAGTTGTGTCTAAAAGTAACAGAGGTAATTTTACTTGTTGCTTTTATAACTAATTGTTTTTTAAATGATTATTTCGTTTTTCTTGCCATTTTTGATCTGGATTCGTCTACGTGAGAAATGTGATTTTTCTCACATAAATTATTTTGTTAGTCACCATTAGATTTTCTCATTTTAACTTCGTGATTGAACGTTCTATATTGCGCTCAAATTAGTCTTATCTTTGTTTTTTTACTACTGCACTAATCGCCGAAATGTGTTCTTTTTTAGGAACACAATGTTGTCGTATTCTACGATGTAGTTGCAGCGCATATTATTTATTTTGTTAGTTGGAGAGTGGGGCGTGAATCAGTCCACTACTATCATGCGCAAACGCGACAATGCATTCGTTCCTGTTGCAGGGTTAACGATTTTTGCTATTGCATCGGGTTATTTAATGAGCTTAATCCCATTATCGATGGGAAGCTTTGGTATTGATACCCAATATGCCGGCTGGTTAGCGAGCGCGTATTATATTGGTTTATTAATTGGCTCAATGTTAATTGAACCTATTATTGCCAAAATAGGCCATCGTCTTGCATTTATTGGTTTTTTATTGATGCTTGCCGCAACAGTTATCGTACTGCCATGGACGCCAACCATTGAAGCTTGGTTGCCAAACCGCTTAATTGCAGGGGTTGCGGTGGCGGGTATTTTTGTGGTTGTCGAGTCTTGGTTATTGATTGGCGATAATCCGAAAGAGCGTGCTAAACGTTTAAGTTTTTATATGACGTCATTGTATGGCGGAACAACACTTGGCCAGCTTGCTATTGGTGTTATTGGAACCCATGGTGCCTATCCATTTATGGTGGTATTAGGGTTATTATTATTAGCGGTAATGCCACCATTATTAGTACGCCAAGGTCAGCCAGAAAGTGGTTCTCATCAGAAACTATCATTGAAAAAAATTGCTCGTTTAAGTAAACCTGCAATTATTGGCTGTATGGTTTCTGGTATTACCATGGGAACGATCTATGGGTTAATGCCGTTATCATTGAAAAAAGACCAATTCACCACTGACCAAGTCGGTGTGTTGATGGCTTCAATTATTCTTGGCGGGATGTTAATACAGCCAGTTGTTAGCAAATTATCTATCTTAATGAGTAAAACCTTGTTGCTTGCAATGGTTTCATTATTAGGTGTTTTTGCGATGGGTGTTATTTATATTTCGAGTGATTATTTGGTGATGATCGTCGCTTTAGCGTTACTCGGTATGTCAACTTTTGCCTTATACCCGGTAGCGATAACGTTGGCGTGTGATAGCCTAGATTCCTCCTATATTGTTGCTGCAACTCAGGTGATGCTGTTTAGTTATAGTATCGGTTCAGCAATGGGGCCTATCGCCGCTGGGACATTTTTAGGCCAACATAATGGTTTAGTGAATTTCTTCTTTATTGTGCTGTTAGTAACTGCAATTTATATGTTAATTGCCAGCTTACGTCGTAAAGCCAGTGTGTTAGCAAATTAATTTTATCAACAAATAAAACCAATAAATAAAAGGCTCTGTGAATTATCGCAGAGCCTTTTTTGTATTCTAATTATTTCTTTTTATGCACGGTTGAAGGTGCCAGTTGTGCTTCAATGGGGGAATGCCTAGTGTTACGTACAATACGTTGTTCCCAAAGCTCCCCTAATTTGAAATCCCATGACAGCGGTGATATTTCTGTTCTACCTGCATTTGGGGCGAAAGTGAGTTCACTGAAATACAACGTATTTTCATCAGACATCAAAAAATCAGCTCGGCAATAATCAAAAGGCGTGACGAGTATTTCTGCTAACCGTAACATTTCTTTGAATAATGGCGGTTCAGATACGGGCTCTAACATGTTTGGATAACCAAAAGTCACGGGTTGTAACTGCCAGTTGATATCATAAATATTAATAAATTCATTACCAAGTTCATCGGTGTAGTCAATTTCTGCATAGACAGGCTTACCGGAAAAACAATGGATCCTACATGTTTCTGGTACCAATTTGCGGTTTTTATTCGTAAATAAATCAATATATTCCTCGCAAATAATCTGTGGTGGAATATTTTTATAATGACGTTCACGAGTAATATAATAGAGATTTTTAATTAAATGAAAATCCAATTTATTTTTGGCTTTTTGCCAGTCAAACTGATCTTTGTTTGTGCAAATAACACTACTACCACTGTCATGGCTGCATTTTAAAACAAAGCGTTCCGGTAAGTTATTGATATTGATTTCATCAGTATTTTTATATGTTTTGATAATAGGAACTAAATATTCATTACCTATAGTTCGAGCAATGTAATCCCTAACCGCAATTTTATCTGCAAATTGGGTGTAATAGGGATTCTTATCACGTAGCATCCTAAAATTTACCTTTTCATTAAAGCTTTTTGGAACTTTAAAGTCAGGGCGGTAATTGAGTTTTTTGGTAAATTTATTAGTGAGATATGTTTTGTCACTCATAATAAGTGTACGTAATTTTTTTATAAAATACTCTGCTTTTTTCATGCGAGCGCCAACCATTCTAAAATTGTAGTGTGTAAATGAAATCTAATTTTTATTTGATTATATTTTTTATAACTTAAATAAAGCATCAATAAATGTGATGGCCAATTTAATAATTCCTTAATAAATAAAAAGTAAACAGAAGATAAATAATGCTCATTTTGTTAATAATAGCCGGATACCTGTCCGTTTTTATATCAATAATTAAATCAATCGTTTTAATTATTCGTCATTAATATTAAGGGTATTGCTTATTTAAAGTGTAACAAAGACAAGGGAGATAGACCTTAAGGGTTTATTTAGATCATTGCCTCTAAACCAATGGGTTTAGAGGCTGTATTTGAGAAGGTTGCTATTTTTTAAATTACGAAGATTGTTATTGTAGTGGTGGCTGTCCCATTTGTTTTAAAAATCGTATTTGAGCTGCAACGAGTTGTTTGTAATCAATACAACGGTATGGCATATCATACTGTTGGGCCAATTTGGCTAAGATGTGTGCTAGAGCAGGGTAATGGCGATGGTGCCAATTAGGGAAAAGATGATGTGTAAGGTGGTAATTTAATCCCCCAGTTAAGCGCCATAAAAAATGGGGGGTTGGTAGCCAGTCACAAGCCGTGACAAAATTATGGTGGTACCAGCCATGCTTAATTTGTTTATCCTCAGGTGCAGTAAAAAACTGTGTCTCTGCCCAATGTGTTCCTAATAATAAATAAATTACAAAAATGGAAGCAACCATTTGGCTCAACAAGTACGTAATAAATATTGCAGTTAAGCTGATCCCATGATAGTGAGCCACTATCAATGGGATACCAAGCATCAATATTAAGTGGCCTATCTTGCTACCTAAAAATAACCCCCAACCCAGTTTACCTTCTAAAACTTTCTGTGTTTTTAAGCGTGTTTTCCCCGTTCGATCAGACCAATCAAACACCAGAGCTATCCATGTGAGTGACAATGATGCGACGAAAGGCCAGTAAATATGCTGATATTTCATAAAAGGTCGCCAACGCTGAAAGGGTGTTTGGCGGAATATGCCATTTTCTTCAGTGTCTAAATCATAGTGTTCGATGTTGGCATAATGATGGTGATAATGAACGTGGCGTGTGCGCCAAAATTCCGGTTCTAATCCTAAGGGTAATGTAACTAAACGGCCAAATAACCGATTTTTCCAGCTGGATTTAAATAAGGTATTATGGCAGGCGTCATGTTGGCCAATCACATTTAATAGCATGATGAATAAGACAAATACAAAATAGGACAATATATAAACTGTGGTAGATGTTGTAATGAGAATTGGAAGATAACTCAGAACAGCAACAATAAACAAGACTCCAATTGCAGCAAGGTCAGCTAGGCTGGCATACATGTGGTCGTGCTTAGTTTGCAGATATTCCTGACTTGCTTGTTTTAATGCGGTATGAAATTGTTGTTCGTTAGCATTGGCGAACTTGAGTTCGAATTTGGTGTGATGCATGCGATTCTCATTTGAGGTTATCTTTTTTATATTCAAAGAGTATATCTTTACTCAGTAAACCGTCGTAAACAAATATGAAAGGTGGTGGGAGTTTAGGCTTATTCTGAATCAGATATCATCGAAAAAATTAGATATCGAAAATTTAAATGAGTCTTTTTGATGAAAATAGGTAGAAACTAACATTAATGTAGATAAATGATTAAATATGAGATATGGATTAATTAAATTGATATGTTATTTTATGAAGTATCTAGTAATAATACGTATTTTTTACCTGCTGAAGCATGGAAACTAGCTACGTCCTTGTAGAATAATCCTTTAATATTAAAGTATCAGGGAAAAATGTGTCTGTCTGTAATAAATCATGTAAAAAAATATTATTAACTTAATACTCATCATTAATAATAAATGATTGTTATCATTTTAGGCAGGTTTGTTTTAATTACTCGTTATATTTGTTTTACCTAAGCTAAATTAGGAGCTTACCTATATTAATAATGTGCCAAAATGATGAAATAGTCATAGGTAAATTATTTTTTGAATTAGGAATTTGACATGAAAAAAATACTGTTAATAATTTTATCAACACTGATTATTCCAGTATCCGCTCAAGCAGGTTATAAATATTATGGTTGTGATAAAAAAATCTATCAATTAGAAAAACAGCTAAAATATGCCAAAATGCACGGTAACCAAAACAGAGTCATGGGGTTAGAGCGTGCTATTTCAAATGTACAAAATAACTGCTATGACCATTATTCCGGAGCCACAGGCCCAACTAAATTAAATCACCGATATAGTTTTACTGAAACGGATCATTTGGAGCAGCAGATAGAAGCGTTACAAGATGAAATTGAGCGTTTAAAAGCCGCAAAAAACTAGCTTAATAAGTAATATTAAAATCAAATATTATTTGTAAACGAAAACCGTATTGGATGAATTTAGCGCTATTGCCACTTGTCATCATTATTGTGATATTTACTTTAATTGTTGTTTGGCTATAGCGCATTGAATTAATTAATGAAATAATAAGTTAATGTCGTTATCTTAATACAATATGTCTTCTTATGGTTATTCGTCCTCATCAGCACTGGTTTTTTCGGTTATTCGACTGGCATGGTTCTGTGCTGTCAAAAATAACATTTCGGCTTTCTCTAAATATAATGATATCTATCGTAGCAGTACTCAGTTTTCAATGGTACGAACGATTAGGTATACACTTAACGATTGCCCCTTTTAGCTTACTGGGGATTGCCATCGCAATCTTCCTCGGTTTTCGTAATAATGCCTGTTACAGCCGCTTGATTGAGGCGCGAACGCTTTGGGCTTCGTTATTAATTAATCAAAGAAATATTTTAAGGAATATTAAAGGGTTGTTGCCTAATGACCAGTCAGCTCAAAAGGAGTTTGCGAATCTGTTGATTGCTTTTGGTTGGAGCCTTAAACATGAACTAAGAAAAACCAGTCCAATCATTGACTTGTACCGGTTATTACCTCGAAATATTTTTGATGAGGTTATCCGAAGTCCGTTTCCCACTAGCCGAATATTGTTGCAGATTGGCCTAAAGGTGGGGGAATTACGTGATAAAAAAGTCATCAGCGATGTACTCTTTCAAGCCATTAATAAAGATATTAATGCATTATCGGACGTACTTGGTGGCTGTGAACGTATTTCGAATACGCCGATCCCGTTTGCGTATACGTTAATTTTACAGCGAACAGTCTATCTATTTTGTTCGTTACTTCCTTTTGCATTAGTCGTAGACCTACATTTTATGACGCCATTTGTTTCTGTTTTTATTTCTTATACCTTCTTAGCGTGGGATGCATTAGCAGAAGAACTCGAAGATCCTTTTGGTATTGCTGCAAATGATTTACCGCTTAATGCTATTTGTAATAGTATTGAACGTAATGCATTGGATATGTTAGATATTCAACCACTTCCCCCTCAATATCAGCCAGATAGATACTTTAACTTGTTGTAGCGTAAATCTATTTCTTATTGAAGACAGTAGAGCGTGATATTCACGTTTTACTGTTTAACCTTTCTACCTAATATTATTTTGTCTTTTTTGGTCATGAAAATAAGCAATTCTGTACAGATAATCCTATAGATACTATACTCCCCCTATGTATGCTAAAGAGGCTTAAATATGCCACATTCCCCAAAGGAAAAAAAAGCAGTTCTTACTCGGGTTAGAAAGCTGAAAGGGCAATTGCTTGCCTTGGAGTCGGCTTTAGAAGATGAAGTTGAATGTGCTGCCATTTTACAACAAATTGCTGCTATTCGCGGTGCAGTTAATGGTTTGATGGCAGGGGTATTAGAAAGTCATTTACGAGAAGGGCTTCAAGAGTCTGCGACAACACAGTTGCAAAAAGACTCAGTAGACGATGCTATCTCATTAATTCGTACCTATTTGCGGTAAATAAAGAAGGAATAACGATGAAATCACGTGCAGCAGTCGCATTTGGCCCAGGTGAGCCATTAAAAATTGTCGAAATTGATGTGATGCCACCAAAAGCTGGGGAAGTGTTAGTTAAAATTAGCCATACGGGTGTTTGTCATACTGATGCTTTTACATTGTCAGGAGATGACCCGGAAGGTTTGTTTCCTGTGGTATTAGGGCATGAAGGTGCAGGTGTTGTTGTCGAAGTCGGTGAAGGTGTTACCAGTGTTAGTGTGGGTGATCATGTCATTCCACTTTATACGGCAGAATGTGGGAAATGTGTTTTTTGCGAATCAGGTAAAACAAACTTATGTGTCTCTGTCAGAGAAACACAAGGTAAAGGTGTGATGCCAGATGGAACAACACGTTTTTCTTATAATGGCCAGCCAGTTTATCATTACATGGGCTGCTCAACATTCAGTGAATATACCGTTGTTGCCGAAGTCTCTTTGGCAAAAATTAACCCTCAAGCCAACCATGAAGAAGTTTGTTTATTAGGCTGTGGTGTGACAACCGGCATTGGCGCGGTACATAATACAGCTAAAGTACAAGAAGGTGACTCAGTTGCTGTTTTTGGACTCGGTGGTATTGGTCTGGCAGTTATTCAAGGGGCAAGGCAAGCAAAAGCTGGCCGTATTATTGCTATCGATACTAACCCCTCTAAGTTTGAATTAGCACGTCAATTTGGTGCAACAGAGTGTTTGAACCCTAATGATTTTGATAAGCCGATTCAACAGGTTCTGATTGAGAAAACCCAGTGGGGTGTTGACCATACCTTTGAATGTATTGGTAATGTGAATGTTATGCGTGCCGCACTTGAAAGTGCACATCGCGGATGGGGCCAATCGATTATCATTGGTGTCGCAGGATCAGGGCAAGAAATTTCAACTCGTCCATTCCAATTAGTGACAGGGCGTTCATGGCGCGGTACGGCATTTGGTGGTGTGAAAGGCCGTAGCCAATTGCCAAAAATGGTTGAAGATGCCATGAAGGGGGATATTGAACTGTCTCCGTTTGTGACGCATACATTGCCATTAGACAGTATTAATGACGCATTTGATTTAATGCATGAAGGTAAATCAATCCGCACCGTTATTCACTACGATTAAGGAGTCTTTGATGGAGAGAATTGAACGCCATGCGTGTTTTGGGGGCTGGCAGGATGTTTATCAACATCAATCTACTGTGCTTGGCTGTGAAATGAAATTCGCAGCCTATCTACCGCCACAAGCGAAAACAGTCAACTGCCCAGTGATTTATTGGTTATCAGGGTTAACCTGTAATGAGCAAAATTTTATCACTAAGGCGGGAGCCCAACAATTTGCGGCAAAATATGGCGTGATCCTTATTGCACCGGATACCAGCCCTCGCGGTACTGAGGTCGCTGATGACGAGGCCTATGATTTAGGGCAAGGTGCAGGTTTTTATGTGAATGCGCAGCAAGCTCCGTGGAGTAATCATTACAAAATGTATGATTATATTGTGTCTGAGCTACCTGATTTAGTCGAAACACATTTACCTGTATCAGAAAAACGCTCTATTTTTGGCCATTCCATGGGTGGGCACGGGGCTTTAATGATTGGCCTACGCAATACTGGTCGATATTGTAGTTTATCTGCATTTTCTCCGATTGTTGCTCCAACCCAGGTTCCTTGGGGACAAAAAGCGTTTATGGCTTATTTGGGTGAAGATACTATGGGTTGGTCTCAATATGACACCGTTGAATTGCTCGAAAAGGCTGAGGCTATTCCACCTATTTTAGTGGATGTCGGTACTGCAGATCCTTTTTATCAAGAGCAACTAAAACCCGAGTTATTTGCGGATGTTTGTGATAAAAAACAATTTGAATATCGTTTGAATCTGCATCATGGATATGATCATAGTTACTACTTTATTAGTAGTTTCATTGGTGAACATATTGCATTTCATGCACGATATTTAAGCGATAATAACTAAATATCATAAAGTGAGACCATTAATTGGTTTCACTTTACTATTTCCATTATTTTATCGTCATAATGTTCAAGTCACTATTCGACCACCCCATGGGAGAGCTTGCTGATTGCTTTAATCGCGCTGATTGCGACATCTTTATTTGGGTCATTACATAATTCAAGTAGGCGGTTAATCGTAATATGTTGTTTCAGCCGTATTTTGCAATCACCTAAAGCGGATATAGCAGCTATTTTTACATCATCATTTTTTCTTTTTGTTAAATCAAGTAATGTATTTATAACTTTGTTATCCATTTATTATCCTGCTAATAGGTATTAATAAATGAATTAAAACTCATTTATTTTTTAAGAGGTTAATTTCAATGTTGAAGATGCTACTAGAAGAAGGTGTTTATTAATATCAAAAAACACAACTAATCTGGGTACGGTGTGGTTGAACTAGCGTATGAATAGGTAGTAAACATTATTACCTATTCATATTTAGTGACTAGAGAGATCGAGAAAGTTAAATAAGTTTAATTAATAAACTTTAATTTTAAAAAGAATATTGATAAAAAGATATTGTTTGTATATTAAAAATGGTCGGAGAGTTTACTTAGCGCTTTTATTGCAGACACTGCGACATCTTTATTGGGGTCTTTACAGAGTTCAAGTAAGCGGTTGATTGCATTTTGTTGTTCAACGGTTACTTTATAATCTCCTAAGGCAGAAATAGCTGCAATTTTAACATCATCATTTCCACGATGCGTTAACTCAATTAATGTTTCGATAATATTGTTTTCCATGTAAACCCTTTGAAATACCTGCGCGATGCTTAGGTATTCTAAGTGAAATTACTTGAGATTTATTTTTGAAATTTACGAATTTATTAACAGATTATATAGATTTTACACTTTTTTGGGCTAATAACTATTTTATTAACTGAAGTGCATCAAGAGAGTAATTACTATTAAAAGACATTGATAACATATTAAAATCGGTATGATTTAATAATTCTTTATTAAGGTAAGAATATTAAAGTACTTTACCCTTAAAGTGCGTTGAATAAAGTACTTTTTAGATCTTAGTTAGTGACGTAAATAAACGTGAGGTGTGTTATTTTCTGGGTGTTGAGTAACACCTAGGTCAGCTTGATACCATTGAGTTAAATTTTCAGTTGTTAAAACTTCAATAGGGGAACCTTGAGCAACAAGCTTTCCATCATGAATTAATAACACTTTATCTGCATACAGAGCGGTTAAGTTAAGGTCATGCAATACACAGCAAACACCTAATGGTCGTTGACGCGTCAGTTGATGCAGTAACCGCAAGCTATGCTGTTGGTGATATAAATCAAGTGCTGAAGTGGGTTCATCAAGAAATAAACAAGCGGGTTGAGCTGTCGGTTGCCATAATTGTGCTAATACTCGTGCTAATTGAACGCGTTGTTGCTCCCCCCCTGAAAGTTGGCGGTAATCCCGCTGCCGTAGTGATTGGCAACTGGTTTGTGTTAACGCTTCATCAATGGCGGTATTTTTATATTCAGAACCGTAGGGGGTTCTCCCCATAGCAACAACATCTTCAACAGTAAATGCAAATTGTAAATGGCTATGTTGCTTCATGACGGCACGTTTTCGTGCTAATTCGTTATGATCCCAGTCAACCATCGCTCGGCCTTCAATAAAGCACGTGCCATGAGTTGGGGTGTTATAGCCAGTTAGTAATTTTAATAGGCTGGATTTCCCTGCGCCATTTGGCCCAATGATCGCGACAAATTCACCTTGATCAATAGATAAACTCACATTATCTATCAATGTCTTTTCACTAATTTTATAAGATAAATTTTGTGCTTCTAACAAGAACGGTTTGGTTTGCATATTTAGATCCTCCCTGCAGGCTGTCGCAAAATGAGCCATAAGAAGTAGGGGCCACCAATCAAGCCTGTCAGCAAGCCAACAGGGATTTCAGCAGGTGCAACCGCAGTCCTCGCTACTGTATCAGCGATCAATAATAACCCCGCACCGACGATAGCTGAACCAGGAATGAGCCAACGATGGTCTGGACCGAGTGTCATACGAATAAGATGCGGAACGACGAGACCCACAAAACCAATAACCCCGCTCATCGCAACAGCACAACCGACTAACATAGCGCTGAGGAATAATAAAATAAATTTGGTTCGTTCAACATTAAGCCCAAGGTAATGTGCATCTTCATCCCCTAATTGTAGAATGTTGAGCTTATTTCCCTGCATTAGGCAGATAACACAAATAGGAAGAATAACTGAAGCGGCAATAGTCAGTGACGTCCAGTCAACATTACCGAGTGTGCCCATCATCCATAAACTAAATGTTCTTAGCTGTTGATCATTGCTGATATAACTAAGAACACCGATGAATGACATGCACAGTGCATTGATTGCGATACCCGCGAGAAGTAATTTTGCGAGGTTGCCATTTGATGAACGATTTAAGCTAAAAATAATAAAAGAAACGGTTAGGCTACCAATAAAAGCAGCAGCAACATGGCCATAACCTTGCATCACAGTCGGTAATGAAACAGAGAAAACGATAAATGCTGCA
Organism: Providencia sp. PROV141; assembly: GCF_028481645.1. Classification (NCBI taxonomy): domain Bacteria; kingdom Pseudomonadati; phylum Pseudomonadota; class Gammaproteobacteria; order Enterobacterales; family Morganellaceae; genus Providencia; species Providencia sp. PROV141. Next base: position 412,303 of record NZ_JAMPPR010000014.1, on the reverse strand, counting down.
ACGGATAAAGCCGCGCCACTACTGATACCGAGTAAGCTAGGGTCGGCAAGTGGATTACGAAATAACCCTTGCATAATGGCGCCAGACACTGCCAAGGCAAGGCCAACTAAGATGGCAATTAACACACGAGGAAGGCGAATATTCAGCCATATTTGCCAATCCGAGTCTGTGGCAGAAGCCTGCCACAGTGCTTTTAATGAAAAGTTCATTGCGCCTGCATTCGACGCGATGAGAACTAAACCACCAAGTGCGAACAATAAAACGATAATCACCAAAAATGGGTTTTTAAAGCGACTCATTGGGATTTTTCTAATGCCTCACGTAGTTGTTGCATGACTTTAGGCGTACCTAAACTGAAGGTGAGCATACCGACATCATCAACAACCAAAAGCGCTTTATTTTTCCCTGCGGGGGTCATTGACATTCCTTGTAAGTTCCACACTTTTTCTATCCCGCCTAATGATTTAACCCCTTCCTGAGTAAAAATGATTAAATCAGGCTGGCTTGATAGCAAACCCTCTTGGGATAAAGGACGGTAGCTGTCGAAGCTGCTCATGGCATTTTTTGCACCGATTGCGTTAATCACGCTATCTGCTGCGGTGTGCTTTCCTGCGGCTAATGGTAGAACGCCGCCATGGCTCATAATGAACAGGACTTTTTTATCGATAGGTGCCGTATTTATTTGGCTAAGTTGTTGGTTAAATTGATTAACCAATTGTTTTCCTTGCTCTGTTTTACCAACCACATTAGCGATAGTGGTAATTTTTTCTGGAATGGCTTCTAAACTGGGTTTCCCTGTCACCTTAATAATTTTTACGCCACTTTTTTCGATTTGCGAGAGAGCCATTGAGGGTTTAGCTAACTCACTCGCAAGTACTAAAGTCGGACGCATTGACAACACACCTTCCGCATTAAGCATACGCATATAGCCCACGTCAGGGAGCTTGGTCGCTTGCTCTGGGTGAAGACTGGTGCTGTCACGGGCAACGAGCTGTTCTTGTGCTCCGAGTGCATACACAATTTCAGTCACATCACCACCTAAGGTGACGATACGTTCTGCTGCATAAGAACTAACAGAGATAAACAGCGTTGATAAGATTAGAAGCCATTGTTTCATAATAAGTTACCTAGGTTTAAATGCGTGGTAATGCGGTGACTTGTTGGCGCCATTGCTCTTGCTCTGGAGTCCCTTCCGTACGCTGCCCATACATTTGTGCGATTTGATTTCCTTGGTTATCGAAGACTTCAAGGCTTGTCACATGGCCATCTTGTGTTGGCTTACGTGTAACCCAGCATTCGGCGATACCATTTTCAATCATGTGCAAGGTGAAATCAGGATTGAAAATATTTAGCCACTTTAAGTCTGAACCTTCACTTTGATATGGCATGATTTTTTTGATTTCACCAGTGAAAATTTGCACACATCCGCGGTTGCCCACAAAAATCATAATTTCATTTTGATCTTTGAACGCAGTGTTAATCAGCTGATTGAAGGAATCATTAGGCACTTTCCAAGCCAAATCATCACTGACTGCGGCGAAAACTTGCTGGCGGCTGAGGTTATTTTTCTTCAGGAGAACAAAAAATTGGTGAACATCTGTCATGTTGCGCCATTGTTGTTCTAGCTGTTGTTTTAGCTCTTCACTAACGGGTTGGTTGGTAAATGGAGTGGCTGCTTCATGGATGAGTTCCGGGTTATCTTGGGTGGCATATTTTTCAATCAGTGCTTGCCATGCCGCCATATCCGTTTCATCGGTGGTGTAAACTTTATGTAGTGCATCACCTTGTTTATCAAAGAATTGAATACTATGGCGTTCACCGTGTTTGCTGTCTTCGGTTAACGCAAAAATGGCATCCCAATGACTAAAGAACATCCGTAAATCAAGGGCGCGTGGGTTTAAAATTAAGCCGCCATGTGGGCTAAATGTCGCATTGTCATAACGGCCAACTTGCTCATGAACCACATATTCGTTGCGTGTAATCGCTTTCACTTTTCCAACAGTGGCTAATTCTGTCAATAAAGTGGGGGCGTCGACGTTTAAACGAACAGCTTTGTCGTGACCAACACGACTATGCAGCAGTTGAGCTTCAGATACATTTAAATAGGCGGCGAGATCGCGAGCGTATTTGGCTTTGTTCTCTGTTTTTGCTTGTTGGTAACGCTCGTAAAGTGCTGAATTCACGTTTATCTCCTTAATATTGTGTGAATTACCATTGGAAGCTGACAAGCAGCTTGGCATTACGTCCATCTTGAGGAATGCCTTGTGATGAGTAATATTCTTTGTCAAAGGCATTACCTAATACGACACTGGTTCCTAACCCTTTGAGCTGCCCGTCACCTTGGTAGCTGACGTAGAAGTCATGTACGGCATAGCCCGCTTGAGGGGTGGCTTTAGTGGCTTTATTGAAGTCAGTATGGCGCGTAAACTCGCCTAACCAGCCCACTGAAAAACCGCTATTGGCAACAGGAATAGAGAGGTTACTGGTGAATGACTCTGGTTTGATGGAAGTGATTGATTCACCGTTATATTCGTTTTTGCCCGTGGTACGGTTATAGGCTAAGTTCCATCTGAAATAGTCTGTTTTATAATCCAAAGATGCATCTACGCCCCAAATTTTGGCGCGTTTTGTATTGATTGATGTGGTGTAATTGTTTTCTGGATTTCTAAAATCAGGCTCAGGGGTGACATAGGTATTGATATAGTCTTTGGCTTTGGTATCAAAGTAGCTGGCTTTGAATTGCAGGTTGTCTCTTTCCATTAATAAGTCATTGAAACGCAGGCCAAATCCATATTCCGCAGTACGGGTGCTTTCAGGTTTTAAATTTGGATTTGGACGCCATTTATTAAAGATTGGTCCTATTGGGAAATGGACTTCATCGTTGTACATCTCCATCATGGTTGGCGCGCGGAAGGCTTCAGAGTACGATGCAAACAACATTGACCACTCTGTTGGTGTGATGCTGACCGCCCCTTTAGATGACCATTTGCCTTCTTTGGTTTCATCATTACCTTTGGCTTTCGATTTGTAATGGTCATAGCGCGTGCCGACAATAAATGAAACAGGCAAATCTTTTAGGCTAATTTCATCTTGTAAAAATCCAGATGCAAAGGTGATTTCTGCATCAGGGAACTGGGTTGTGTTGGCATAAGGTGTCTGTTTTTGCTGATAAGCTTCACTGCCATACGTTAAGTTATGGGCAGCGAGAGGGAAATCATAGAAATTGGTTTTGTTATCAACCTTCATCCCATAAGTTTTCTGTGTCCTGCCCTCGTAAGGGGTGCCTTGACCTTTAGCCGTAATATTGACCTCAGAATAATAGGGCGTCACTGTCAGGTTAAGCCAATCTTGCGAAGATGGCTTTAAGTTGTAAGTGGCTTGCGCATCGCGTTGACGCGTTGTGCGGTTCACTTTTAAGTTTTTACTGGTACTGGTGATTTGTTGTGGGTTTTTCGGCTCATTGGCATCGTTATTATAATAACGCACTTGGCCAGAAAGCTTTTGTGCATCATCGATTTGCCATGTACCTTTCGCCAGCAGGTTACCGATGGTTTCTTTGTTTTTCATGTCATCGCCATTACTCATGCGGACATTACCAGTTTCTTTTGTCACAAAGCTGAATAACCCATCAAGGTCATCACTACGGCCAAATGCGGTACCACCGAAACCGAAGCTATGATCGCCTGTAGCGGCTTCGGTAAAGACACGGAAACCATGGTCTTGGCCTTCACGCAACAAGTCTTTGGCATCAACCGTTTCCCAAGCAATCACACCACCCATAGCACCGCTGCCATAAAGCAAGGCTGAAGGGCCACGGATGATTTCAACTTGCTTAATCAGAGCCGGGTCGATAAACGTGCCATTAACATGGCCTGTATCTGTGCCTTGGCGAATACCATCAACTAAAGTCAAAATGCCGCGTCGATCAAACCCGCGCATATAAATATCTTGCCCATTCGCTCGGCTGGTACCGGTGACGCCAATTCCAGGGACTTTGCGTAAAATATCATTGACCGTGCTGGCCGTTTTTGTTTCAGGTGAATCGTTTTTAATCACGGTAACCATCATCGGAGTTTCGAAGCTGTCACGTTCGCTACCTGTGGCATAGACGGTCATCACATCATGATGATTTTTTTTTGGTGTTGGCTCTGTTGTTTGTGCTTGAGCACTTGCTATCACGCCTAAAATGGCACTGGTCAGGACTGACATTCGCAAAACAGGGGACATAATTGTGATACTCCATATAGTTTTTATCTGTATTAAGCAGAGTGAATTCGCATTAATTGATGACGATGCGTTGGTCTGGAGGACCTGAATTCGGTATGACACAGGAAAAATTGCATGTAAGCAGTGTCTGAACATAGCAAGAGGAGTGAACACATAATGAAAGTATAAAGCTGAGGTAATAGCAGACTACTGGTTTGTGTTCAGCAGGGCTATTTGGGATTTTGCACATGAAAGCGACCGCTGTGCGATAGTAAAGTATCGAGTGACTATCCTTGCTAATTCGATATTTAGCGGTACAAATGTGGAATACAGACGTCAGTTTAAACTCCATAAGAAACCTTTTCCTATGTTTAGATTAAGCTGGCTGCCTGGATAATTGACCTAGGTGGCTTGCGAATTAAGTTTTGGTGCGACTTACTTTGGGTTCGGTTTTACTTAGTTAAGATCAACTTACCTGTACGCGTTTGTCTCAATTGATAAAGTTCGCCATTATGTTGAATTGAGACCTTACCGGCAGGGCCCAATAACTGTTGGCTTTCTATCACGTCAGTTTTAACGGTTTGCTTTGCCGTTTCGACGGTATTTTCTGCAACTGGGGCTGTCATATTATTTACCATACTCAGTTTGTTGATAATCGAAATGATATTGAGAATGATTATCTTTAGAATGATTACTAATATCAAGCAATTTTCACAATCAAACAACAAAAGAACCACAAACAACTGAGTTCGTACGAAAAAACAGCATTAATCTAGTGGAACCCCACTGACAAGGCTATAATTGAATTTCTCCATTCATTGTATGGGTGAATAAAATGAAAATATTACTGTTAGGCGCGACAGGGCTTGTGGGAAGTCATGTTTTATCATTGGCTCTGGCAGACTCTCGTGTGACTCAGGTGATAGCGCCAACACGACATGCATTAGTAGAACATGAGAAATTACAAGCACCTATTGTAGATTTTAATCATTTTCCTGATGGGGCTGGATTATGGGAAGTTGATGCGGTGATTTGTGCGCTGGGTTCAACTCTCAAAGCTGCAGGGTCGAAAGCGGCATTTCGTCAAGTAGACTACACTTATCCTTTAGCCTGTGCAAAGCTGGCCAAAAAATGGCACTGCACGACATTTGTGTTGACTTCTGCTTTGGGGTCAAATGCGAAGTCACCTTTTTTTTATAGCCGAGTAAAGGGGCAGCTCGAACAAGACTTAATGTCACTGGGTTTTGACTCTTTAACTTTGGTTCGGCCGAATGTGATTAGTGGTGACCGGCAAACAGCGCGTTTGGGTGAAGTCATTGTGATCCGTATTATTTCTTTTCTATCACCTATACTGCCAGCTAGTTGCCAAGTTAGCCCCGCAACAAATATTGCGAAAGCATTATTTGAGGCCGCTGTGGCTCCCTCTAAAGGGGTCCATGTTATTTCATCTAAACAGCTGATATAACACTGAGTCGTTCATTTTTGTTTGGGGTGTTATAGGAAATAGATAAAAATATTTATTTTTTGATGGAGGTAACATTTTGTAATAAAACTGTAACATAATTGTAATAATTAAGTGTTTTTGCTTATTGTTGCAGCTAAATTATTGTCATATTTTTGCCTGCTTGTACTTTTAGCCGGGGTTGAATATGTCAATATTTAAAGAACAACCAGATATACCAGTAACCATGTCGAAATCTGAAATCGACGCTAAATATAAATACTGGCGATTACACTTAATGATTGTCAGTTATATTGGTTATGCCGTTTTTTATTTCACACGCAAAAGCTTCAATTTTGTAATGCCTGAAATGCTAGTTGATTTAGGGATTACAAAAGCCGATATAGGGATGGTTGGAACGGCATTTTACCTGACTTATGGGGCATCTAAATTCCTTTCTGGCATCATCGGTGACCGTTCAAATCCACGATATTTTATGGGGATCGGTTTGATAGCGACAGGGGTGGTAAACATCCTGTTCGGCTTAACGTCCTCAATCAGTATGTTTATTGTATTGTGGATGGTGAATGCGTTTTTCCAAGGTTGGGGTTGGCCGCCTTGTGCCAAAATACTTAACACATGGTATTCACGTAATGAACGTGGGCTCTGGTGGGCTATTTGGAATACATCACATAATATTGGTGGTGCAATAATTCCAATTTTATCCGGTGGTGTTGCGTTAGCGCTTGGCTGGCGTTACGGGATGATCATACCAGGAATTATTGCCATTGTGATTGGTATTGGATTATGTATTTTATTACGTGATAGACCACGGACAATGGGGCTGCCTACGGTTGGTGAATGGCGAAATGACCTTGAAGAATTAAAATATGAAGCCAAAGGGGCGGGTTTGCCTTTAGGCAAAATATTGAACGAATATATCTTTAAAAATAAAGTGTTATGGGTTCTCGCTCTTTCTTATGCGGTGATTTATATCGTCAGAACAGGGATAAATGACTGGGCAAACTTGTATTTAATTGAAGAGCACGGTTTTAATTTGTTGTCGGCAAATGCGGTCGTCATGATGTTTGAAATTGGCGGTTTTTTTGGTGCTATTGTTGCAGGATGGGGTTCCGATTTAATCTTTAAAGGCAATCGTGCGCAAATGAATGTCATTTATGCGCTCGGGATTATTATCACTTCATTCTGTTTATGGATAGTTCCAGTTGATAACGAATATGTGTTTTCTTTCTTGTTCTTTATGACAGGATTCTTCATTTTTGGCCCTCAATTTTTGATTGCCATGGCAGCTGCTGAAAATTCACATAAAAATGCCGCTGGGGCTTCAACAGGGTTTGTCAGCTTATTTGCCTATATTGGGGCATCAATCGCAGGGTATCCATTATCAATCGTGATTGAAAAATACCAATGGAATGGTTTTTATTCCTTACTGTTAGCTTTATCCATTTTCTTAATTTTACTGTTAATTATTGCAATGGTAATGACGAAGAAAAAAGTCAGCGTAGAAGGTTGATTCTTCTATAGCGTTATACTAAACCAAGCCTACGATAGTCGGCTTGGTTGCTTGCAAACCTACCTCTGAATTTGTGCTAATAAACCCGATTACTTACATCGCCGCCCATCTAAGGGGCGGCTTTTTACTTAACTTGCAGCCAAATATTATTTTCATACTCAAAATGGATAGCTTTATATTTTTGTGTAAACGTTTACACTAATCGAGATGGATCACAGAATCCTATTGAAACTCGTTGCTATAATTCGTGGTAACGACAGGTTTGAAGGTGAAGTTATGTTTAAGCAGTATTGAGGGAGAAGATAAATGCAACAGGATCAACGATTGATGATAGGGCTGTGGGTGGCTGCGGATAGCAATCAAATATCCCCAATGGTGATGAAGTTGAGGAGACAGATAAGATGAATACAATGCCATTTAACCCTTCTGATTGCCCCCATCGTCGCTATAACCCATTAACGGGCCAATGGGTGTTAGTGTCTCCCCATCGAGCAAAACGTCCATGGAGTGGTAAAGATGAAAAGCCATCAATAGAAGATTTACCTCAGTATGATGCACATTGCTTTCTTTGCCCGGGTAATACAAGGGTTTCAGGGGAGGTCAATCCTAACTACCAAGGGACTTATGTATTCCAAAATGACCATGGTGCGTTATTAGCACAACCCTGTGCCCAGCCTGATAATCAATCTGAGTTGTTTCAATCACAATCGGTTAGTGGTGTTAGCCGAGTAATCTGTTTCTCTCCGGACCACAGTAAAACACTGCCAGAGCTGTCTGTGCCTGAACTTGAAGGTGTCATCGAAACATGGCAGCAACAAATCGTCGAATTAAGTGAACGCTATGCTTGGGTTCAAGTTTTTGAAAATAAAGGGGAAATAATGGGGTGTTCTCAACCTCATCCTCATGGGCAAATTTGGGCGAGTGATTTTTTACCCAATGAAATCGCACGTAAGGACCACTTCCTCTCGCAATATTATCAACGTCATGGCCGTAATTTATTAATTGATTATATTCAAGCAGAACAACAAGATGGCTCACGGATTGTTGTCGAAACTCAAGAATGGATTGCACTTGTTCCTTATTGGGCGGCTTGGCCATTTGAGACATTGTTACTACCCAAACGACATATTCGCCGCATGGATGAAGTGAATGAAGCCATTCGTGCAGACCTTGCTATAGCGCTAAAAAAACTCACAAGTCGCTACGATAACCTATTTCATTGTTCTTTCCCTTATTCAATGGGATGGCACTTTGCGCCTTTTATGAATGAAAGCCAAAGTATCGAACATTGGCAATTACATGCTTTATTTTATCCGCCATTACTGCGTTCAGCGACAGTGAAAAAGTTCATGGTGGGGTATGAAATGTTAGCAGAAACCCAGAGAGACCTCACGCCAGAGCAAGCGGCACAACGTTTACGTGATGTGAGTGACTGCCACTATAAACAAAGTTAAATCGCTAGATATTTTACCAAATTATAATTAACTTGGTTGTTTGCCAGGTTAACCAAATGACGTATTAAGGATAATTAAAAATGGAAACGTTAAAGCAAACTGTTGCCACATCGTTTGAAAAAACCTTTGGTTATCAACCTGAAATATATGTTCAAGCGCCAGGACGAGTAAATATCATCGGCGAGCATACAGACTACAATGATGGTTTTGTTTTGCCTTGTGCGATTGATTACCAAACAATGACTGCAGCGGCAAAACGTGATGATCGCATTATCCGAGTTGTTGCGGCTGACTACCATAATGAGTGCGATGAATTCAGTTTGGATAGTGATATTACATTTTTGCCTGAAAAAATGTGGGCGAACTATATACGTGGTGTAGTGAAGTTTCTCTTACAAAGAGGGTTTTCGTTTAATGGTTGCGATATTGCAGTCAGTGGAAACGTTCCGCAGGGTGCGGGATTAAGCTCTTCAGCCTCACTAGAAGTTGTAATTGGACAAACATTTAAGGCCTTGTATCAATTAGATATTAGTCAACAAGATATCGCGCTGAATGGCCAACAAGCTGAAAACCAATTTGTTGGTTGTAACTGCGGCATTATGGACCAACTGATTTCAGCTTGTGGGGATGCTGGCCATGCTTTACTTATTGATTGCCGTAGCTTAGCACTATTTCATATTTCCATACCTGATGATTTGGTTGTGATGATTATCAATTCAAATAAGCAACGGGGTTTAGTTGGGAGTGAATACAATACACGCCGCCAACAATGTGAAGAAGCTGCTAATGTGTTTGGAGTGAAAGCGTTGCGCGATGTCACATTTGATGAATTTTTACAGCAGCAACACCAGTTATCCCCTGTCGTTGCCAAGCGAGCCAAACATGTGATCAGTGAGAACGAGCGTACTTTGGCGGCAGCAAAAGCATTAACGCAAAATGACTTATTGCAACTAAGCGAATTAATGGCGCAGTCACATATTTCCATGCGTGATGATTTCGAAATCACAGTTAAAGAAATTGATACTTTAGTGGATATCGTTAAGTCCGTTTTAGGTGTTCAAGGCGGGGTACGTATGACCGGAGGGGGCTTTGGTGGCTGTGTGGTTGCGGTGATGCAGCAGCAATGTGTTCAACCAGTGATTGATGCGGTAGAAGCGCAATACCAGAAAGCGACAGGTTTACAAGCCGATATTTATGTATGCCAACCTAGCTCAGGTGCGAGTGTGGTGCGTTAAAAGCAAATCAACACATTGAGAAGTTGAGATAACATGATGTTTACTCAAGAAAAAAATCAGACATTAGGTTCACCCAAAGTCGTCGTGTTAACCAATCAAAATGATATGGAAATTACCCTGACAAGTTTAGGGGCAAGTTGGCTAGGTTGTATTTTACCGCTAGCGAGTGGGAAGCGAGACGTTATCCTAGGTTCACCAAACATGGATAAACAGAAGGAACAAGACGTGTATTTGGGGGCGACAGTGGGACGCGTGGCTAACCGTATCGCGAATGCACGCTTTTCTATTCATGGTGAAAATTATTTAGTATCAGCCAATCAAGGGGCGAATTGCTTACATGGTGGGAAAGATAATTTTAGCTATCGAGTTTGGGCAATTTCACAGACTAGTGCTCAACAGGTTATTTTTTCACTTATTTCGCCAGATGGTGACCAAGGTTTTCCTGGGGAACTGAACGTTGAGGTGAGTTATGAATTAACGGATGAAAACCAAGTGATTATCCGCTATAAACACCAAACTACAAAGAGCTGCCCTGTGAACCTAAGCAATCATGCTTATTTTAATTTGGCGGGTGAAGGTAGTGAAAAAACAGCTCTAGATCACGCTCTTACGATTTGCAGTGATTGTTATTTACCGACAGATAAAACAGGGATCCCCAGTGGAGAGTGGCGTAATGTGACTGGCGGCAATTTTGATTTTCGTCAAAGCAAACTCATTGGCCGTGATTTTCTCCAAGATAACGACCAAGTTTCTGCTGGGGGATATGATCACACATTTATTCTCGAAACATCTCGTATTGATGGGCGGCAAACGGTGGCATCGCTGTGTGCTCCTGAAGGGGACGTAAAAATGAATATTTCTACAACAATGCCCTCTATGCAGCTTTATACAGGGAATTATTTGATTTCAGTTGCGGGTAAAACAAAATCGTATACGCCTTTTTCTGGTGTTGCATTTGAAACGCAATTTCCACCCGATGCAGTTAACCACCCTGAATGGGGGGAGCGATACAGCCCGATTTCACAGCCTAATCAAATATATTGTAGTGAAACGTGTTATCAATTTATTTTTTAAGCCTACTGTTGATTAACACCGCTGAAATGCGGTGTTTTATTTTTCTATACTATGCATTGATGAGTTTCAGCTAAATAATTTTAATATGCGCTATGCCATTGTTTTTAATTCTAGCTCATTGTTTAATAAGCCATCCTAATTGTAGAGGTACACGATGGCGACAATCAAAGATGTGGCAAAAGAAGCAGGTGTTTCTGTTGCAACTGTTTCACGGGTGATTAATCAATCACCTAAGGCAAGCCAAGCTTCTATTGCATCCGTAAAAAAGGCAATGAATAAGCTAGGGTATCGCCCAAATGCGGCGGCTCGCGCGTTAGTGAACCAAAGCTCAAATACAATTGGGGTACTCGTTAACGATGTGTCAGACCCATTTTTCGGTGTTATGGTTAAAGCTGTTGATGCGGTAGCCCATAAAAATGGCAAACATATCTTGATTTGTAACGGTTATCATAATGCAAAAGAAGAGCGCCAATCTATCGAGCTATTGATTAACAACCGCTGTGATGCTTTGGTTATTCACTCTAAAGCCCTTGATGACGCTGAATTGCTTCAATATGCGAACGAAGTCCCGAGTATGGTACTGATCAACCGCCATATTGATGAGATTGCAACCCGCTGTATTTCATTGAATAACTACAAAGGTGCCTATTTAGCAACGGAACACCTCATTCGACATGGGCACACTAAAATTGCGTACATTTCTTCAAATCACCAAATTGAGGATGCGGTACAGCGTTTGCAGGGTTATCGAGATGCGTTAAAAAATAATGGTATTCAGCTGTCTGATAGCTATGTTGAATATGGTGCTCCTTATGGGGAAGGTGGGGAGCAAGCGATGACTAACTTGCTGATAAAATCACTCGAAATCACTGCGGTCGTTGGTTACAACGATTTTATGGCCGCAGGAGCCATTGCGGTATTAGATGAAAATGAAATTCACTCACCAGAACAGGTTTCGGTTATTGGTTTTGACGATGTATTGATTGCCCGCTATATCCATCCACGTTTAACAACGATTCGTTATCCCATTCAAATGATGGCAGAAAAAGCCACTCAGTTAGCACTTTCTTTAGCAAGAGGGGAAAAAACGACAGGTGAAAGTTTGATTTACTCACCGACATTGGTTCAACGCAATTCAGTTAGGCCCTTACACACCTAATTACGTTATAGGTATAGAATTACGGCATGAAATGTAAACGTTTTCATTAATATTTGATGGGCTTCACGGAACCATCAAAAAATAGATTACTTTTCAGTAATTCGTCTTCGTTCTTCTCTGAAAATTTGCATTAAAATCTGTTATTTAATCCACTAAGTTAACATTATTGAGGATATTGTGAAAATATGTGATTCATTTAACGGTGATATCTTGTGGTAACGTTTACACTTGCTTCGTTATCATTTGGCGAAGGAATTTGATTATGCAAACTGAAGGGGTTGGGCTAAGCACATTAGATTACGGAATATTCATTCTGTATGTGCTTATCATTATTAGTGTGGGTCTTTGGGTTTCTCGAGATAAAAAAGGGCAAAAAAAAGGTACAAAAGACTATTTTCTGGCAGGAAAAACATTACCTTGGTGGGCGATAGGTTCTTCACTGATTGCGGCAAATATCTCTGCAGAGCAGTTTATTGGTATGTCTGGCTCTGGATTTTCAATTGGTTTAGCCATCGCATCCTATGAATGGATGGCGGCACTAACACTGATTATTGTCGCAAAATACTTTATGCCCGTATTTATCGATAAAGGTATTTTTACCATTCCAGAATTTGTTGAAAAACGCTTTAATAAAACATTAAAAACGATCTTAGCTGTATTCTGGTTAGCATTATTTATCTTTGTTAATTTAACTTCAGTTCTCTATTTAGGGTCATTAGCATTACAAACAATCCTAGGTATCCCAATGCATTATGCTATTTTTGGCTTAGCATTATTTGCAGTGGTTTATTCTCTTTATGGCGGGCTATCTGCGGTTGCATGGACGGATGTCGTACAAGTTTTCTTTTTAATTTTAGGCGGTTTTTTAACCACAATAATGGCGGTGAGCTATATTGGCGGCGATGCAGGTTTATTCGCAGGTATGAGCCGTATGGCAAGTGAAGCGCCTGCACATTTTGAAATGATTTTAAGCCAAGACAACCCGCAATTTAGCAATTTACCCGGTATTGCCGTATTAATTGGCGGACTATGGGTTGCCAATTTATATTACTGGGGCTTCAACCAATATATTATTCAACGTGCATTAGCGGCTAAATCTATTAATGAAGCGCAAAAAGGCTTGGTTTTTGCGGCATTTCTCAAATTGATCATCCCAATCCTTGTTGTCGTACCGGGTATTGCGGCATTTGTGATTGTTTCTGACCCTGCATTACTGGCGGGATTAGGAACGATGGCACAAGAACATATGCCAACACTGGCGCAAGCGGACAAAGCTTACCCATGGTTAACACAATTCTTACCTGTCGGCGCTAAAGGGGTCGTATTTGCGGCATTAGCTGCGGCTATTGTCTCTTCTTTAGCTTCCATGCTGAACTCAGTGGCAACTATTTTCACTATGGATATCTACAAAGAATATATTGCTCCGTCAACCGCGGACCATAAATTAGTGAATGTCGGGCGGATCAGCGCGGTTGTTGCGTTAATTGTGGCATGTTTTATCGCACCATTATTAGGTAACATTGGACAGGCTTTCCAATATATTCAAGAGTATACGGGGTTAGTTAGCCCTGGTATTTTAGCGGTATTCTTACTAGGTTTATTTTGGAAGAAAACCAATGCAAAAGGCGCGATTATCGGTGTGCTGCTCTCAATTCCGTTTGCATTATTCTTAAAACTGATGCCGTTAGGTATGCCATTCCTTGACCAAATGATGTACACCTTCTTCTTTACTGCGGTCGTGATTGGTTTAATTAGCCTGACAACGGCAAAAGAAGATGACTGTGAGGGGGCAATTATTTTAACGTCGGAGACCTTTAAAACATCGACAGGTTTCAATATCGCATCCTACGCAATTATGGTTATTTTATGTGTGTTATATGCGTTGTTCTGGTAGCGCAATATTTCTAACAACCTGATAAGTAAATGATAGCACTAGGCGGGAAGGAACACCCCCGCCTTATTTTTTGCATTTATTAACTTAAATAATGAGCTAACATTAGTATCGCAATCATTTTCGTTATTCTCGCCTAATAATATCCCTTTCTTATGTATGGTTAATTGTGTCTAAATTGATTTTTTTAATAACTATTTGTTATAAGTAAATATGCCAAATTGATTTTAATTTGACTTATTTTTAGGAATAATACTGAGACTTATTATTATTATCATTGGAACTATTTTGTGAAAAATTTAGGTTTATTTCGTTTACATCAGGTTGCCATTTTCACCTTGTTAGCGCTGGCTGTTCAAAACCAATCCATGGCAAATGAACAAAATAGCGACAAACAAGACTCTTTCGTTGTCAGTGCACAAGCACTCAAAGTGAATACTGCGCTGCAAGAAACGCCAAAATCAGTTTCGATTATTACCGAACAAGATTTGACCATACATGCTCCGCAAAAAATTGATGAAGCACTTCGTTATACCTCAGGGGTTGTTGCACAGCCTTATGGAGCTGATAATGATACTGATTGGTTCAAAGTCCGCGGTTTTGATGCCGCAACCTATTTAGATAATAGCCGGTTATATCGAGATGGCTATTATACTTGGTTGCTTGAACCTTATGGGTTGGAAAGTATTGAAGTCGTGAAGGGGGCATCAGCTGTTCTCTTTGGCGAATCCACTCCTGGAGGCGCTGTTAATTTAGTAACGAAAAAACCATCTATTAATGCTAAAAATGAAATATTTTTAGAAGCGGGTAATAACGATCACCAAGCGCTAGGTTTTGATCTTTCTACGGCATCAGCCGATGCAGGTGCCCGCTACCGTTTAGTGGGAACGATGAAAAAATCGGATGGGGAACTCAAAGACACAGATAATAAACGTATTTATCTGGCGCCAAGTGCGGCATTTGACTTGTCTGACCAAACTGTACTTACGTTAATGGGAACGTATCTGCACGATGATGGTACGCCCACGAATCCTTTTTTCCCCGCAGCGGGAACATTAATTCACTCTAATTATGGCAAAATTAAACCATCAACCAATTTAGGTGAGCCTGATTACGATAAATATAAGCGAACTCAGTTCTCAGTAGGTTATTTACTAGAACATCAATTTAATGATGAGTGGCGTTTTGCACAGCGTGTGAATTACGGTTACAACGACCTAACACTCAGAAGTGTTTATGCCTTCTTTAATGCAGATCCTGCTGTGCAAGAATTGGAGCGAGGTGTTGTTTTTCGCGATGGTAAAAACCAAAGTTTTAGCTTAGATAACAATATTGTCGGTGAATGGGATAGTGAGCGGTTTGAAAATACTTTACTTGCGGGTATTGAATTTCAATATCATCAAACCAAAGGTGATGAACAGGATAATTATGCTTTTGGTAAAATTAACCCGTGGAAGCCAGTTTATGGGCACTATACCCCACTAGACCCATCTAATAATATTCATCGCACTATTGATAAAACACAAACTAGTATTTATTCACAATACCAAACAAAGCTTGATAGCAAATGGATTGGGGTCATTGGCGCACGTTATGATTGGGTAAAAACTGAAAATAAAGCACATAAAAAAGCAGAAGATGAGTCTAGAAACGATGGGCAGATGAGTTTAAATGCGGGTTTAATGTATATTGCTGACAATGGCATTTCACCTTATTTAAATTACTCTCAATCTTTTGAAGTTCAATCGACGATCGACCCAACCACCCAAAAACTGTATAAACCACTTAAAGGTGAGCAATTTGAAGCCGGTATCAAATATACGCCTTATTTTGTGGATGGCTATTGGAATATTGCTTGGTTCGATATCGAACAAAAAAATGCGTTAGTGACCAATCCCAAGACTTTTATTGCAACTCAAACGGGTAAGGTGACTTCACAAGGTATAGAAACGGAACTCTTCGCAAGTGTTACTGATAATTGGGATATTAAAGCGACATACACTTATACCAATGCGCAAACAGATAATACGGGAGGGAAAGGACGCAAGCAGGCTGGCATTATTCCCAAACATATGGCGACTGTCTGGACTGACTACGAAATTCCAATCGTGAGTAACCAGTCGTTAAAACTCGGAACAGGTATTCGCTATTATGGTCAATCAAAAGACAACCCAGCGAGTAGCAACCTTTCTGTTCCTAGTGCGACACTCTGGGATATGGCCGCGATATATCAATTATCGAACAATTGGCAGTTCCAGTTCAATATGAATAACATTCTTAATAAAGAGTATGTTTCATCTTGTGATTACTGGTGCTACTACGGCCAATCGCGTTCATTTGTGTTACAAACAAAGTACACTTGGTAATTTTAAAAAAGGCATGCTAATAACCTTGGCATGCCTTGAGTCCTTTCTATGTTTCGATTAGCAAATATTAATATCGTTCGTGATCATCGTTCTATTTTATCTATAGATTCGCTAAATATACCGACAACAGAACTCACAGTAGTTCTTGGTCATAATGGTTCAGGAAAATCTACACTGGTTAATCTCCTTTCAGGGCAGATGGCACCGGATAGCGGACAAATCGATTTAAATGGCACGAGTCTTTCTCGATATAAAACGAAAGAATTAGCGCAGAAAATCGCGTATTTACCACAAAAACTGCCAGCCTCAGCGGGGCTGTCTGTGAAAGAACTTGTGCGCTTAGGCCGCTTTCCGTGGCGAGGTGCACTTGGTCGCTGGCAAGCTGACGATGAAATTATTATCCAGCAAGCAATGGAAAAAGCGGGAGTTGAGGGGTTTTCTTCGAGCTTAGCAGACAATTTGTCTGGTGGAGAGCGCCAGCGCGCATGGGTTGCCATGTTACTTGCCCAACAATCACCGGTTTTAATACTGGATGAACCGACTTCTGCATTAGATATTCACCATCAATACCAGTTAATGAATTTATTGAGTGAGCTTAATAAAGTTCATGGGATTGGTGTGATTGTGATCCTTCATGACCTCAACCTTTCTCTACGCTACGCAACACACATAGTGGCATTAAAAAAAGGGAAAATAGAATTTGAGGGAAAAAGTGTTCTTCTTCATGATGAAGCAAGGCTATCGTCACTTTACGATACCCCGATTAAGTTAATACCACACCCTAATTTTCCAGAGTCAGAACATCATAGGGTTGCTATCGTATGCGCTTAAAAATCAATTTGCTTGGCCTTATTTTATTAACAAGTACATTATTATGCTCATTTTATACACGGGCTTATTCTGTTACGGACAGTCGTGGTATTGTCGAGTTCAATTCACCGCCTCAGCGTGTTGTGGTTTTAGATTGGGATTTACTCGAGCAGCTATTAACCCTTGAAGTCACCCCTATTGGGGCCACGGAATTAGAAAGTTACCAGCAATGGGTTGTTGACCCTGTTGTTCCTTCTTCAGTCAAAGAGGTAGGAACCCGAGCTGAGCCTAATCTAGAGCAAATTGCCGCATTGAAACCTGATGTTATTATTGCAAGTAGCGCGCAAGAAGATTTACTGCCTTTATTGGAAAAAATAGCGCCAGTCGTTTATTTATCAAATTTTGCACGCCAAGATGACTCAGGGCTTGTAGCCATTGCGCATTTTAAAACGTTGGCTCACTTATTTAACAAAACCTCTTTTGCCGATGAATATTTAGTGAAAATGGATAAACGTTTTGCTGAATTAAGATCACAGCTTGAACGAGCTTTTTCCACGAAACCAAATGTTGCTGTTATCCGGTTTTCAAGTTTAAGCACTATTTTTCTTTATACTGAGAACTCAACGCTAAATTATGTTCTTGAACAGCTTGCATTAAAGCCCGCTATTTTAGTTCCCGCACGTGCTTGGGGAATAGAACAGAGACGAATAAATTCATTACAGTTTATTAATGATGGGTACGTGTTATATATCAAACCATTTGTAGAAGAAAAAAAACTAAATGATTCTATTTTATGGCAGTCGATGCCCTTTGTTAAACAAGGGCGGATAAATAGTG
Source organism: Providencia sp. PROV141 (assembly GCF_028481645.1). Lineage (NCBI taxonomy): Bacteria > Pseudomonadati > Pseudomonadota > Gammaproteobacteria > Enterobacterales > Morganellaceae > Providencia > Providencia sp. PROV141. The sequence continues at coordinate 394,296 of NZ_JAMPPR010000014.1, read as the reverse complement.
TTCGTCCCGTTTGGAATTATGGTGGTGTATTTTCCTTGCAATTAATGGCGGAAGCATTAACAGAAAGCTTATTACAGGTTGCTCCTCATAATGACAACTAAACAGTACTCAATACTATTTTTTGTATTAATGGTGTTTGCGCTGATTAATCTTCAGCTCGAACCTGGGGTTATACTCAGTCAGCAATTATTTTTAATTATTCATCCTGCTTCAGCCGATACATTTGCTGATTATTTTTATTTATATGGCCAATTACCACGCCTTGCTATGGCATTATTAGTGGGCGCGACTTTTGGTTTATTGGGCAGTTTGATGCAGCAATTAACACAAAATAATCTTACTTCACCACTGACATTAGGTTCATCATCCGGTGCTTGGTTAGCATTAGTGGTAGTCAATATTTGGTTTAGTAATGAGATTGGGTTATATCAAACGCTAGCTGCGATGGTGGGAGCATTACTTGCATTTGGGTTGGTAATATTAATTGCAGGTATTCGCAATATGACAGGCATTCCGTTGGTTGTTTCGGGAATGGTCATCAATATTTTGTTTGGTGCAATAGCGACTGCATTAATTACATTAAATTCTCAATTTGCACAAAACATTTTTATGTGGGGAGCTGGAAATCTAGCGCAAGATGGCTGGCAAAAAGTGGTTGGTTTATTACCTTTATTGTTCCCTATCATTATTATTATCTGTTTTGCACCTCGTATTTTGACATTATTGAAATTAGGTCATGAGGGGGCTAAAGCTCGTGGCTTATCCGTTTTACCTACTTTCTTGTTTTTTATTGTTTTAGCATCTTGGTTAGTGGCGGCGACTATTTCAACTGTAGGGGTTATTAGTTTTATTGGTTTATTAGCCCCAAATATAGTACGGCGAATGGGTAATATGAGTGCAAGGCAAGAGTTATTAAACAGTGCAGTTGTAGGCGCTATTTTATTGCTTCTTGCAGACAGCTGGGCTATCGCACTAACAAACTACCTTAATATTGTGGTTCCTACGGGGGTAATGACTGCTGCTATTGGTGCTCCTTTATTGATCTGGTTTAGCCGCCGAGCAATGACAGCCCAAGATCAATTATCGATAGGTCTATTACCAACAAAAATAATACTTTCCAAAACCACGGTATGTATTCTTATTTTATTGTTAGCAAGTGGAGTTGTATTTTCACTTTGCTTACAAACGAATGGTGAACAATATTATTGGCAACTGCCATCAAGTTTTCAATGGGATATTAAATGGCCTCGTTTATTAGCGGCTATATTCTCTGGCTTAGCATTGAGTATTGCAGGCGTTTTATTACAAAGAATTATTTATAACCCGTTGGCCAGCCCAGATATTTTAGGGGTTTCTTCAGGTGCTACAGCGGCACTTGTTCTATTTAGTTTACTATTAGGCACTGCTATTCAAACCTCATTTTGGGGTATTGCTTTAATCGGGAGCCTGATTGTATTAGGGCTATTGTTGTACCTAGGTAAGCGACACCAATACGCACCAGCAAGCTTAATTTTGACAGGGATCTGCCTAACGGCAACGTTAGAAGCTTTTGTTCAGTTCTTTTTAGCTCAAGGTACATTGAGTAGCTATCGGATATTATTATGGCTTTCAGGGTCAACTTATCGTGTGGAAGGGCAACAGGCCATTATTTTTTCAATCAGTATTGTTGTGTTAGCTATATTAGCGATCACGTTAAATCGTTGGCTAGTTTTATTATCAATTAGTCGGTCATTTGCACAGGGAAGAGGACTAAATTCACAATTAGCGACTATATTGCTATTAATCTTAGTTGCATTATTGTGTGCTTTTGTCACTTCTACTGTTGGCCCTATTGCATTTCTTGGTTTAGTTGCACCCCATATGGCTTTTTTAGTTGGCGCTAAAAAGGCGAAACAACAACTTATTATTAGTGGGTTGATCGGCAGTATATTAATGGTTTGGGCAGATTGGTTAGGACAAATTATTATTTATCCAACACAGATAGCTGCTGGAATATTTGTCGCCATTTTAGGTGGCGGGTATTTTTTATTGCTGATGGCGATGAATAAAATCAAGTCATAATTTATGGTGTAAATATGGCTAACCAAATCGCTACTCAAAAGACCTAACTAATATTGATAAGTCAGGTCACATCGCGATAGCCATAAAAAAAGATAAATACGAAAAGAAAATAGTAGTATTTATCTTATCCGTATTATTTCAATACCACAGCCCCAGAATGGCAGTAAAAAGGTGAGTTAAGTTGAGCCACGCTCAATTAATTGCCATTCGAGGATTTCATGGCTGTCATCGAGTTGCGGGTGCTTAATTTTATTGAGTAGCAGTTGAACGCTACGGATGCCAAATTGATGCATCGGCTGTACAATAGTACTTAATGGCGGCGTGGTTACTTCACCGAAGGGCACGCCATCAAACCCTAACACGGCAATATCATTGGGAATATGCAACCCCTGCTGATGTAAAACACTCATTGCACCGCCTGCGGTGACATCAGAAATCGCGAATACAGCATCGGGTTTGGGCGCATTTTGCAGTAACTTTTCCATGGCCTTCGCCCCTGCGGTGTAATCTAATTCTTCTACATACTCGATTTTACAATACTCAAAGCCAAGTTCAGTGAGTGCTTTTCGATATCCTTGTTCCCGTTGTTGCGAATAGAGGTAACGCATATCACTGTTAATTAATGCAATGCGTTGGCGATTTTTCGCTGCTAAATGATAAACGCCAGCGCTAGCGGCTTGTGAATTATCAATAGTAACCGAAGAAGCACGAAATTCTGGATCCCCCTCACCACACTGCACCCACGGAAAATCGCCAATCATATCCGTAAGCCCTGGCAAACAACTCACGGCATCCATAGTGATGACGCCATCAACAACCTTACCTCTGAGTAAACTCAGATAAGCGGATTCACGTGTTGGATTGGATTCAGAATTACATAACAAAATATGATAGCCGTGGCGTTCCGCTTCTTCTTCAATACCTCGTACAACGAGTGAACAAAAGGGGTTAGTGATATTAGATACCAACACCAATAGCATACGACTACGCGAGGTACGTAGTTGGCGCGCTAATAAATTAGGCTGATAATTACACTGAGCGATGGCGGCGAGAACTTTATCGCGAGTTGCGGGTTTGACAATATGTTGATCATTCAATACCCGTGAAACCGTTGCGGCAGAGACTCCTGCGATTTTCGCCACTTTTTCTATCGACATTGTTCACTTTTCCTTTTGTCTATTGCCATGCACAGTATGCAACATCGTGATGAAAAGTACGATTGATACAAGCAACTTGTGATGCAGATTGCAAATTTACCTTTTAGGTCATTATTGAACCATTCAGCTAGTTGCTGAAAGAAACAATTTGGCTATATTTTATAAATGAAATCGATTTCAGTAAAAATGTAATCGATTTCATTTTGGGATCTAGCTGCCATTTAGCAAAAAGCCTCATTTTATAAACAATAAAACATGAGAGGTAATGAATGGATATACAACTACAGCTTGCGAAATACACTGATCGGAATGAAGTCGCGCATTTGATTTATCACTCAACGAATGTCTGGTATCAGCAACATGGCTTAGGCGCAATATTTCAGTCTGCGCCTGAAGAGTGCCACTTATTTGTTGATGTATACCAACAACTTGATCCTGACTACCACTGGGTAGCCCGTGATCCACAACTTAATATTCTTGGCTCGTGTTTTTTTCACCCACGTGAAACCCATTTGGGCCTTGGGATTATGAATGTCCATCCCGATGCATTCGGACAGGGTATTGCAAAGAAATTATTGTCCAAAGCGGATGAATTAGCAGGAAATTTACCCATTCGCTTAATTTCAAGTGCCCTGAATTTAGACTCTTATTCTCTTTATCGCCGTGGCGGTTTTACACCTTACGCAATATACCAAGACATGGTGATTTCAGTACCCGAGCAAGGCGTAAATCTCCCTCGTTTGACCGAAGGAATTGTACGAGATGCTCGAACCGAAGACTTACCAGCTATTTTACAATTGGAAGCGGATTTATTGGGTATTAGTCGTCAGCGGGATATTGAATATTTTTTGAATGACACCAGCGGGTTATGGCGAATTGCAGTCTGGGAGCATAACCAGCGCATTGAAGGTTATCTTGCCTCTATCGCACATCCCGCATCGAGGATGTTAGGGCCCGGCTGCAGCTATCGTGATGAGGTAGCGCTGGATTTACTCGGTTGGATGTTAGACAAACATCATCGTGGTGCGATGCCAGTCGTTTTAGTTCCCGTAGAGCGAAATGCACTGTGCCAAGCACTATTGCGATGGGGCGGTCGAATTTGTGAATTACATCTTGCGCAAGCCAAAGGTTATGCGCAGAAACCAAGCGGCGTGGTTATGCCGTCCTTTTTACCTGAAAGTGGCTAATAAAAAATAGAAATTATTGGGGGTCTTATGGGTACAAATAGTCTCGCTCAAGGCGGTAAAAATACTGCCCATGTATGGGTAGTACCGCGATTGGCGTTAATGATGTTCCTTCAATTTTTTGTGTGGGGGGCATGGTATGTCACGCTAGGGGTTGTCATGGGGAAATATGGTTTATCAGCAATTATTGGTGATGCCTATTCGACAGGGCCTATCGCCTCTATTTTATCTCCTTTTGTACTAGGGATGGTGGTTGACCGTTTCTTTGCATCACAAAAAGTGCTTGGTGTACTGCATCTCATCGGTGCCGCTTTATTATGGATGATCCCAAGTTACTTTACGGGGGATCATAGTGGTCTGTTATGGATAATCTTTGGTTATATGCTTTGCTATATGCCAACTATTGCTCTTAGTAACAACGTTGCCTTTTATAGTTTACCGAACAGTGAGAAAGCGTTCCCAGTTGTGCGTGCATTCGGTACATTCGGTTGGATTGTCGCGGGGTTGATTGTCGGTTCAACAGGGTTATCAGATAGTACAGAAATTTTCACCTTGGCGGCAGCGGCTTCGTTGGTACTGGCGATTTACAGCTTTACATTACCACACACGCCAGCACCAGAACGAGGTAAGCCCGTAGCAATGCGCGACTTGTTATGTGCGGATGCGTTTGCCATGCTCAAGCAACGTCATTTTTTAGTTTTCATCATTTGCGCAATGCTGATCTCCATCCCATTGGCGGCTTATTATGCCTATGCGGCGCCATTTGTTGCAGCGACAGGGTTTACTAACGTTGGTGGCGTGATGTCTTTAGGGCAGATGTCAGAACTGTTCTTTATGTTATTGATACCTTTCTTCTTTGCGCGTCTTGGCATTAAAGTGATGTTACTCATTGGGATGCTGTCTTGGTGCTTACGTTATGTCATGTTTGCCTTAGGGATCGCTGAAGAACTGCGCTGGATGATTTATATCGGCATTTTCTTACATGGTATGTGTTATGACTTCTTCTTCGTTATTGGTTTTATCTATACAGACAAAGTTGCTGGTGAGAAAGTAAAAGGGCAGGCGCAGAGCTTGCTGGTTTTGTTCACCTATGGCGTGGGGATGTTAATTGGTTCACAAATCAGTGGCATGCTGTTTAATAGCATTGTTACAACGGAAGGTGCAGCGGCTCTGCCACAATGGCAAAGTTTCTGGTGGTACCCAGCGATAGGTGCGTTACTGATAGCCGCATTGTTCTTCTTCACGTTCAATTATAAAGAAAAGCCGGTGGAGGGGAAATAAGATGGCTAATTTACGCGTCTTAGTCGTTGGTTGCGGCAATATGGGAGCCTCTCATGCAGAGGCTTACCACCGAATGGAAGGGGTTGATATCTGCGGGCTGGTGGCTCGTGGCCATTCAAAAAACACTCTCAATGAACATTTAGGTGGTGAATATGCCACGTTTGATAATTACGAACAGGCATTAAAAGCAACGCAACCAGATGCGGTTTGCTTAACGACATACCCTGATACGCATGAAGCTTATGCATTGCTAGCACTCAAGGCTGGCTGTCATGTGTTTATTGAAAAGCCGTTAGCCACTACGGTTGAAGGGGCCAAGCGTGTCATTGCTGCGGCTAAACAAGCCCATCGACAAGTGGTGGTCGGTTATATTTTGCGTCATCACCCATCGTGGCAACAATTCATTCATCTAGCTCATGAGCTGGGTAAGCCATTAGTGATGAGAATGAATTTGAATCAACAAAGCCATGGGCAGATGTGGAATGTACACCGTAACCTGATGCAATCACTATCACCGATAGTTGACTGCGGCGTTCATTATTTAGATGTGATGTGCCAAATGACTCAAGCTCAACCAGTGAGTGTCAGCGCTATTGGCGCAAGATTGACCGATGAATTACCAGATAATATGTATAACTATGGTCAATTACAGGTTCGTTTTGATGATGGCTCAGTGGGTTGGTATGAGGCGGGTTGGGGGCCAATGATCAGCGAAACGGCGTATTTTATCAAAGATGTCATAGGCCCTCGCGGTGCGGTTTCGATAATGGCTCGGCATGGAGAAGGAAATAGTGACAATGTTGATGGGCACACACGCACTGACTCTTTACGTATTCACTATGCGGAGCTTGATAAAAACAATGCCTTTAAGCATCCCGACCGTTGGGTTGACTGCCAAGACGAGCCAGACCATTTGGCGCTGTGCCTAAGTGAACAACATTATTTTATTCAAGCGATTACGGAACAATTTTCATTAGAACAGCATCTACAAGACGCACTCAATAGCTTGCGAATTGTTCTTGCTGCGGATGAAGCTGTGCGTACACAGCGCACCGTGATTTTAGGGAGTGAGTCATGAAAACAATCCAAGGCCCCGGTATCTTTCTGGCACAATTTATTGGCGAAAAAGCCCCTTTTAACTCATTAGAAGGCCTCGCTGAATGGGCATCAAGCCTAGGTTTTACCCATATCCAAGTGCCAACGATCGACCCACATATCTTTGATTTAGATTTGGCAGCCACAAGCCAAACTTATTGCGATGAGCTGGTTGCCATGTTACAGCAATATGGTATTCAGATCAGTGAGTTATCGACTCATATACAAGGCCAATTAATTGCGGTACATCCAGCGTATGACACGGTTTTTGATGGTTTTGCCCCTGTGAGCGTCAGAGGCAATCCTCAAAAGCGCCAGCAATGGGCGGCAGAGCAACTCATCAAAGCGGCAAAAACCTCGCAGCGCCTAAAGCTAACTACGCACGTGACTTTCTCAGGCGCGCTGGCGTGGCCTTATTTTTACCCTTGGCCACCCCACAATGCACAGCTATTTGATGAAGCATTTGCTGAACTTGCGTTGCGTTGGTTGCCTATTCTGAATGTGTTTGACGAGTGTGGCGTCGATGTATGTTACGAGTTACATCCAGGGGAGGACTTACACGACGGTGTGACATTTGAGCGTTTTCTCGGCCTTGTCGATAACCACCCACGTTGCCATATTCTCTACGATCCAAGCCATTTATTGCTCCAGCAGATGGATTATCTTGCGTTTATTGATTGCTATCACCAACGCATTCGCGCATTTCATGTCAAAGATGCGGAATATTCACCAAATGGCCGAAGCGGTGTCTATGGCGGCTATCAATCATGGGTTGAGCGCGCAGGGCGTTTTCGTTCGTTAGGGGATGGCCAGATTGATTTTGTCTCTATTTTCAGCAAATTAACCCAGTACGGTTTTTCCGGTGTTGCCACAATGGAATGGGAGTGTTGCCTTAAATCTCCAGATGCCGGGGCGAAAGAGGGAGCTGATTTTATCACCAATCATATTATTCCAGTGGTTGATCATGCCTTTGATGATTTTGCAGCGGTAGATACTAATCTTCAACAAATCAAAGCATTACTTGGGATCGTGAGTGATAAATAAAGGATAAGGCGATGAGACTAAAGTTGGGAATGGTTGGAGGCGGCGAAGGTGCATTTATTGGTGCTGTGCATCGATTAGCAGCTCGTATGGATGATGAGTTTGAGTTAGTCGCGGGCGCGTTTTCTTCAAACGAGCAAAATTGTCAACGTACAGGGCAACGGTTACATCTTGCTCCTGAACGTAGTTACGCCAGCTATCAGCAAATGGCGCAAAGCGAGACGGCACGTGATGATGGTATTGATGTGGTTGCGATTGTTACGCCTAATCACCTGCATGCCCCTATTGCCGTTGAATTTTTGCGTTCAGGTATCGACGTGATCTGTGATAAACCATTGTGTACATCATACTCAGAAGCTTTGCAGCTTGCCGATGTTGTGCGAGAAACGGGTAGGCAACTGATTCTCACGCATAATTACAGTGCTTATCCGCTAATTCGCGAAGCGCGCAGCCGGATATTGGCAGGTGAACTAGGCGAAATTCGTTATATTGAAGTGGAGTATTTGCAGCAGTGGCTAGCAACACGATTAGAGGAAACTGAAAACAAGCAGGCGAGCTGGCGTACCGATCCACAAAAAGCGGGAGCGGGCTGTATCGGTGATATCGGTACTCATGCGTGGCAGTTAGCTTCATTTGTCACAGGGATGCTACCAGAGGCCATTTGTGCTGAACTCACATCAATGATCCCTGGAAGAGTGCTAGATGATGATGTGCGTGTGCAAATGCGTTATCACAACGGAGCAAAAGGGCGTCTATGGGCGAGCCAAGTGGCCTGTGGTGAAGAAAACGGGTTGAGACTGCGCATATATGGCAGTCAAGGGAGTCTTTCATTTTCCCAAGAAAATCCTAACCAGTTATGGTTAAAACCATTTGATTCACCCATGTTTTGTGTGACTCGGGGATCAATGTCTCAATGGGCGGAAAACCGTGCGATGTCAAGGGTTCCGGCCGGGCATCCTGAGGGATATTTAGAAGGTTTTGCTCAGGTTTATCGTGAGGCGGCAACTCGTTTACGCGAGGGTAGCGGCGCATCACCGTTATTACCAGGTATTGAAACTGGCCTACAGGGAATGGCATTTATTGATGCCGCAAAACGTAGCCATGATAACAGCGGCCAATGGATTGATTTTACGCAATATCGTTGCTCATCATAATCTCTGCAATAAATGGTCTGAGGCTAATGAGTTGGTATAATCTCGTTAATTACAGCTACAGCCTCTGTGTAATATCAGAGGCTGTAATAATGATTTTTTTCTTTGTAATACGGATAGGCAAAAGCATCGGGGGGAGTGAACCGGAAAGCTATACTACGTGATAGCATCAGTTAAAAGGAGAGGCATTCTCTCCTAGTGATGTTACACCACCAGCATGGTGTAACAAAAAGTGTTTCAATGTCGGTATGTATCTTGTTACGTGTGCAACTTAATGTCGTTATTTAATCTATTCTCGTTGAATAATTTCGACACTCAATGAGTAATTGATTTAGAGAACAACTGGATAATAACAATTCCCAGTGCAATGCATGCTAGACCAATTAATGCTGGAAAATCAAGTTTTTGTTTATAAACAAAAAATGATAATGCTGAAACAAGAAATATTCCCGCTCCAGCCCATATCGCATAGGCGATACCAATATTCATACTTTTTACAACTTGGGATAATCCATAAAAAGAAATGGCATAACCAATAACGACAATAATACTGGGTACCAACTTAGTAAACCCATCAGACGCCTTCATCATGGTTGTCGCGGTTGTTTCAGCTATGATAGACACCATTAAGATTGCGTACACTTTCAGCATAAAAACCTCTTTAACTTATTTAGCAAACATTCCAAAATGACAATTTTAAACGATGTTTGAGATAAAAATACCTAATGGCTATGAAACTCTACGCCTAAGTAAGCGTTTATACCAAGGGACTGGAACTGGGTGTACAATAGCCCGCAAAGCACGTGCATAATCCATAATTAATCCAGGGGTCCATGCCATCATCAGTGCACGCCGACGAATTTGAGCCGCAATCCATAATTCTGGCATACAAAGTACATTTAATATTCCGATAAAATCACTTCTCTTTTGCATAGACAAAACACCATCTAATGCAGCTTCTAAACCATATGCAACACTGCTGGAACAGTTTTGGTATGTTAGGTTATAAATAGGATACTGGCGATATTTTTCCCAAAAACTCAATAAAGAAGCATAATTATAAACATTGAAAACAATCTGTCTGTCAGATTCACACCATTCTGATGCTTCAGCTTGATAATTAGGCAAGAAACGCCCTGGAACGTTATTATCAGCGGTTGCTTTTAGTAGCCTGAAAAATTCTGAAGGAGAGCGATCAATATCTTCTTCAGGGTATAAGCTGATATAGAGGTGCGGATAGAGTTCTAGAGATGCATGCCCCGTAGAGATTACTCCCTCAGAATCAACAGCCGCAATATAACGATTAATAATTGGCCGTGGTACAGGGCGTTGGTTCGCGGAGCCTTCGGGGGTCCAGATATGAACAGTCAAAATAGTATCTTGTTCAGTTTCTCTATTTAAAGGGGAAGATTGTAGGCTCTCTGTTATTGGTCGCATTGCTCCTTTTTTCTTAAACGACACAGGTAAAGGACGCATCAGTTCAAATATAGATGTTCCTCGTTGGATATGACGGGCTCGAAATGCTAACTTCAGGCATCCAAATCCACTTCCTATCATCAAAAAGCCAATGAAAAAAGAAATTGTTGCTTGGTGATGGGTAAACAAAAAAAAGGCAAACAGCATTTCAATGACGCCCCATAATAGGATTAATTGCCATCCAGGAAAACGTACGATCCAAGCTGATGCAACAACAAATAATCCGGTAATAAAAAAAACAAAACCGAACATCGCTGACAATAATACATTGCTATATGTTTGATTAATTAAGATAACCAATGCACAGAACAAAAATAGACCACCTTTAAAGAAAAGTATCGTTTTTTGTGTTCCAATTCCGCTTGAAGCGACACTTAAAGTGATCAGACTTTCAAGTAACAGTAGAATACCAAACAAATGTATTGGAAAAAAAAGAATACCATCAACACCATCAATGAAAATAAATATACCAATAAAACACCAAAGGAGCCCAATCCCCCAGAGGTAATGTGCTTTTCCTCTGATAAATTCGGCACCGAAAAGTAATAATGCAATTTGTAGCATCACTTATCCTTTGTTATTACATCAATTTTAGGATACTTCACCCAAAATAAACCAATTCCCAACAATCATTACTGGCTTGTTATGACTAAAAATAACACTTCCACGATCTTCTATATTCCACCAACGACCTTCTTTATCTTTCAGACAAAAGGTTATTATTGGAAGAGTGGTCTGAGCTTGCTCTTGTTCCCAATGTCGAGCGAGTTTTTCTCGGTCGTCAGGGTGAATAGATTCCATAATTTGCCTTAAATCGGAAAGGGGTATTAAATCAGCCTTCGGATATGAACAATCTGTGCTTCCCCATTCTATACCACCATTATCTAGATTAAGTTGATATACTAGGTGCTGCGGTTTATAAGCTCCTTGTGTGTCATCAATTCTATGAGTACTTCGAGCGACAACTCGTAAAAAAACCATTAATAATGATATTACGGTCAAATATCCCTGTATTAACCACAGTGACTCATGGCGAAATAGGCCATGAAGATAAAAAGGTCCATGCTGATTACGCGTGTAATAGATTGTAATAGTGGCAAGTATTAATAGTGCTATTGATCCTCCTCTGTTTCCCCACAGCATAGACAGGGTAACAGCAAGCAAAATAGGGATACAGAGTAGCGATAATTTAGCAGTATTACGATGATGATGAAAATAGGAATGGTATACCTGTATCGCAGTATCATTGAATATTAATATAGTGCTAATAATAAGAAGAATAAAAACAATACTTCCCCAAACTATATTAATTTTGAAAGAAGGCACCACCTTTTTGAAATGGGTATTAATTAGCCCCATAATCACTGTTGTCGCAAAGATATTGCCAGTAATATCAGCAATAAAACCATCCCAAAAAATATCATTAAGTGATGTATTATCAAGCCAATACAAACTGATAGAAAATAGAACTGCATCTGCAAAACTGACAATTATTGTTGCCGATAGCCATAACAATATTAGTTGCAGATCATCTCCTCGCTGAGCATACCTACGGACAATCCAAGCAATAGCAATACAAGAAAGTACTGCTAGAGCGGCATATATAAGTGAAAGGGTGATTTGCTCACTATCAAAGCCATTCAGAATCAAGTTTAATACAATGAAGCCAACCAGTAATGGTAGCCATTGGCGTTTGTGCATACATAAAAAAGCGGTTGTTGCGACCCCCGCAGGAAACCAAACAACAGAAATATCTGAATTCTCTGGTGTAAGTATTTCGGAGATTTCACCTGTTACGTAATAAAGTAATAGCCATCCTATTATTACGATTAACGTGGTTTTATTTGATAGTAAAGATGTTTTCATAGTTTATTTCAGGTTATGCATCATAAAGTTATGTTTGGCCTTATCTTAACGCGTAAAGGTCTACATCATTTCTCTTTTCAAAAAATATCAAAATGATATCTTGAGGTATAGCTATTATTATATTTTTTCCTGTATTTTTAGACACTTTTTATTTTATTATGAGTTCGGCGCTGTAGGTACTTCAATGAACATTACGCACCTAGAAAAAGCCAATAGCACACCTAATCTAAATTTCTTAAAAATAAAACACGGCTTGTTGTTTTCATAGACAGCTATTCGTGAAAGATACCCACGTCATATAAAGCAGTAGCCGAGCAATAATGGCAAAAATTGAGCGTGTCCACCACAATTAAAAATAGCTAACAAGAGTTAGGTATTTTTTAGACATTACCATGAGATAACACTATAAAAATACTAAAATAAGTATCTGACAGCAAATACAACTTCTTGAGATTTAAGGTGTGCTTTTATTTGCTCGTCTTGTAAGCCTCGAGTATTAGCAAATCGGTTCATGCCACTTTCGATTTTACCTAGAGCTACATAACAATACATCGCCGCACATCAAACTGTTAGAGCATACTGCCTTAAAAAATCCCGGCAACATCTGATAGCTGCTTGAGCCATTATGGCTGTTAAGTAGGATAATTTCAGTGACTTGTATGCCTGTAATTTGGTCATGTCGCCGAAGTCGTAACATATGTTTGGTGTGCTCTCGGCGGCTGACATCACGCCTCCGAGTTTGGCAAGCAAAGAACGGATAAAAGCCTTCTTTTTGCAGGCTGTCTAACAAGGTGATGGTTGGAATGTAAGTATAACGTTCACTGCAAGAATCGTGTTTTTCTTCAGAAAATACACTCGGTACAGTACGGAATAACTCTTTAAACCTGTTGTCCTATCACTGACCCACCAAATTTGGTGGGCTGGCGGAGTCTGAATTCGTCGCTTAACTAAATGATTTTATAGTGCTAATGTTCAATTCAACTTTTCAAAAGTGCCTAATAAGGTACCTAAAAATGAATTAGTTTATTTCTTGAGTCTATGATTACTTAAATTCACGTAAAAAACTATATTTTTTTCGGTTAGCTTTAAATAAGGTATAATTTTTCATATTGGAAATATTCATAGTGGCTGTAATACTATTAATTTTCTAATAACCTTCAAGGTTTATTCATTATTGGCTCTTGTATAAAACATAATGGATGTTGTTCAGGATATGAATAATGTTGTTTAAAACCTAGAATAACATCCTTGGTTCTTACGGTATTGAATATTATTGGCCATAATTTAAATTAACCAGAAACTTTAACTTATTGATAATTAATGTGAAATGTGGATTTTACTGAAGGTAAATTATAATTAGTCTATTAGAAATTAAACTAAAAAAGGCCCACATGCCTAATGCGGGCCATAATATTTTTCGGTTAACATAAGTTTTAATATCCATCTTCATTAATTGAGACGTATTCATATAGATATTAATAGTACCTTCGATAAATTCATTGGTGTAATTTTAACTAATCTGTTGTTTTTTTAAAAGAAAATCAGAAAGTTCTGGTGATAAATTTTGGCTGCCCATTTTAGGTGATGGCGTTTGCTGGTTACGATTTGGCTGGGGAACGTACTTTGCTAGAGTGAGTGCCGTTGAAATGGTTACTGCGAGATTATCAATCAGTGGAACACTTACTCGCTCATGAAGGATTGCGGGGAAACCTGCGAGTGCAGCTCCCCCCAAAATGACACAGGATGCCCCATCTTTTTGTGCACAGGTATCGCTGAGTTTCACTATCATTTCATAAGCTTTATCTGGATTGTTAACGATTTCTGCACCTGTCATTGAAACAGTTCTCACGGAAGCTAACCGGTTTGCTAGGCCAAAATTTTCAACTTGTTTTTCCAAAATAGGCTTCCATTTTTCGCCTCCCGAGAGAATTGAAAATTTACGTCCAAATAGCAGGGCAGTGGACAGAGATGCTTCGAGTAAGCCGATGACTGGAAAAGGCACCATCTCTTGTAAAATAGAGGCTTCGCCGCAGCCGAAACCAGCAATAATCGCGGCATCAAATTGTGCGTCTTTTTTAAGTTGTTTAGCCATCATATCAATGAGTGAATGCATTGCGATACCGATAGCAACCTCGCTGCCGATATAGTCAGGCCCAAAACTGGATGTTAGCCCAACAACCTCGACATTATCTCCTGCAGCTTTACGTGTTTCAGAGACGATGAGCTGAGTAAATTTCTCAGAAGTATTTGGATTAAGGACTAATAAACGTATTTTTTTCATTAAATTATTGGCCGTTGAGTCGGTAGATGCGATAGTTTTTTGGGTAACCGCTATAGTCGCTAAAGCCGATGCTCCGAGTATAAAATTTCTACGGCTGCTATTCATATTCATTTGAACTGTCCTTAGTTGAAATAACATAAATGTGATTATTGAACGGTATCTAATAAACGAAATAGGACAATCTTGTATTCTTGCTGTAAGGCAATTTTAAATTCTAGATCTCTGGTATTATTGATTCTGGTTTTAAGAGAAGAGAAAATTTGTTGTTTAGAGGCTTTTTTAACGGCCAATAAAAAAGGGAAACCAAATTTTTCATTATATTCTTTATTTAATTTAGCTAGTTCTTTGGCCTCTTCCTCTGTGCATTCATTGAGCCCAGCACCTGATTGTTCCCCTTGTGATAAGGCTGCGATGTTATTATTGCGCAAATTTTTGCACGCTAATTGAGGATGAGATTTAATGAGCTCTAATTGTTTCTCTGCTCCCGATTTTTCAACCACATTAACAAGATCAATATACATATTAACAAACCCAGTAAAAGGGCGTTTAGAGGCACTCTCGACAATAGGCCACGTTGTATCTTCAAAAATATTCGAGAATGTTTTTTCGTAATCATTAACACTCATTTTATTTACTTCATCAATATTATAAACTTGACTGGCAGTTACATAGTGTGCAGAAAGTAACAAAGGCAAAGAAATTAAAGCGCATTTAATTAATTTCATATCTATTCCTTTATATAATGGTAAAGTTGATTTTAATTTTAAAGAAATCAAAGGCATTATTTATTAATGCCTTTGATTGCGAGTGAGACTATTCTGTTTTCTTACAATTCAAATAATTTAGAATATAGATAATGAATTGCAAAATAGTTATTTGAAATTATAGTTCAATATCACGGTTACAATCTTTAGAATAAATATAGCTAAATTCTTCGTCGCCAACAGCATAACCTGCTTGCAGTGCATATGATGCCATAAAAATATAATCGCCTTTCTTGACAGGAACCCAATCATTATCGAGGTTATACATACCTTTACCCGATAATATTAACGCACCATGTTCTTGATAATGGGTTTCGATATAACCGTGGCTAGCACCTGGTTGGAAGGTTAGAATATGGATATTCATATCAAAACCAAGGTCTTTAGGTAATAAGTCTTGTAAATGAACGTTGTGCATTCCTTCATAATCAATTTTAGGAAGCTCATTGACGTTACCACAAACCACGTGTGCTTTATGGCCCTCTGTTGGTTCATAAACGCGTTTGTATAAAAATATTTGTGAAGGGTTACCCTTGTTATTATTTTTAAAGCGCATGGTGACACCCGCTGGGCAATACAGGTAACCACCTTGGGTTAATTTATGTTCATCTTTATCAGAATAAGCAATTAGTTCGCCTTCAATGACATAAATAATACATTCAATTTTACCGCCACCAAAACCCGCTAAGTTACCACCTTCATTGAATAAGGTTCCGACGTAGTCAACAAAGCTAGCTCCTAATTTTGGGGTGGATAAAATTGTCATATTACAGTCAGTAAAACCGGGAATGATATTACAAACAACCCCGTTAGGTGGAATGATGGCATAATTATCTTTTTTGATAATTGCACGTGACGCCAAAATATCATTTGGGTAGCCAATTTGATTATCTAAATAACCCATTTTAACCTCTCCTAAGTAATTTCATTATTTGTTGTTTTGGCTATATGTTGCAGAACATCTATTCCAGATAGGCCAATTTATATAAAACTTCCGTCAGTAATTTCACTCCTTCAGCGAGATCGCTTAATGTAGTGGCTTCCGCAGGATTATGGCTGATCCCTTTAATGCTGGGAACGAACATCATGACGGTTGGAACAATAGGGGCAAATATTTGTGAGTCATGGCCAGCACCACTGTGCATGACTTTATAGCTATATTGATTTTCATCACAAATTTTTTTTACGAAAGTAACTAGCTGCTCATCCATTGGAATTGGTGCTTCGTCCATCCAGAGGTCGATTTTTACCTCAATACCCATTTCAGCGCAAATTCGTTGAATATCGTTCTCTATCATAGCGGTGAATTCAACTAGCGTTGCTTTATCGGTATGGCGACAATCAATCGTAAAATCAGTTTGGCCTGGGACCACATTCACCGTATTTGGGTGGGGAACTACTCGACCAAACGTGAGTACTAATGGGTCACCATACTGTTTGGCTTTTTCAGTGGATTCATAGCAAATACGGCTGAAGGCACAGATAGTATCTTTACGATACCCCATTGGCGTTGTGCCTGCGTGATTGGCTTCACCTTTTAAGGTTATATTGTAACGACGTTGACCAACAATGCTATTCACAACGCCAATTGTAATATGTTCACGTTCAAGAACGTTACCTTGTTCAATATGTAATTCAACAAAGGTTTTAATATCACTGCGAGGTTTTTGGTTGGCGGGGCGAAATTTAAAACCAGCTTGCGACATTGCGTCGACAAAATTGACCCCTTCAGCATCTGAAATATGTTTAACGTCTTCCTTTTTGGCGATACCGACAATATTTTTGCTACCCCAGTACACGTAAGGGAAGCGGCTACCTTCTTCTTCCGCTAAGGAAACAACCTCTAATGTTCTGAGTGGCTGGCCATATGTTTTTTGCAGATAATCTAAAGCTATAAAGGCGGCTTCAATTCCGAATTGCCCGTCTAGATTTCCACCATTAATAACGGTATCGATATGTGATCCTGATAAAATCACTTGATCTGGATATTTACGGCCCTTGAGTTGACCAAACAGATTGCCAATATCATCGTAATAGGCATATAGACCTGAACTTTCGAATGCATTTTTTAACGCTTTTTGTGCACTAACCCATTCTTGAGTATAAAGCAGGCGCGTCATGCCATTATTTTCTACCGCGCCGTGTTGAGACAGCCAATTTGAAGTTTCTTTAACTTCTTTTGTAAAGTCCTTCATATTCATACCACCTAGTGATTTTTATACTGTGTGCTGTAGCAACAAAACAGTTTGTGTTGTCACTAAAGCGCGATATTTGTTTTCATAGGCAAAAGAAAATAATTAATGGTTCTACTGTATCTTTGTTATATTTGGCAAGGAACCCCTAATCTCTTATTTATCGAGTGATTAGGGGTAGAACGATGCAATAAATATTGGCAGGAGATCCGATTAATCATCGTATTTCCGTATTTATTTAGCTGGCAAATGGTGATTTATTGTCATAGGATTTTTGGTAAATATCATCAGAAACCAAATAATCATAAATTTCATCGACAATATCGATACCATTTACTTCACTTTGTTTTTCTCTTGCTAAGCTATTTTGTCCTGGGAATTGAACCTTATCGAAGCCTGGAGCAGGCTTAACGGCATTGAGTTCATTCATGACTTGAGTGATGTGTTTGCGGAACATCACAGGATCAGTAAAATAAGCAGGGTTGATAACAATATGTAATTGGCCCAGCTCTCTTCCTTGCGTTAAATCGTGGTACATGGAACTGACGTGTTTACCAAAAGGCAGTCCAAGTAATACACCGGAGAGAATATCGACCATCATCATCAAGCCATAACCTTTAGGCCCTGCAATTGGGACTAATGCCGTTACTGCAAATGGATCTGTTGTTGGGTTACCGTCTTTATCTACAGCCCAAGTATCTGGAATTTTTGCATTTTTTGAACGAGCATCTAACACTTTGCCCCAGGCTTGTACGGTAGTCGCCATATCAAAAGTGATATTATCTGTTTCACCCGGCGCTGAGAATGCGATAGGGTTAGTACCATAGTAGGTTTCAGCACCACCATAAGGAACCACCATCGGGTCTGACTGACAAACTGAAATACCTATCATGCCAGCACTAGAAGCCTGTTGAACAAAATAAGATAATGAGCCGCTGTGACCTATACGGCGCACTCCTACCACTGCAATCCCATTTTCTTCTGCCATTTTAATGGCTTCGTCCATACTCAGTTTTGCAGCAACGTGGCCTGCGCCGTTATCACCGTCAAAGACAGCACTACAAGGACCTGTTTTATCAAAAGTAAAATTAGGTGAGTTATTTGTGCCACCTTTCGAAATGCGCTCTGCATAATATTCGACACGCACTGCACCGTGGGAGTGAATACCCTTTGCATCGGCATGGACAAGAACATCAGAAACGATATCAGCATGATCTTTAGATAATCCTGCTGCATGGATTTTATTAGCGATGAGCTGATGGAGTTTTTCTTTAGAAACTTTCATACATAAATAACCCTTTAGTGTTTTCGAAGTTTAATAAAACTCTTTGCTGATACCAATGTAACAACTAAATTATCTATAAATGTGATCTAGATTATTTTTATTTGATTTTATAAAAAATTATGCAAATAGCCCCTTAATTATTAGAACGAATCTAATAGTTTTAAATTTGGTGTTTTTTCTTTTAATGTCCAGTGTATTTTAAAGGAATTTCTAACAATATATAAAGTGTGAGCATTCTCAACTTATTTGTAAGGTTTATTTGTAATTTTATTTTTCAATAAATGCCTATTTACTTTTTCATCTCATATATTGAGTAAATAAAACTTCAATTAATAAAAGTTGTTTAAAGGATGTCACTATGATCCATGCTTTCATAAAAAAAGGGAGCTTCCAAGATTCAGTGAGCTTAATGCTGATATCTCGAAAACTAAGTGAATCTCCAAATGTTTCAGAAATCTCCGTCATGATGGGAACACCAGCAAATAAGTCGTTACTTGATGCGACCGGATTTTGGCATTCATCCTTTGATGAAGCAACACCGAATGATATCTGTGTTGCGATTAAAACTGAATCTGCAGATACCGTTATTGTTGATGAAATTGCACAAGCGCTGGATGAATCACTCAAAGCATTGGCTCAAGGACAGCAGCAAACGGGGAAAAAACTCCAGCGTGTTCGTAGTTGGCGAATGGCCAAGAATAAGCTTCCAAATGCCAATGTTGTATTAGTTTCTATTGCAGGGGAGTTTGCCGCAGAGCTGGCTGACCAAGCATTAGATGATGGCTGTAACGTCATGATGTTCTCCGATAATGTGTCGCAAGCGGATGAGCGTAGATTAAAACTGAAAGCAAGCGAACGTGGTCTGATAGTGATGGGACCAGACTGCGGTACGGCTTACTTAGCCGGGGCACCATTAGCGTTTTCTAACGTAGCACCACAAGGAAACATCGGCATTATTGGGGCATCGGGAACTGGTATTCAAGAGCTGATATCTCAAATTACGCTTGCGGGACAAGGTATCACCAATGCGATTGGATTAGGTGGTCGTGATTTAACGGCGGAAATTGGTGGAGTCAGTGCCATGACCGCCATTGAATTACTCGCATCTGATCCGCAGAGTGATGTTATCGCCTTTGTTTCTAAGCCTCCAGCCAAAGAAATCCGTAGCAAAGTGATTGATAAGCTTAAGGCTCAAGGAAAACCAGTTGTCGCATTATTCCTCGGGACAAAACCCGAAATCAAACAGGATGGAAATTTATACTTTACTGAAACATTGGATGAAACTGCACGTGTTGCGGCCATGCTTGGCCGTGTTGAAAAAGCAGCAGCATTTCAACCGCAAGCAAAGGGCAAGAAAATTTCAGGCCTATATGCTGGGGGGACACTCGCGGCTGAGTGCGCAATGTTATTGGCAGAAAAATTAGGACTGCAAACAGACGCAGCTCACGATCAGGGAATGATGCTTAATCAAGATGGCCACAGAATTATTGATTTAGGTGATGACTTTTATACACAAGGCAAGCCTCACCCAATGATTGACCCTTCTACTCGCAACCAGCAAATTGCTGCGTTTGCTCAGAAAAATGATGTTGGGGTGTTATTGCTGGATGTGGTTATTGGTTACGGTGCTCAAATAGATTCCGCGCAAACACTAGCCAAAGAAATCAAAGCATTAAGAGAAAGTCGTCCAAGTAGCTCACCGATTGCGGTTATCGCTACCGTGACGGGGACTGAGCAAGATCCTCAAGTGCGCTCCGAACAAATCGCTTATCTAGAAGAGGCCGGTATTGCGGTGATGAATTCACTGCCTGAAGCGGTGACGCTGGCATGCAATATTATCTCTCCACCTGTGATTGTATTCCCCCAAAAAGAACAAGATATCCTGCAAAGCGTTTCGGTCATTAACGCGGGCGTACGCAGCTTTGCGGATGACTTACAAGCCAATGATATTCCAGTTGTTCACTACCAGTGGGCTCCAGTCGCTGGTGGGAATAAAAAATTAGCTAATATTCTGAAAAAATTGAAATAAGGGTTTGGATATGTACTCAACGATTGAAGAAGCAAATACCGCAGTAATTGAACGTATTCGTGCCGCTCGTCCTTTTTGGCAAAGTGTTGAACCTGCAAAAGATCTCATCCCAACTTTGCAACAAGGCAAAAAATTACTGCATGCGGGCCCACCTGTAACTTGGGAAGAAATGAGTGGTCCAGTGCGTGGTGCTTGTATCGGTGCGTGTTTATTCGAGAAATGGGCCGATAATGAAGATCAAGCACTTAACCTATTGAATAATGGCGAGATTGAATTTATTCCTTGTCACAGTGTAAAAGCAGTGGGGCCAATGGGGGGAATTACTTCCGCCAACATGCCTATGTTAGTTGTCAAGAATATGACCCATGGCAACGTTGCATACTGCAACATGAATGAAGGAATCGGTAAAGTCATGCGTTTTGGGGCATATGGTGAAGATGTGCAAGTACGTCATCGCTGGATGCGTGATTCATTAGGTCCTGTTCTGAAAAAAACCTTACAAACGTTAGAAAATGGCATTGATTTAACGGCGGTGATGGCACAAGGCATTACCATGGGTGATGAATTCCACCAACGCAACATTGCCACTTCAGCATTGTTATTAAGACAACTGGCACCAATCATGAGTGCGCTGGATATCGATAAAACTGAACTTCAGCAAGTGATGCAATTTTTAAGTATCACAGACCAATTTTTCCTCAATCTTGCAATGGCTTACTGCAAATCGGCGATGGATGCTGGCGCTGAAATTCAGCATGGCACCATTGTGACCGTATTAACGCGTAATGGTAAAAACTTTGGTGTGAAAATCAGCGGTATGGGTGATCAGTGGTTTACTGCGCCAGTTAACACACCGGAAGGTCTCTTTTTCTCAGGTTACAGCCAAGCTGATGCCAACCCAGATATTGGTGACAGCGCAATCACTGAGGCGTTCGGTATCGGCGGTGCAGCGATGGTAGCAGCACCGGGTGTTACACGTTTTGTTGGTGCAAGTGGTGGTATGAGCGCCGCATTAGATGTGTCTGAGGAAATGACTGAAATTTACTTAGAACACAACATGATGCTGCAAATTCCGACTTGGGATTTCCAAGGCGCGTGTATTGGGCTGGATGCGCGTAGAGTCGTTGAAACGGGTATAACACCGCTCATCAATACAGGGATCGCACATAAAGAAGCAGGGATTGGTCAGATTGGTGCGGGTACGGTAAGAGCACCACTGGCTTGCTTTGAAAAAGCGATTGTTGCGCTAGCTGAAAAAATGGGTATCAGCGAATAAATCGATAATTTTCACTCTGAAGGAGTTTAAAAATGATCATGCAAGCACTGTCCGTTAGCGCTCACTTACCTAAAGAAACAGGAATATTGAATTGCGTTGGACGCTTTAATCATGCACTTAATTTTGTCACTCCTTCAGGTGAATTATTGACATTACATCGCTATGGTCGAGGATTAAGCCCAATGGGCTGGATGGTCTCTGATACTGATTTTCAAGCTATTTTTAATGATGAGAATGAGTTTGTTGAGTATAAAAACGATCGATTGGTCAGCCCTAACTGGCAACTCATTGCGCCAAAAGAACACTTATCGCTCAAGTTGGTGCCACAAAAACTCCCTGATGGAACGTTTACAGCGCTATGGGATATCTTAAGGCAATCGAAAGCGAAAAGTGGTTTACACGGCAGTTTGAGTGAAGCGACAACCGGCCCATTATGTCGAGAGCTA
This sequence comes from Providencia sp. PROV141, assembly GCF_028481645.1. Classification (NCBI taxonomy): domain Bacteria; kingdom Pseudomonadati; phylum Pseudomonadota; class Gammaproteobacteria; order Enterobacterales; family Morganellaceae; genus Providencia; species Providencia sp. PROV141. Next base: position 371,711 of record NZ_JAMPPR010000014.1, on the reverse strand, counting down.
AAAGAATTAAAAGCAAACTATCAACGATACCTTCAAGGTGAACGTATTGATTGGCAGTCGATAATTGGAAGAGGGCCGGGGTTAACACCAAGCTTTGATGATATCTTAATAGGTATGCTATTGGTCACCTTTCTTAATCCAGAGATTGACAGCGACAGCTTACCAAACTTTTTTCAAGATACTCCTTCTTTAGGGTCATTAACGACTCTGGTCAGTGTGAACTATTTACGTTTTGCTTCCCAGGGCATCTTTTCTACTCCACTACAAACATTAGCAACTGCGTTAGTGCAGCCGATGAAATTATCACAGGCGGTTCGCTTGCTGCTTCAGGTCGGCCATTTTTCTGGTGCGGATACGTTAATAGGCGTGTGGTTAGCGGGTATGGATGAAATGGGTTAACGTTCGCGAATAAACAAGGACAAACATGGAAACTATTGTTATCGCCTTAGGTGGCAATGCATTACTGCAGCGTGGAGAAGTGCTTTCCGCTGAAAATCAATACCAAGCTATCGCATCGATTGCGGGTACTTTGGGGCAACTTGCACAAAAATATCGTGTGGTGATTGTACATGGCAATGGGCCTCAAGTCGGGCTATTGGCCTTGCAAAATTTAGCTTATACCGATGTTCCTGCTTATCCTTTGGATATTTTAGTGGCCGAAAGTCAGGGAATGATTGGATATATGCTGATGCAAGAACTGGGACGCAAGCACCCTAAACAGCCAGTAGCAACGCTGCTCACTCGTGTTGAAGTTGATAGCAATGACCCTGCTTATCAAAACCCCACTAAATACATTGGCCCTGTGTATGACAAGCAGGAAAAAGAAAGCTTAGAAGCTGAGCTAGGTTGGGCGATTAAACCCGATGGCAAATATTATCGTCGGGTTGTTCCATCTCCTCAACCTAAAGCCATTCTGGAAATTGATGCCATCAAATGCTTATTAGATCAAAAGCATATTGTCATCTGTAATGGTGGCGGTGGTGTTCCTGTTATTCAGCAGGATAATGGATTTTGTGGGAGTGAGGTGGTTATCGATAAAGATTTATCCTCCGCACTATTAGCAGAAGTGCTTGAGTCTGACCACCTAATTATTCTAACCGATGCGGATGCCGTCTATCGGAATTGGGGAACTCCTGAGCAAAGCGTGATTAGATGCGCAACGGTAGCAGAGGTTGCCCCTATGGCAATTGATGATGGTTCTATGGGACCGAAATTGATGGCGGTCAGCCGTTTTGTACAGCGTTCTGGTAAACCTGCTTATATTGGTGCGTTAAAGCAAATAGATGCTATCTTGAAAGGAGAGGCAGGCACTAGAATTATACCATAGTGATTAATTGCTTTGATAATCAAGGAAGTATTAATGAAAAACGTTTCATTTGGTCATGATGTTTTACCCGCAATTGGCATGGGTAGTTGGAATTTGGGGCAGCAGCGGAAAAGTGCAAAAGAAGAAATTGAAGCGATACAAGCAGGCCTTGATGTAGGCTTAAAATTAATTGATAGCGCTGAAATGTATGGCAATGGGGCTTCTGAACAGTTAATTGGTAAAGCAATTTCAGGACGACGCGATGAAACGTTTTTAGTATCAAAAGTTTATCCCTTCAATGCCGGAGGTAAAGCATTAGTTAATGCTTGTGAGGCATCTTTACGCCGGTTAAAAACGGATAGGCTTGATCTTTACTTGCTGCATTGGGCTGGCGATATTCCTCTCGAAGAGACTATTAATGGTTTCGAAAAACTGCAATCTGCTGGGAAAATTCGTTATTGGGGAATATCTAACTTTGATATCAATGAACTGCAAGATATGTACGATCACCTCGCGGGTGGACGTTATTGTGCGACAAATCAGGTGCTATATAACCTTGGTAGCCGCGGTATTGATTATTCATTACTTAACTGGTGTCGGCATAAAAAAATGCCATTAATGGCTTATTCACCACTCGGCAGCGGCAATCAATTACTTAGACATCCAACGTTGAAGATGATTGCGCAAAAATATCAGGTCGTGCCAGCAACGGTTGCATTAGCGTGGGTGATCCGTGGCGATGGGATCGTTGCTATTCCTGAGTCAGGTAGCAGGGCGCATATGTTGCAAAATGCGCACGCTTGCCAGTTAGTATTAGACAACGACGATATTGCTTTATTGGATGAAAGCTTTCCACCGCCAACACATAAGCAATATCTGGATATTTTGTAATTCATTCAACGTTATTTTGTTGCTGGGTCAATTGGGCTCAGCAAGCTTTGGATGATGGGATCGCGCAGTTTGAACAGTTTCACGACCGTTTTTAATACTTCCCCTTGCTGATTGCTATTCCAAGCTAAGGATAAGGGGGACGGTCTTCTAGGCCTTTTTATTGATTTCTCAATCAGTTGTTGGTTTTGAATATAGGGTTTGCAAATAGAGGCAGGTAAAAAGCCGATCCCCGTTCCTTTTAGGTGACAGAGTACTTTGGTTTTCATATCAGGCACTTTGATTTCTCGTTGGCCTGATAATAGCCATGCAGTGCGTTTGGATAAAACTTGCGAGGTATCTTCCACATTGATAGTCGGGTAACAACGCAGTTGTTCATCGCTAAGAATACCATCAATAGAGGCAAGTGGGTGTTGATTGGCAACTGCAAAGACCCAATTGATTTTGCCTAAAAACAAGGTATTCATGTCGCTGTCCAATGATTCAGAACCTGGGACACCGATTGCAATATCACATTTGTTACTGAGTAGGGCATCCCATACCCCCATATACACTTGCCGAGTGATATTAAGGCGGGTGAAAGGAAAGCGCTCGGTTAGGTGTTGGAGTAGGTCAGCGACGGCATTTGGCTCATAGAGTAAGTTATTAATTGCAATCGTAATTTCTTGCTCGACACCTTCATTAATCAGCCGTAACTGATTTGGCATATTACTTAACCAGTTATACCATTCGCGGCAATGTTCAAGGAGATATTCCCCCGCAGATGTTAGGTTAACGGTTCGTGTCGTTCGAGTGAAAAGCTGGACTCCAACATATTCTTCTAAGATTTTGATCCGGTAACTGATAGTTGCAGTACTTTTGTAGAGTTGTTTTGCGGCTTGAGAAAAGCTCTGACACTGCGCAACAGTGATAAAGGTTGTCATCGTTTCTTGATCTAACATGTTTGTATCTCCCTAAAGTCAAAGGAAAAACCAATTTATAATATTTTTTAGATCTGCATTTTGTTTCACGTCATCCATTAAGTAGGCTTCATCATAATTGAAAGTGATAAGTATAAATTCTGGAGAATTGTTAGTAATTATTATCTTACTGAATATTAAGGAATTATATATAAAATAAAATGAAAAACTGTGACCTGTGATTTTTTATGGAAAAATTTTCCAAAAAATGATGTTAAATGTAATACAACCTGATAAACTGATTTTGTCATGTAGGTGGTTGTACAAAATAGTGGCTTAAAATTTTTAGTGTGTTAGGAGAAAATAATGGAACTTGTTCTATCTGATCTGACACCGGAAGCGTTTGCCCCCTATGGAGACGTCATCCAAGTTGAAGGATCTGAATTTTTTCATATCAATGATGGTACGACAGAACGTTATCATGCTTTAGGTAAGGCAGAGATTACAGATGCAAGTCCCGTTCTGATGAGTATTAGCCGTTCAGAACCTATTGATATGCCAATGAATGTTAAGCTTTTAGAAAAGCATCCGCTTTCCAGCCAAGCTTTTATCCCAATGAATGGTGAGCGTTTCATTGTGGTGGTTGCTGAGCCAGGGGATGATATCCCAGTTGATACCTTACGAGCATTTATCACCAATGGTAAGCAGGGTGTAAACTATCACCGTGATGTTTGGCATCATCCGATTTATGCATTTCAATCACAAACGGATTTTTTAACGGTAGATAGAGGCGGTGCTGACAATTGTGTCGTTAAGGATCTCCCTGAGCCTTGTCAAATAGTTTTTCCTTAACTACTCTATTGGGCAATAAGGGCTAGGTAATATAATTCCTTTCTGCCGATAGCAAACATAAAAGGTAAAAATAAATGACTGAACCACGCACAAAAGGAAGACCACAGACAGATAAAAGTTCGCCAAAAGGTGCGCAAGCACTTGAGCGCGGGTTAGATATTCTTCAATTTCTGGCTAACTCAGGTGGTAGCTCATCAGTCTCTGTTTTATCTGAGCAGTTAGGTTTGCCTTTATCAACGACATTTCGCTTGCTGAAAGTCCTTGAGCAATCAGAGTTTATTTTTCAAGACTCACAGCTTGGCTGGTGGCATATCGGTCTGCAATCATTCACAGTTGGGGCCACATATATGAATGATAGGGACGTCGTATCAGTTGCTGGGCCATTTATGCGCAGGCTAATGTTGCTATCAGGGGAAACGGCAAACTTGGCTATTCGTAATAATTTAGATGCTGTTTTAATTCGCCAATGCGAATGTCATGCGTTAGTGAGAATGTGTGCACCGTTGGGGAGTCGTTTACCATTACATGCATCAGGGGCTGGGAAGGCATTATTGTTCCCACTTGATGAAGAGGAAATGTTAGAGCTTGTCACACGCTCTGGTTTACAAGAATTCACCCCTAAAACTATCACCAGCATTAATGTGTTGAGAAAGGCGTTAGGGCATTATCAAGAACTGGGTTATGTCATTGATAATGAAGAACATGCTCTGGGTCTTAATTGTTTAGCGGCACCTATATTTGATCGTAATAATTCAGTGATAGCAGCAATATCTATTTCGGGCCCTAGTGCAAGGGTAACTGAAGAACGTTTTACTGAGCTAGGGGAACTGGTTCGTGACGTTGCTGCGGATATCAGCGCGGCATTAGGTGAGCGCCAATCATAAAGACCAGAGATCAGCGGGTGTTAATCATCCGCTAAAAAGAGGCTATTTAACAGGTGGTTAGCAGGTGATCAATGAGCTGACCAACCAACGAGTACAGAATACATAGATAATCCGTTTTTAAAACGGTTTTTTTAGACAAAAAATAAAGTTGGAAAAATTTTCCAAATAGGAGTTGTTATGGCTAAGATGCGCGCAGTTGATGCTGCAATGTATGTACTGGAAAAAGAAGGGATCACAACCGCATTCGGTGTTCCTGGAGCCGCAATAAACCCATTCTATAGTGCGATGCGTAAGCATGGTGGAATCAAACACTATCTTGCTCGTCACGTAGAAGGTGCTTCTCATATGGCTGAGGGATACACGAGAGCAAATCCGGGTAACATTGGAATGTGTCTTGGTACATCAGGTCCTGCGGGAACGGATATGATCACAGCATTATATTCCGCCTCTGCTGATTCAATTCCTATTTTGTGCATTACAGGCCAAGCACCAAGAGCTAAATTGCATAAAGAAGATTTCCAAGCAGTCGATATCGAGTCTATCGCAAAACCGGTCACCAAAATGGCTACAACGGTGTTAGAGCCCGCATTGGTTCCTCGAGTATTGCAGCAAGCTTTTCATTTAATGCGTTCTGGTCGTCCTGGACCCGTATTAATTGACCTACCTTTTGATGTGCAAGTCGCTGAAATTGAGTTTGACCCAGAGACTTATGAACCATTACCTGCTTACAAGCCAGCGGCAACAGTTGCTCAGGTTGATAAAACACTGGATATGTTATTCGCGTCGAAAAAGCCACTGATTATCTCCGGTGGCGGCGTTATTAACGCGGACGCGGCAGATAAGCTGCAAGAGTTAGCTGAAATCTGTAACGTGCCAGTCATTCCAACTTTAATGGGTTGGGGAACTATCCCTGATGACCACAAATTAATGGCAGGTATGGTGGGCTTACAAACGGCTCACCGTTATGGAAATGCCACTTTATTAGAATCTGATTTCTTATTAGGCGTCGGTAACCGCTGGGCGAACCGACACACTGGTTCTGTAGAAAAATATGTTGGTGACCGTAAAACAGTACATATTGATATCGAGCCTACACAAATTGGCCGTATTTTCTGCCCTGATTTAGGGATTGTCTCCGATGCTAAAGCGGCGTTAGCGCTCTTGGTTGAGCGAGCAAAAGCACGTAAACAAGCGGGGGCTTTACCTGATTACAGCAAATGGGTAGATGAGTGCCAAGCGCGTAAACGTACTCTGTTACGTAAAACGCATTTTGACAATGTACCTGTGAAGCCACAGCGTGTTTATGAGGAAATGAACAAAACATTTGGCCGCGATGTTTGCTATGTCACAACCATTGGTTTATCGCAAATTGCAGCCGCTCAAATGTTGCATATCTTTAAACCGCGTCACTGGATCAACTGCGGTCAAGCGGGCCCATTAGGTTGGACTTTACCTGCTGCATTAGGGGTATGTGCCGCTGATCCTAAACGTAAGGTCGTTGCCGTATCAGGGGATTATGACTTCCAATTTATGATTGAAGAATTGGCGGTCGGGGCTCAGTTCAAATTGCCATATATCCATGTATTAGTGAACAACGCTTACTTAGGTCTGATCCGTCAATCACAACGTGGCTTTGATATGGATTATTGCGTCCAGCTTTCCTTTGAAAATATCAATAATGATGCCATTGGTGAATACGGTGTTGATCACGTCAAAGTGGTTGAAGGCTTAGGTTGTAAAGCTATTCGTGTCTTTAAACCAGAAGATATTGCGCCAGCATTCAAACAAGCTGAAAAACTCATGAAAGAATTCAGTGTGCCTGTTGTTGTGGAAATCATTCTAGAGCGCGTCACAAATATCTCCATGGGAACCGAGTTGGATAATGTGACTGAATTCGAAGAGATAGCAACTTCTGAAGCCGATGCGCCAACCGCGACCGCATTTTATCAATATAAATAAGGATGCGAGAAAATGACCAAGTTTGCAGCTAACTTATCCATGTTATTTACTGAAGCAGAGTTTATGCAGCGCTTTAAATTGGCGGCTAAAAATGGCTTCAAAGCCGTAGAATATATGTTTCCTTATGATTTTCCAGCACAGTCTATCAAGCAAGAGTTAGATGAAAATAAACTGACTCAAGTTCTTTTTAACCTTCCAGCGGGTGATTGGAATGGTGGCGAAAGAGGCATTGCTTGTTTGCCTGAAAGGCAAAAAGAGTTTCAAGAAGGCGTCAAAAAAGCAATTGAATATGCAAACGTCTTGAATTGTAAACAAATTAACTGCTTAGTGGGGCGTAAAGACTCATCTCTTAGTGAAGAAAAAACGATGGAAACCCTCGTAGCAAATCTTCGTTATGCGGCTGAGCAGTTAGAAAAAGAGAATATACGTTTACTGGTAGAAGCTGTGAATACATACGATATTCCAGGTTTCTATTTGAATAAATCAGCTCAGGTCGAAGATGTAATTAAGCGTGTCGGTCATGCCAATATTTACTTCCAATATGACATTTACCATATGCAGCGAATGGAAGGTGAGCTAACTGAGACAATGAAACGTTTATTAAAGCATATTTGCCACATTCAACTCGCAGATAACCCTGGCCGTCATGAGCCAGGAACGGGTGAGATTAATTATACCTATTTATTTAAACAGCTAGAACAGATGGGCTTCACAGGCTGGATCGGTTGCGAATATAAGCCTGCGACAACAACAGAAGCGGGTTTAGGCTGGATGAAACCGTATTTATAATTAGGAGAGTATCATGAAATTAGGCTTTATCGGTTTAGGAATTATGGGTGGCCCAATGGCTGCTAACTTATTAAAGGGTGGTCATGAGCTAGCTGTAAATACTCGTGGGCAAATTCCGGCTTATCTTACAGATGAAGGGGCAAAGACATTTTCATCAGCTAAAGAAGTGACTGAAAACGCTGATGTTATCTTTGTTATGGTGCCAGATACCCCTCACGTTGGGGAGGTACTATTTGGTGAGAACGGCTGTGCATCTACAGCGTTGAAAGGCAAAATCATTGTGGATATGAGCTCCATATCCCCGATTGAAACCAAAGAATACGCTAGAAAAGTCAATGAATTAGGTGGCCAGTATTTAGATGCACCGGTTTCCGGTGGTGAAGTTGGCGCTAAGCAAGGCACATTAAGCATTATGGTGGGTGGTGAAGACTCGACTTTTGCTAAGGTAAAACCGCTATTTGAATTAATGGGTAAAAATATCAGTTTGGTGGGCGGAAATGGGGATGGGCAAACCTGTAAGGTTGCCAACCAAATTATCGTTGCATTAACCATTGAAGCTGTTTCTGAAGCATTAGTTTTTGCGTCAAAAGCAGGGGCCAATCCTGCACGCGTTCGTGAAGCATTAATGGGCGGATTTGCATCCTCGCGTATCCTTGAAGTTCATGGCGAGCGCATGGTAAAACGCATATTTGACCCAGGATTTAGGATCTCTTTACATCAAAAAGACTTAAATCTTGCTTTACAGGGTGCGAAGGCATTATCGATGAGCTTACCGAATACCGCGACCTGTCAGGAACTCTTCAATTTATGTGCCGCACATGGCGGTCAAGATAATGACCATTCAGCCTTAATCAAGGCAATTGAAATTATGGCTAACCATAAATTAGGAGACTAATACTTAGTCTAATTGTTTGAATGTAATGATCCTCATGTTTTAAGTGTAAATGTAAGTAGTAAGCAGTTTAACTAGTCGTTTATTTGCCCCATGTATCTGGGGCTTTTTTTTTGCATAGCATTAAGTGAATAAAAAAGAGGTAATATAATTAATGCATATTACCTCTATAAAATCTTACTTATTTATCTTTTCTATTTTATAGCATCCCACTTAAATATATTTTCAAGAATAATAGAAATAATAATTCCCATTAATAACCCATTTGTGATGATAGGCCTTACTATCAATGGAATATCTTGCATGTAAGTTGGAGGAACACTCATCAAAAATATGCCAATAAAAATAGGCAAAGCAAGCCGATAAATATTGCGCGGGTTTAAATCTAAAATACGAATAAATAACAAAGAAGACCAAAGCAGAGGTAAGTAAGTGACCATCATCACGGTACTACTGATCACTAAAGGAAAGGTAGAAAAGAACCCTGACAAAACGGGAACGAAACTAATAACAAAGAATAACAAACTACCAATAATAAAGGGCTTTTTACTAAAATCGTTGGTTTGAGTAATGAGCCCTATTGAAGAAACAAATGGCGCGAAAGGCACAATTCCTAGTGGTGAACAGGCAAAAGTGAGCGCACCAGAACTAATAAAACTACGACGATACATGGCTGGCGTTGCTGGCGAATCTGGATGAAATAAATCTGTTCCCTTAATCGCGCCAAACGTATTGGACGTATTTAGTAGTGAGGCAATAACACAGGTTGTGACAATACCATAATTGATAGTTTCAATTTTTCCGAGAGGGAATAGCTGCCAGCCAATGCCACTCACGCCTGTTGAGCCACTTCGAAAGATAACTGAAAATAATAACCAACCCAATATTGAGCCAATCAGTACAGCATATTTATTAATATGACGAGGGAGTAAGACAATAATTCCAATGATCAATACCATGATAAATAAAGCTAACAAGAATGTATTGAAATTAATATGGACAATATCTGTTGTGGCACTAAAAGGTAAGCCCAACATACCTTTTAAAAAAATAGTAATTAAGTTAGCGCCGAGTAACAGCATGAATACTGCCATCACACCAGGCGAAAATAGCAGAGCCAAATACTTTCCTGCTCCACTCAAACCGATAATGACAGTGATGATCCCTGCAATGGCAATTCCCACTGCAAAACTACCACCAATAACCTCTAATGGTGTTCCTTGAGCAGACTCTGCAAATGCAACAGATAAAATCGTTCCCCACCACAGCCCCGCAGGACCTTCCATGATAGAGCGCTTGTGTCCGAAAATAGCTTGAATTAAGCAAGCCAGTGATGTGGCTAAAAAAGCATACTGGGTAATTGTGTAAGTGGTGGCATTGCTCAGATGAAATGCAGATTGTAATGTAGGAGGTATAACGACTGTATTACAGAAAATAAAAAAGAACCATTGCAAGCCTGATAACATATTATCTTTGTTCAAACTAAACATAAATTACATCCTGTTATAAATAACAATACAGCACACTCAGTAAAGAGTGTGCTGTATTATTTACATCATATTACTGTTGGTGTTTTAAAATAAATTGCCCGATAGGCGTTTCACGAACACCAGTATTAATATCGTAGATAGTTTCTCCGCGTAAAATAGTGCGTGCAACTTGTGCACCTATTTTGCGCCCTACATAAGGGCTGACTTTATGGCGATACTCTAAATCTTGAGCTTTTAATTCATAAGGTGAGTTTGGCTTGATGAACACGAAATCTGCATCTTTACCAACGGTAATGGAGCCTTTATGCTTAAGGCCGAAGATCTTAGCTGCATTAGTTGCCATTAATTTGGCAAATAATGGGAGTTCCATTCCACGTTTTTGCACTGCTTCATCAAACATCAAGTCAACACAGCTTTGCATCCCTGCAATTCCACCCCAAGCTTTGAATACATGACCCGCTTTCATATCTGGTGGGCATGGTGAGTGGTCAGAACCTAAACAGTCGATTTCACCATTAAACAGTTTTTCCCACATGCCTTCTTGGTTCGCTTCATCACGAATCGGTGGTGAGCATTTTGCTAAATTACCAATTTTTTCAAACTGATTAGTTGTTAAGGCAAAATAGTGAGGGCAAGATTCTGAGGTAACATCCTGTCCTTCATTACGTGCCTTAGTCACTTCAGCAATGCCTTCAGGGCTACTGATATGGCAAATATGTATTGGGCAATTAGCCACTTTTGCCAGATATAGCACGCGGCGAATTGCCTCAATTTCAGTATATACAGGGCGCGAGGCTACATAGTCGTGAGCAGTTATGCGTCCTTGAGCTTCAGCTTCTCGACCTAATTCATCACAGATTGATGCATTTTCACAGTGAACTAATACACGAGAGTCGTTAAATTTACTGATAATTTCTGCACCACGTAAAAACTGAAAGTCATCAACATCACGGAAGTCATTATCAATAGTTTTGTCACCACAGGTGGCAACAAAGCATTTGAAGCCAACAACACCCACTTCATCTAGCTCGTGCAGTCTATCGAGATTATAAGAGACTAAACCGCCAAATTGGGCTGCATCTACTGACAGTTTACCTGCGGCAGCGTCGAATTTTATTTGAATACTTTCACGGTCAACAGTTGCAGGTAGCTGATTTAATGGCATTTCGATGATAGTTGTGATGCCACCTTTTGCTGCTGAACGCGTCCCTGTTTCATAGCCTTCCCAATGTGTTCTTCCTGGTTCCGAAATGTGGGCATGAGAGTCAACCATACCTGGTGAAACGACTAGGCCTTCGGCGTTTATTTCTTCTTTTGCACCAGATAAACCAGAGCCAATAGCGGCAATTTTTCCATTTTTTACCGCGACATCTGTTTTAATTGCTTCGTTTTCAAGAATGACAGTACCGTTTTTAATGATTAAATCGTATGACATAGGGTATTCCTTAGATAAGATTATAATTTCATTTATTAACATTACTGTTCAGCGTGTTTTCAATATATTAAAACGGGCTGAATAGGGTATTTAATTCAGATTACACTGGGTTTTTTATGCCGATATCTGAATCATTCGTAGCTTTTACTTTATTTTCAACCACCTTAGTGGTGTCTTTTTTGAATAAAGAGTAGAGAACAAAGGCCAATATGACGCCAGCAAACCAAGACACTCGTGATATAGGCTCTAATACAGGAATGAATTTTCCACCAAGGGAGAAAATAACTGCAATAACAGTGACAACGAAAGCGGTAATATTAAATCCGTGCTCATAGAATTTATAATCGCCTGCACGGGTATATAAGACATCTAAATTAATATTTGTACGCATTACGATGAAATAATGCGATAGCATGACACCAATAACTGGACCTAAAATACCGCCAATAATATCCAAGAAAGTATAAATACTGTCCTGATTCTCAATTAGTTTCCAAGGCATGATTAATACGCTGATAACGCTGGCAATAATAACGCCGTGACGATAAGTGAGTTTGGATGGGTACAGTGCAGCAATTTGGTATCCTGCAGGAATAATATTACCAGCAGCGTTGGTGGAAATTGTCGCCATCAGAATAACGACTACCGCAAAGAGTGAGGCATATAAACTATCCCATTTTTGAACAATATCAAGTACGTTCCATGTATCAACGCCGTAGTGAATACTGGCGCCGGCTAAAATACATACGCTACTAATGGCAAAGAGCAAGTAAGCCACTAACAGGCCAGCGGTTTGTCCAATGGCTTGTTGTTTAAAACTAGTCGAATATTGAGTGAAATCAGAAGCATTTACCGCAGGAGCTGCCCAGACAGCGACAACACTATTAATAACGATAAAGAAAAAGAATACTTTACTTGGCGTTTCACTAATACCATTTGGGATATAATCCAAAATAGGTTGAATGCCCACTAAAGAAACTGACCAAATTGCCATACCACCAAACAAAATATAAATACAGGGGTTAAGAATGGCAGTAAGTTTATTTAATACCTTGCCTCCACCTAGTCCTATGGCAACATTCATTGCCCAGAAAATGATGAAAACAATAAAGGCTGGAATGGTAACCCCCATATAGGTTTCACCATTGCCTATATTTAAAAATTCAGGCCAAATTTTCCCGATTAATATTAATAGCGCTAATGAACCAGTAAAGCATTGTAAGCCAAACCACATAATAGCAGCAATACAGCCTCTTAATACGCCAGGAAAGAGTGAGCCTTTAATTCCATAAGATGCCCGAAGTAGCATCGGGAATGGGATACCATATTTAGACCCCGCCGCACCATTCATTACCATAACGAAAGCTATGCATATTGCGCTTAGTGCGATGGCAAACATAATGTTCAAAGTAGAAAGGCCTAGAATAAAAAAACCGCCAACCATTAGATAATTTGGGACATTGTGTACGGAACCCATCCATAGCGTAAAGTAGTTAAATGTTTTCCATGTTCGTTGCTCCGGTGTTTTAGGTAATAAATCATTTGTATAACCACGTTCACGATAAATCTCTTTTTCTTCTGAATAGTTCATATATGAGTCCTTCCACGCATATAATTTAAATTTGAAAGCGAGAGATTTAACTAATCGAATTTTTAATAAAGTAATAAAGTTATTGTTTTAATTTTTTAAATAATATTATTTTTTATATATACATCAACTTAATAACTAATGGTTTATATATAGTTATTAGCGTCAGTTTAATTAATTATATTGACTACCCAGGAATTAATTCTTGAACTCAATATAGCCACCGTTAACTGATGGATGCAATATAAATTTAAAAAATTTTTCCAAAAAATAGATCTGGAGCGCTTTTTTGACAAAATAACATAATAAACAATGCGTTATGAAATGTTTGGTTTTTTGTCATTTCTCTTTTTGTATTTTTTTTTGAGATGTTTTGTTCAATTTAAGTTAATTTACTCTATTTCTTCTTGATTTTAATGAAGTTTGATTCATTTTAAGTTTGTTTTAATGCTTTATTACTTTTGATTTGAATGCAGCTTATTGATTTTTTTTATGAAAAATAATTGGAAAATTTTTCCAATTAAATCTTTATCAATTATTTTTTTTTGATACAATGACGAATAGAAGTTAATGGCTATACTCAGTGCTAAAACGTTTTTTAGAAAGTGGTGCTGAATATAATTCTCTCAATTTAATAAGCTAATCTATTTATCAGTAATATGCGCGCATTTGTAAAAATGAATGTGTATTTTGATAACCGATAATATTTTTCGAAATTAACAATATTATTTAACTGATTACTTAACCGTTCTATAGGTAGCCATATATGAAAATTATCATAGCCCCTGATTCTTTCAAGGAAAGCATGAGTGCAGAATGTGCCGCAAATGCCATAACTAAAGGATTTAAAAGTGTATTCCCTGATGCCCAATACCTTTGTTTACCGATTGCTGATGGTGGTGAAGGAACTGTTGATGCATTGATTGCAGCCGCAGGTGGTGAGCGAGTATCACTTGAGGTTAAAGGCCCATTAGGGGATATGGTAAGTGCTTACTATGGTTTATTACACAATGGCGAAACCGCTGTTATTGAAATGGCTCAGGCCAGCGGATTAATGCTAGTTAGTCCAGAGCAGCGTAATCCAATGCTGACGACGAGTTACGGAACAGGTCAGCTAATTCAAGATGCGCTTGAAAAAGGGGTGAAAAAAATCATCTTAGGGATTGGCGGTAGCGCAACCGTTGATGGTGGTGTCGGTATGCTTCAAGCCCTAGGTGTTGTTTTTTATGATAATCAACAAAATAAACTTGGTTTGGGCGGTGAAGTTTTAAATCATATCGCAACGATTGATACGTCAAGTCTGTCTCCTCAATTGCAACACTGTATGATCGAAGTGGCTTGTGATGTAGATAATCCTCTGGTTGGAGAGCGGGGTGCTGCGATGATATTCGGGCCACAAAAAGGGGCAACGGCTTCAATGGTATTGGAATTGGAAAAAGGTTTAAATCGTTTTGCTGAGCTTATCCAACAAATTAAAGGGCATGATTTTAGGCATTTATCTGGCGGAGGTGCTGCTGGTGGGATATCTGTTGCTGCCGCTGCATTTATGAATGCTAAGCTTAAACCCGGCATTGATATCGTTATTGATGCAGTGAAGTTAGAGCAAGAAATCTTTGATACCGATTTGGTTATTGTGGGGGAAGGTAGCATGGATGGGCAAACGGCAGGGGGGAAAGCGCCTTTAGGAATAGCCAAGGTTGCGGCCAAACACAATGTCCCTGTTATTGCATTAAGTGGTGTATTAGGTAAAGGCGTTGAAGCACTACACCAAGAAGGTATCGATGCTTTTTTCAGTATTTTGCCAAGATTAAGCCCGTTAGATGAGGCGCTAAAGCAGGGGGCGGAGAACGTGCAACAAGCGGCATATAATATTGCAAAAGTTTTACAGTTAGGTAAATTATTGTAATTATTTTTATTTTTTTGGGATGTTGAGTATTCGATAAAATTAATAACATTTAGTATAAAATAGATAAAATCCGTTTTAGTGTTGTGAAAACCTGTTTTGATTCAGGGTAGTTAGAAAGTGGATAGGGTTAATACCAATCCGCATTTGGTTATCTAGAGAGAAGCGTCGTAAAGGCAACCGTAATGCCAGTAATATCTATCAACTGAATGTTGAGAAGCTGGCTTCAGCGGCACGTATTACATTTCCTCAACCAGCAGATTCTGACCCGTCAAAATCTGTTCCCTCAAAACCTGATGCGTCAGAATCTGTCGCATCAAAATCTGTCCCGTCAGAATCGAGCAAAAATAACCGTTTTGACCCGTCAGAATCTGGGGGTGATCCGTCAGTAACTTCAAAACAAGATCCATCAGTAACTAATCCTTCATCGCAGAATTCTAACGAATCCAGCGACTAGTCAAAAATTGATTTTTTAAATCGTTACCCAGAGGTAGTGATTTACAGGACTAACTTACAGAAATGGGGATCTGCGGATGACCTTAAGTGCGCTGAATGGCTGTTTAGCCGCAAGTGTGAAGTATTCAAAGAGCTTGGACTGCAAGAGCCGAAGAGCCAAATTTCACAGAGTGGGCTAACGATGTTCGCTTGATGGTTAACCAAGACGGGCGCACCCACAAGGAGATTTGCCAATTCTATAAACGTGTTAGCTAAGATGCATTCTGGAAAAAGAACGTTCAATGCCCGAAAACATTACGTACTCAGTGGGATGATTTATAGGCGGGCAGCATGAAATTAGAAAATGTACTAAAGAACTTCCATCCTAAGTCACCCACATTTAGTGACTCAGCCAGTTGTACGTCGCCAGACCGTTTAACGGGTACTGATATTATGGCTGCGATCGGGATGACCGAATCACGAGCTAAGTTTGGGATGACAGCCTTTCTGGCTAAAAATGATGCCAGTGAAGAGGATAAATTTTCTACCGTGGAGGGCTTGACTCAATATGCGCTAAAAATAGCGCCTAAATTAGTTCGCAAAGCTGCTGGCAATAAATTGGGCTACTGTTTAATTGTTCTGTCTAAAATGACTTTTGAGGATTACGCTCGATCAGCAGGTTCGGTTTGCCAGTGTTCAGCATGTAGTGGGAAAGGAATGCTTGATAAAAAAATTACTACAACAAAGTATTCAACGAGGGAAGCTATTTTTCCATCATTTTCCAAGAGCCAGCCCAAGCGATATACCAATACAGAGCGCGATGTTGTGGAAACTAAAAAAGTGATTTGTGAGTCATGTAATAGTAAGAGCCAATTAATAAACCGTTGTCGTTGTAAAGGGAGGGCAAGGTCTTAGATGAAGTTCAGAGTGAATTACAAGTGACACCAGTTTATAAAGATTGTTCTCGTTGTGCTGGGCGTGGCTTCAATCGTGTACCGTCATCTGTAGCATTTAAAGCAATAAGACATTTAGTACCTGACCTTAATGAAAGAACATGGCGTAGAAATTGGAAGCCGTTCTATGAAATATTGATAAGTAAGTGTTTTGTTGAGGAAAGTATGGCAGAACAAGCATTTAGTCGAACAATTAAATGGTTTTAGTAATTAATTAAATTCAAATTATTTTAAAACTGTAAATTTAATGTTATTTGGTGTAAAAATAAAAACTTGTAAATTTACATGAGGTGGTATTTATGTGGAGTAATAAGATAAATTTAAAGATAGTTGTTTGGGGAACTATTATTGGTGGCTTCATTAGCTCATTAGTTAAATGGGGCTCTGAAGTGAATATGCCCCCGAGAGTTGCAGGTGAAATATCACCACCAGCAGCGAATATTGATGCGTGGTTTAGTTGGTTAGGCATCAATTCTCATTCTCTTGATTATTTTTATCAGGGATCATTGGTCGGTGGTGCTGTAACCTTATACCATTGGTTATTTAGTTTTGCGTTCGCTTTTGTATACGTCTTTATATCAGCTTATCTGCCTAAAATTCGAATGTTTTATGGTGTATTATATGGTGTTTTGATCACAATATTTGCTCATGGAATAATGATCCCATTATTTGGATTTCGTCATCCCTCATATAATGAGGGTAAAGTTGGTTGGCTCTGGAATTTAAATGGTTATGAATTAGTTAGCGAGATTTTAGGACATATTTATTGGGCTGTATCTATAGAAATATGTCTCATTGCAGTTTTAGCATCTTTTGCTCGCCCTATACGTGGTAGCTGGACTGTACGATAAAAAATACTTGCACTCACTGGTATAGAGTGTTGCATTTTGTCCGGAACTGGCTTATTTTTTTCCGAAAATGGACATTCTATAACTAGTCGCATAAAACCAATTCAAGGCCTGCAATCGCGGGCTTTTTTACATCCAATATATTCATAAAAAGTACTAGTGCGCTACGTAAATTCGATGTTATTGTGATAAGAGTGAATACGTTGTCACCTAACTTATAGAATGAAACCTTGCGATGTGATCTGACCCCATAAAGTTGGATGATTCATTAAGCGGGGTTTTTTATTGCCTCATTATTTAATCTTTAATAATATTATCTATCTAAATTAAATAGATATCTGATGTTCATATTTAATGAGGGGGTAATTAAATGAGTAAATTATTCTCAGTAGTACTAGCCATCTCAATTATGGCTGTATCAAGCAGTGCTTTAGCAGCAGAGAGAGGTCTAAATAAGGAAGAAGAAGCAAAGGTAGTTAGCCTAATAAAAAACCACCTTAAATTACCAATATCTGCAAAGTTCAAACTCGGTAAAATGATTGCTAATCCGTATGATGCATATTGCGGTTTAGTCGCTAAATCCAATAAAGAAACAATCCCTTTCATCACATCAATGCCTGAGCCTGTAGGTAACATTGACTTACGTAGAGTTGTTCTGGTTGGTGATAATGAATATAAGTATCGCAGTGTTATTGAACAATGTGAAGAGTATGGATACAAATTGAACTAATGCAGATCGGTGAGTCTTGAAAAGAATAGCATCCCGAAGTATAAATATATCATATTACACGTGTTATAGACCCGTCAGTAATGTCAGGTTTTATACCTAAAACAAACATAAGACTTGCTGTTACGATTGTTCATAGTTACATGTGTAGTTATGCACAATAAAAGAAAACCCCACCAGAGGGGTGGGGTCTTTAGATTACATTTTTTTCAAATGAGCTTCGACTTTTTGAATAAATGATTCTTTGGGAGCTTTTTCGCAAGCTTCAACAATTAACGGAGTGGATGTTGCAATACCACTAATATCTAAAGTAGGGTCTTCTACCTTACCTTTCTGGGTAATAATCTCAGCAGCACCAATTGCTGTTGGATAAAATGCATCATCGATTGCTAAGAAATCTTCGCATGTCCATTGAGATACAGGTTTTGCATCTGTTGCGGCGAAAGCTGAAGTGGTCATTAACGATGTTGCAATGATGCTAGCAAATAATATTTTTTTCATAAAATATCCTCATTTTTTTTAGTGAGACTTGCCTAATGCTTATTTTAATATAACTTATTATTTTAAAAAGCAAAATAATCATTATTTGAATGTTGTTTTTTGATGGCTATTATGTGTCGGATTATTGAAATAATAAAAATATATCTTCAATTTTTCTCTATAACGATAAAGTAATTTCAAGTGGTAGGTCTGCCGTTCTTGAAATCCACACGCAAAGTTGGGAGTTACTTTTTCATTCTGGTGCATGTCAAGGCTGACTGGCTAAACCCTATGACAATTACTCAGGGATCTGAGCAGGGGTATCGATTGAATTTTTTATTGTCGTTGATTTTTTATTTATATTTAATGAGCCATCTTTTGTTACTATGCTTCAAGCATCCCAACACATTAAAAATAATAATTATACTAATAATAAACAATTGCCCTTTTCTCTACTATATTCATAATATCTATTCATAAGGCGTGTATGTATAATGATTGATCTATTTAAATTGACAAAGAAAAGCTCTAGGCATATTTGTATAGCAATATATGTTGGTATTATTGCGGGTATATTTTCCGCTTTAGTTAAATCTGGCTTTGAAGGTTTGATTCCACCGAGAACGCTAGAAACAACCCCACCTCCCATTGTCTTGTTAGAAAAGCTTGGGCTAAATATAGATACTATGACTTATCATTGGATGGGATATAGTATTAATTGGGGCGGGAATGGTGTTCATATATTATTTTCGATAGTTATTGCAGTTATATATTGTGTTATCGCTGAATACTTACCTAAGGTGAAATTATTACACGGTATATGTTTTGGTATCGGTGTTTCTGTTTTTGCTCATGGCTTAGTTGTACCATTATTAGGATTGTCTGGCTGGCTTTGGACTGCTGGTTATCAAGCACTAATATCTGAGTTTGTTGGAACTGCTTTTTGGATTTGGTCTATTGAAGCTATTAGGCAAAACTTGCGTTATTGTTTAACTAAAGAAAAAGACGCTGAGTAGAGAGTGATGTTCACTCTTAATCTTTAATAAACTTATGGTCAGGTTAAACTTTTCATCTGAGCTATATCAGTTATTCATAAAAGATCGCCTAGGCGGTCTTTTTTATAGTTAAAATAAACATAAGATTTTCTGTCACGATTGGTCAGAGTTACATGTGCTGCTATGTGCAATAACCGATCTAAAGTGTTAATTATTTGCCTTAAGATTCTGTTAAGGTTTAATTGATAAACTATAAAAAATTAACAGACAAAAGGAATTATTATGAATAAGACAGTTATTGCGCTCGTATTATCAGCAGCTTCATTTGGCGTATTAGCTAATAACCATGCTGGTGGATTTGTTTCGAATGATGGTTCTGTTGGTCCAAAAGGTGGGTTTGTTGCAGCAGCTCAAGCAGTAACAACTGTCGTTCAAGCGAAAGAGCTTCCTGATGATGCATGGGTTTCACTTGAAGGTCATATTGTTAAACAGATTGGTAAAGAGCTTTACGAATTTAAAGATAGTACTGGCTCAATTGCTGTAGATATTGATGATAGGCGCTGGCGTGGACAGGTTGTGACACCTGAAACAAAAGTTCGTTTAGATGGTGAAATTGATAAAGAGTGGGCTTCATTAGAAGTTGATGTAAAGCGAGTAACCATTATCAATAAATAGCTGTAAATTTTTAATGAGCCCCATGATTGGGGCTTTTTTGCAATGAAAACTCGCTTACTAGCTTCTGTCTAATTCATATGTTAGATAGCTTTATCTATAGCTCTTTCAATCGCTTTACATTCGGGACTATTTCCACTGGACTGCTCTATTTTCCCAGGCAAGTTACCTTCGGGAGTATCCATTTTTATCTCGCAAGTATCTGACTTAGTTTGGGGTTTAGTGTTTGATGAACAAGCTGTTACTAAAGCGATAACAAAACATACTAATATAGCTTTGTTTTTATGCATACTGTCTATCCTGTTTTTAAAGGGCTATTCTTGATGCTATCAAAGGTTAAGCGTGAAGTGCAAAGTAATCAATAAAGCTGGTCAGTACGGCTTCTTTATCTTCTATAACGATGAGGTAATCGCAGAGAAGCGGAGGCGGCTATATGTCATGGAAACTTATAGTGGTAGTAATTTGCTTTATGTTACTCGCGATATCAATGATTGTATTTGGCGCTAACAGACTCACAGACAATACATGCGGTATTGATAAAGCCAGTTTAGAAAAACGCGCCAGAAAGTTATAGAACACTACAAAGGTCGGCAAGTTAACTTTTAATTATCTATATAGTAGATACCATGAATACAGTCAGAGCATTGTTATTTATCGCTGCGTGGATGGCCTTATGGGGAATGTGGAAACAACACGAGAGGATAGGTAAGTTAAATACCAAAAATGCCGGACTACTCGTTGAATTGACAGAGCAGGTCAAAATTAATGAGGATTACCAAAAACGCATTAACTCACTTCACGAACTCGACAAAACTCACACAATGGATCTCTCAAATGCAAAAGCTGAAATTGATAAGCTGCGCAATGATGTTAGTAATGGTACTAAGCGCGTGTACGTCAACGCCAAATGTTCAAAACCCGAAGCGAATACCTCCGAAAGCCGAAGCAATGAAAGTTCCGCACAACTTAGTGAAGCAGCTGAACAAGATTATTGGCATCTCAGAGAAATGATGGCTGAGAACGAAAAGCAAACTTTGTATTTACAAGATTATATTAGAACGGAGTGCTTACATTAGTTCCAGCCAATGAAGGTTCTAATTAAAAAAAGTAAGTTTAAGAAGGAGATAGCTGCAAGTAGATATATAAAAGCCTTAAAGAATAGAGTTGTCACGCCTGCTTGATAGTTATCACTAATAAGAATAAATACAACGCAAAGAAATAGGGAGGTAACGATAAGTATGGTTGTGAACGGGAGGTTGTGTATAAGGTTCATATTTTTGAAAACGTGATTTTATCTTGATTCTGTAATGGTGAGAGCCTTAAAAGTTATAGTACCAGAAATTGTATGGATAAAAAAAGCCCACACAGTGTTGGGCTAAATATGTTGCTTTATACAATTAAATATCGCCTTAAATATAGTTGGTATTTCAAAATACGCAAAAGTATTTCCAAATATTTTAAATTGATGGCTGTGTAAGACAACAACAGCGAGCTTCTAAGAAAACAGAGGCTTTTTAAAGGCAAAAAAATAGCCCCTAGATTGGGGCTTAAAAGGGATGGTCTATTTAACTGAGGGTAACTCTTGTAAATAGTTATACCGCTAAATAGGTCATTTTTTGAAAGTGAAAATAAAAGAACTCATTGTTTTGTAAAGATAGCAATCAAACCACTTTTCACCCGGTATATAGCAGGCATATTTAAAACACCAAGAACCCACAGAAGGGAGCATCGGAACTGTTGCTATAAATGGCGATCTCTCTTGGGAGCTTTTTTGTGCTAACAGGTTGCTTTTATTTAACTAACTATTGATAAGCTTCTTATATCAAAAAAATGGATTTTTCATATTTTATAGGCGTACACTGATAGTTATGGCTAGCATGTATTTATTATTAAGATGGAGCTATAACATGGGGTTATTAAGTAGTGAATACGAACCTTTTGGAACTTTACTCGGATATGCTCCAGGAGGCGTAGCAATATACTCATCAGATTATGATTCATTGCCTAATGTGGAAAATAAAAAAGATATTTCTTTTCGAAGTTATATTGGCAATGAATATATGGGCTATAAATGGCAATGCGTTGAGTTTGCTCGTCGTTTTTTATACCTCAATTACGGTACTGTTTTTAGTGATGTTGGTATGGCCTATGAAGTATTTTCTCTACGCTTTCTAAGACACGTAGTTGATGATGACATTTTACCATTAAAAGCTTTTGTTAATGGGAGTCCTGTTAAGCCTACCGCGGGGTCATTGTTAATTTGGGATGAGGGTGGTGAGTTTAATAAAACAGGCCATATAGCAATTATCACCAAGGTTTATGATGATAAAGTTCGTATCGCTGAGCAAAATGTCATTCACCATAAATTGCCCATAGGCCAGCAGTGGACAAGAGAATTGTCTCTGAAAAGAGATAAAGGAAGATATACACTATCAGATACTTTCCCAGACACTAAAATTTTGGGATGGATGATACAAACAGATAGTGATGAGCATGCTTATTCAGGGCCGTATACTAATCCTGAGTTGCTAAAGATTCATGCTGCTAAAATAGATAATAAGATTGACTATAATAACGAATGGTTGAATAGCTCAAATCCCATAGAAAATAAATATATTCAAGCTAGACAAGGTCGCGCGCTAAATAGCGCTCTTCATGAATATTTTACAATATCTAGTACCGCTGAAAATAAACTGATACAAGCAACCAATGAAGTTCATCTTATGTATCTGCATGCGACAGAAAAAGTATTAAAGAGTGATAAGTTATTGAAACTTTTTAATATTCCAGAAATGCTTTGGCCTCGCATACGTTTATCCTGGAAGAATCGGCGTCATGATATGATCACAGGAAGATTAGACTTTTGTTTGGATGAGCGAGGGTTAAAAGTCTATGAATATAATGCGGATTCAGCTTCTTGTCATACAGAGGCAGGGGTAATTATTGATAAGTGGGCAAAGGTAGGGCAGCTGAAAGATGGCAAAAACCCAAGTGGTTACTTAACTGAATTACTTTCTAGTACATGGGAACATTCTTCAGCTAAACCGTTTATTCATATTATGCAGGATGTAGATAGTGAAGAAGATTATCATTCGCAATACATGGCGCATGCAATTACTGAAGCGGGATTCGATTATAAAATTATTCATGGTTTAGACGAATTATTTTGGAATGAAACAGGTCAAGTCGTTGATAGTGATGGCCGTATATTAGAGTGTGTTTGGAAAACATGGGCGTGGGAAACGGCTCTTGAGCAAATTCGGCAGGAATGTGAGAAAGACTATGAGCATTCAGCGCTACAAATTCGTACCGGACACTCAGAATATAATGACGTCAGACTAGTTGATGTATTATTAAAGCCTGAGATTCGTGTCTTTGAGCCTTTATGGACAGTCATTCCAAGTAATAAAGCGATATTACCTATTCTTTGGTCGTTATTTCCCAATCATCCCTATCTTTTGAATACAAGTTTTGATATCAATGATGAGTTACGCTCGAGTGGTTATGCAATAAAGCCAATAGCAGGCCGCTGTGGTGACAATATCGGTTTGATAGGTGAGTGCGACACGATTTTAGATGAGACTTCTGGCCAATTCGATAAACAGGAAAATATTTACCAACAACTATGGTGCTTACCAAACGTTGCAGGGCGTTTTATTCAAGTCTGCACATTTACTGTCGGAGGTCACTATGGTGGAGCGTGTTTGCGTTCAGACCCATCATTAGTTATCAAAAAAGATAGTAATATGGAGCCATTATGGATACTTGATGATAATGATTTTTTGGAAAAATCATTACGTTAGAAAGTGTATTTTAAAATTAATATAGTTATATTTTGAAAGTGGCATTATTAAAATCTGATTTTTTGTAGTTTCTTAGGCCTTAAGTTAATTGCTGATGGCCTTTATTTATAAAAAAATTGAAAAGCAAAGAAAAGCCCCAAATATCGAGGCAAAATAAACTGATCAATAGTTTAGAACACACTATCAGCATAGACACATTTATAAATGTTTTACATGAATAAAGTGTAAGTAAATACGGAAAAGAAAATACAAATTGGAGTTTCGTTAAATGAATAAGGAAATACTAGAGGATTTAAAATAAATATACCCTCTAGCATTTGAAATAAGAGCATTAATGTTTACTGGGCTGCTCTTTGTATTGCTTCTCCTCCTGCTTCTATATCTTCACCAACACCTTTAGTGGTATTACAGGCAGTTAATGTGAAAGCAACAACTAATGAGCAGATGAGGAAACTGATTTTTTTTAACATATTGTCTTCCTTTCAAGTTTGAAGTTATAAGTTACAAAAGATCATTTTTAATTATAGCAGAACAATTCGATGACTATTTCTAGCTGTATACAGCAGTAAGATTGGGGTTAAACCCTCATGTTTATGTGGAATTGGCGTAGTTAGTGATACCTGACAAATGAAAATGAGCTGCTATATTTTAAGTGTTAGTACTTATTTTGGTGGTCAGTCTACATTAGCAATAAAGGGTATACTCTATGATATTAAAAGAGCTATTTATCCGTATGCTTTATGTTTTTCAATACTTAGTAGTTGGTTTTCTTTTGTTATTATCATCAATAGCCTTACCTAATTGGTTAGGTAACGTCACAAATTTTTTGTAGGATAGTATCTCATCGATAAATATTCAACGGAGTTACCATGCGAGTGAAGTCAATTTTTATGTTTTTAAGTATGCTTCTACTTAACGGATGTAGCGTTAAAGTGCCAAAAGATATATCACCTGTTGAGAAGTTTGATTTATCACGTTACCTTGGCGAATGGCATGAAGTAGCGAGAATAGATAATCGATTTGAAAAAGGATTAAGTAAAGTCTCTGCTAACTATTCTCTTCGTAATGACGGAGGTGTAAAAGTAGTGAATAGAGGATGGAATTCTGAAAGCAAAAAATGGAAAGAGAGTATAGGGAAAGCTTACTTTGTTGAATCCTCGGATACTGGGGCTTTAAAGGTTTCATTCTTTGGGCCCTTTTACGGCGGCTATAATATTATTAAGCTAGATGATAACTATCAATATTCATTAGTTGTTGGACCTAATAAAGATTATCTATGGGTGCTATCACGTACTCCAACTATGCCACCAGAGTTATTAAATGAATACCTTAGTTTTGCAAGTAACCATGGTTTTGATAGGCAAAGAATATTGATATTCCAATAGTATTTATTCCTTGTGATTAGCTTTACAGTGTTGGTTACTGAAGCTATTAATGTTAAATGAGTCGGTTATTTGTGTTTCACACCAATTGAATAGATAGGGGATTTAACAGAATCAATAATATGCATTAGACTGAGAAATTTACAAACAGAAATTTTGTTTAGCGGGTTCGTATATGGCTGTTAGTAAGAAGAATTTAATTCATCAGTCTGAGTTTGCTTGTTAGGACAGTTATTCACAATTCGCAGACTATGTTCGCAAGACTAGCCGTTACATCTTAAGTAAAGAGCAGAATGTATTCCTTGATACTGTTCTAGCTACAATCAAGGGACGAGATCGTGAGTTGAAAGAGGGGAGCATTTTTTATAGGGCTCAGCTTGGTATAGATATTTGTGATAGGACCGATAATGATGGCAACTGGATCGAAGAGGATATGTTAGGTTTTAGAGCTTCTCGTATGAAGCCTTTGGTTGATAGAGCCAAAGAAGGGCGTGCAAATCCCTAAGGCATTCCAGTGCTATATGTAGGTACAACAGTAAAGACTGCGATTTCTGAAGTGCGGCCTTGGGTCGGTGCTAATGTTTCTTTAGCAACATGCAAACTTTTATCTCCATTGAGGGTACTCGATCTTTCGCTTGGTCATGGTAAGTCCTCACTTTCTGGGCCTATTTTTAGTTATATACTCGGTGTAAAAGAGCTTACAGCACAACAGAAAGAGAAAGCTGTTTGGACTGATATTGATAACGCATTTTCAACGCCAGTTACGCGGTCGGATGATAAGGCTAATTACGCACCGACTCAAATACTGGCTGAACTTTTTCGCAGTGCTGGGTATGATGCAATAGCATATAAAAGCCATTTCGGAGATGAGGGCTATAACATCGCAATATTTGATTTAGATTCGGTCGGTGTAGTTAGTTGTGCTCCCTATCAGGTAAAAACGATAAATATTATTGCCGAACAGGTAAATAATGCATGGTATAAGACTTCTACCTAATGAATCATGTTTTTATGTTTGCAAGGCTTAACATGAAAACTATTATATATTTCAGCAAAGGATAATTAATTTAGTGTGATGGTAAAAAAAGCCTAATTCTTTTAAGAAAATTGAATAATAAATAGTTATTGATGTTTACTTTGAATTCAACTCCCTTTTAGGGAGCTGAATTAAAGGATTGATAGTATCACTAAATTAGTTATACGGTTTTAACACTATGTATAGTAGAGTTAGTTAATCCATAGTTCTATCTTTAGTTCCCCTTCGTATTGTTTAAAAGAAACATCATTTTTTTGTATAAAGCGATTCCAAAAAGGTATCGATTGATTCGTCACTTCTACACAAAGAGTATCTTCATTAGAGACAGCTATTTTTTTTATTAAATAAAGGACAAACTGCTCAGCTATACCTTTCTTCCTGTTTTCAGGAAGGACATACAGTTTATATAGTTCTCCATCATCTGCTACAGCAGCTACAGCAACAGCGGTATTGTTATCCATTGCAACATAGTATTTTCCAGAAAAGTTCATCCATATGTCTGTAATACCTACAAAATTGTTTGGCGCTGAGTTTTCTTCTGTAAGGCGACGTTGTATACCGTCTAATATTTTTTTACTGGGATTATCATCGTATATCATCAGATTGCCCTTGATATTTAAATGGTTTTTTTGAAATAAATATATTAATTTACTAGTGCAATTCAAATACTATTAACTTAATAACTCCGTTAGCACCTGATTTAGAATTCACAATGTTGATCATTCAATATAATAGAAATGATTTGGCTTGAATACTGTAAAAATCACATTTGAATTTTACTGGAGCATCGAACCAAGGGGGGGAGATAAGTTAATTTACTATTGGTTTTAAATTATCTATTTCTCAGTTTAATGCCAATATATTCTAGTTATGCATCACATTTTAGTCGTTTATTTTATACTGATTATTATTCCGACATGTATTTTTGTAATTTATAACAGCAATAGCTACATCGTCCACCATTAATTAATTCTTCTGGTGATAAGTAATCACCACATGTATCACATTCATGTGATGCAGAGCTCCCACAATAAATACAAATATCATCGCTAACTATATACGTACTATTATAACAATCAGGACATTCTGTATATGGGATATTATCTCCTTGAGTAACAGATAAATACATATCAGTAGCATAAAAGTTTTTTATGGCATCGGATATTATATCGTGATAGATAAACTTAGTTTCGCAAGTGCGACACTGAAAAATTGTATCCTCAGCATCTTCAGTATCTGATAGCGTTTCTATTAAGTCAGAACCGCATTCAGAGCAGCAATATTCTTTTAATACTTCAAGAGCGTTGTCTGTAAAATATATCAGTTTTTCGAGACTATTATTGCAACTAATCTTCTCTTTTTGATGTACTTCATGAACATCTACTAAAATTTTCCAATACTGATGACCTAGTAATTCTTTGGGATCTACTGATAGCTCATCTGCGATGAAGTCTCTAATAATTATGAAGGAGTTAGATATAAGTTGCTGAACTGATTTACGATCTAATGTACTATAATAGTGTTCGATTTCATTACGATAGTTATTAATTTGCTTTAAAATTTTCCAATCAGTGTTTATGCCGAGTGATTTAAATCGTTGCTCTATTGAAAAAACATCAACAGTTTTGTTTCCTTCACCAGACCACTGCAACAGCCCATTAGGATTTAAGATAGGTAAAATACGTTGCTTAATTAATACCTCATCAGAATCAGGGGGACTTAGTTCACAGAGCTTATATTTGAAAAGTAACAATATTCCCGCAAAAATATTCCGAGTTGAAGAAATGATTCTTCTGTCATCATTTGATTCAAAATCTTCAAGGCCAATAGCAATAGAATCTATCGCATTTTGTAGTATTTTCATGATTCTTCTATATTTAATAATTTGAGTGCTTTTATTAGGATGTTACTCAAGTTGAGATTAGTTGTATGTAACTAGAATTTATATATCTCAAGAATTTCTTTATTACGCTCGGCTTCTTCTAAATACCATTTGAGATCCCATGACCAGCTATCCGGTCTGGGGTTACAGTCCGTACATTTATCACAATTTGATTGTTTGAAGCTATTACCGAAATCATAGTCACCAGTGCTATCATATAATTGGCTTAATAAATTTCCAGTTCCTTGTACATATTTATGTTTTAAGCAGAACAAAAGATGCATACTACCGAGAGAATGCATTCTCAATGATTGAGCAAGTATTCCTCCGGGGCGATAGTGGACAAATAGATGTTCGCAGTTTTTCATTATATTTGTGGGGTCATAATTAGCAAATCCAATTCTAAGAAATTCATGGTATTGTCCTTGTGTGTCATCCGGATCCATTCCTAGATTTTTGGCCATACTTAAAAAATATTCCTTTTGCTCTTCAACTGTAAGGTCATAAAAATCTTTTTTATTGTCAAGGCTGATGACATGACATTCTATTTCAGTTAGCGCTTTATCAAAGTCAGGAAAAGTTGAGAGAATCATCTCTCTATGAGGTCGAGTCGCATTTGGATTTTGTTTAAGCAAGGTGGCGGTAAGGAAGTATATTCTTTCAATTTTATCTAAATTTTTTGATATTATACAGTACGCCATTACCAATAATGACATTTTTTCATACCAATCATCGAGAAATTCAATTGTTTCCTTAGAGCCTCTTGCTTCATGAACTTGCTTGAATATTAAAACTGACGCATATATGTTAACGAAAAAATCTGAAAGTATGTGATATTGCTCATTTCTTATCATACGGTTACATAATTCAATGATCTTTTGTAGCAAAGTACAGCAGTCTCTATACATTATTTGAGTTTGGTCATTGAAAATATAATGTTCTAAAGATTTTTCTTCGAAGTGATTGACTGAATGATGAGTAGCATGTAGTTGTTCTAATTGAGCTTTGAATTTTGCTCCTCGTGATTTACTCAGAGCAATTAGCCTGTGAACCCGACTTTTTTGTTCTCTAGCTAATAACATTAAATGTTGGCAGATATAAAAATTTTCTCTGTAAACTTCTCTCTTAATATTAGTGTAAGGGGAAATTTGGAATGCTTGCCAGTAGTATAAGACAGCAACAAATCTATCTTTGGCAGGAACTATTGGCGAATTACTTATTTCGGTAGAGCGTTCAAAAACAGTGTCATATTTTTTTTCAGCTAAAAGGTTATCCAGTTGTTGATGATATGCTTTATATAATGTTTCCCCTATATCTTCAATTTTTTTGTCGAGAGATGACGGACTAATGATTGGATATCTAGCAACTGAGTCCTTAAGTCCTTTAACATTTAAATAATCCCAGCAATCCATGACGACATCCAATATTTTATTTGCTGATGAAATATTTTTTCTGACCAATGTATTCTCAATTGGAATATGAACTTGAACTGTTTCATTTTGATTAGATTTTGATGTCTTTTCTCTTAGTATTTCATTGTTTGTTATAGGTAACCAAAATATTTTCTCAGATGTTACTTCTACAATAACGAGAATAACAGGTACTTTAAATTCAAAGTAGTATCTCAAACGCTCGGTTTTTAGTGTAAATGAAAGGATGTTATTATCATGAATAAAATTTGAGTGTTCTTCACCCTTAATTTGAACTTTAAACACACTATCTTTTCCAAGAGCTTTGCCACTATCATCTTTGCGTTCAATTTCTCCATCAATACCAAAATCATTTTGATCTTCTTGGCTTCGGAAAATCCAATTACTTGGTAAGTTATATTCAAAAATACGTCCAGCTTCTGTTCCAATCTCTCCAGCGTTCATCTGGCCCCTCGATTTTGCAAATTATATAAGACCCTCTTACCATATAGTACCATACTCAAGTAATAGCACAGTGATCAACCTAAAGTCATGCTCTAAAATTGAATTATAACCATGTAGAGATGAAATTAAACTAAAAATACTACATATGGTTATTTACATGGTGTGTTTAATACAATATATTGAAAATTGACTTAAACTTAAAGGAGTAAGAAATGACAGTCAATAAGAAGAAAAGCTCGAAACAGTTAGCATCTCAAGCAGCTAAAACTATTCAAAGCAAAAATGCATCCCAAATCCAAAAAACCTTAGCGGCTTCAGTTCTTTCGCAATCAAGTAGCTCGAAACAAACAGGGGCTGAGATGGAAACTATTGCATCTAATGTGTTAAAAAGCACAAAGTATAGTGACGAAACTAAAACTTTTGCTGCATCTGTGTTATCACAGGCAAATAAAGAACGTACTAGTAAAAAATAAACTATTTAGTGTATGCAAGCCCATCAGATTTGGGCTTGCTATTATGTGCGGAGTTATTTGGAATCAGTTTTTTGCTTCCAGTAAAGTTGTCTACTATCGTCAATATCATACGTGCCATCAGCATTTTCTTTCGTTATGACTAGCAACATTGATTCGCCAAGGTAGTGTTGTGATGGCTTATCCCCTAAGTTTGCGGCTTCTTCTAACAATTTGATAGCTTTTTCAGTATTCTGTTCAACAAGGTATCCTCTCTCATGCATTATTCCTAGTATTCTTAATGCGTCCAATTGCTTACGTTGAGCATTTGACTGTAGTTGTGCCAAATCTTTACAACTATAAATGCCGGGATCGAAATCAACGCCTTCATTCTCTAAGTCTTGCTGTGACGGAAAGGTAATGTTGCAGTTCTTTGTGTTAGAAGATTGATTTGAAGCAATGGCACTTTGGCAACTGATGCTAACGGTCACAAACAATAATGTGGTTGATACTATACTTTTAAAGCTCATAAATAATCCCAGTAGTGGTTTTTAGTTTATGTAGCCATAAGTAAGTCTTAAGGCTACATTTATTTATTTTTGAGTATTATCTTTCGGTTTTATAAACCCTTGACCTGCAATATTACCAATTTGTTTACCAAATACTTTACCTGCGGCAGCACCAATTCCACCACCGACGATTGTACCAACACCGGGGAGGAAGAATGAACCGATGATCGCACCTGCCTTGGCTCCTGCAACGAAGCCGCCTACGTTGCCAGCCAATTCACCATACTTCGCTTCCTTGCTGTCAATTTGACCTGATACAACACCAATATCGACGTTAATTTGTACAACTTCATCAAAGTTTTCACAGGGAAGGCTGGAAAGTTGATAATCGGAAAAGTCGGCTAGTAACTTGTTAGGTGGTACACCTTGGTTAATGAGTTCATCACAGACGCCAAGCACTAAATCAAGGCCAAACCCACGGTATAAGCGAGTTATCTTTCTAACCAGTGGGTTTTCATCATATTGTTTAGTGATGGTATCTCGAATGGTTTTACCCAAAGGGTTTGAAAATAGATTGTAGAGATGAGCAGCATGACTTAGCCAATTATCGTTATCCGCTAGCATTGCTGTAACTGCACTGATGCTTTTCGCTCTTTGCTCATCAGTTAGTTTTAAGTGGATATAAAGCTCCGAATTGTTCACTTCGCAAAGTGATTTGCACAGTGTGTAGGGGATATCTACAAGACAAGCGGTATCCTCTTCTTTTTCAATGAATTCGGTAGCCTGCATTATCATGATGGTCAATGCAGTAGCTTCAATGCGTTGAAAGTCGTCCATATCAACTACCCCAGAAATTTATGAAAGAAGCTGGACAATCCATCAACGTGTTCGTCAGTGAGGTTATCCCCAATCATTGAGATGTGTTCAGATGAGCCATCGACAACATCATGCAACGTCATACCTTGAAAATCGGGTATAGACATGGCTTGGAATGAACCTGTTGAACTCAAGTAGTCAACACCACCAAAAACGTTAGGTCTGGCAAAGCCTTCAAGCTGTCCCATATCACTGTGAAACATTTCAGTGTCACCTAAGGTGCTAGTGTGGCCTAGAGACTCTCCAGTTGCTCCTGAGAGGTTATAACCACCGAATACGTTTGGCATTGCTGAACCGACATACTGACCATCTTTCATGAAAGAGATACGGTCTGCAAAATTTGTCATTGTATAAAACGCCATGATAATTTCCTTATAATGAAAGTCTTTTATGATTGTTAACAATGCGATAAATGCTAGTGATACTGATATTCAGCTGTTTTGATATTGCAGGTTTGGTTGCCCCTTGAGCGAGCAAATTCAAAACTTCTGTTGTTTTCGCTCTAGCTGTGGCTTTACGCCCTGTATACCGACCTTTTAATCTGGCAAGTGCAATACCTTCTGCTTGCCTTTCTAACATGATTTCTCTTTCGAATGTCGCAATGGCAGCGATAATGCTTATCATCAATTTGCCTGTTGGGGTTGCGGTATCAATACCGATATTCATGATGAGCAGTCTGACCTGCTTAGATTCAAGGTAATCGGATATTTCGAGGAGGTGCTTTGTATTACGTGCAAGGCGATCAAGTTTCGTGACTTTGACGGTATCGCCCTCTCGAACATAATCGAGTAGAGCCGCTAACTCGGGGCGGTTGTTTTTGGCTCCACTGATGACTTCTTTAAATATTTTGTCACAATCTTGCAGCGAGTTGAGTTGAGTCTCTAAGCTCTGTCCTCGTGTCGATACTCGTGCGTAACCAATCATTGCCACAATGGCCTCCTTACCCCTAGCGATAGGGCATGGTATGATGGATTTCTATACCAAAGCTCAAATAGCCACTTTTGCTATGGTGGGATAACTTATTGAGTTATTTAGCTGGTGGTATGATATCGAAGCATGCTTATTGGTAGGGGTGATAATGAAATTTAAGTTAGGTTTAGTTGTATGCAGTCGATACAACTTTTAGTAGATGAAAGGCAAATGTGATAAGCCCTTTTATTAATGCAGTGAGGAGGATTGCTTTCATAGCAGACCTTTTTCAGCAAATGACATTGTTTCTCCACCAGCCACAATAATGTGATCAAGCAGCGTTATATCGAACAACTGCATGACTGTTTTCAGCTTATCGGTAACTTTAATATCGCTTTTTGATGGAGTTACCGTACCAGAAGGGTGGTTATGGGCACAGATAATGTTGGTGGCGTTGAGTTTTAAGGCTAGTTTTGCTATTTTACGAGGATAGACGTTGGTGTGATTAACGGTGCCATTAAACATCTCAACGTACTGTATGACTTGATTTTGAGCATTCAAGTAGATTACCGAAAATACTTCTTGCTCTTTATCTCCGAGTTGAACAGCAAGAAAGTCATAAGTGGTTTGGGGGGAGGTGAGTTGGTCAGTCAGGTAAAGACGGCTGGATAAGTATTCTCGAACTTCATTAATTTTTGCTTGCATGGCTAGCTCCTGTGGTTAATTCAACTTACTTATACCGGGAGCTAGCACGATTCATGAAAAAGCAGTTATAACCAAGTGACTTCTGGGTAAGCACACTTTAAGGGCGTGTATCTTAACCGCCGATTGCGAAACCGCATGGTGACAGCGCCAAGTGGCTCGATGATTTCTTTTAGGTACTTCGCCTTACTGAGTGCCTCCGCTTCAGATAGGCGGCATTCAGAGTATGACTTGTCGATGCGTTTCAAGATTTTTTCTTGAATTTCTTCTGGAAGCGTCCCTATCGTATGCAAGTCGATATCAAAAGCGGGCTCAAGCCGGTCAGTTCTGTTTGAGGTTTCAAAGATGATGATTGTGTTTCTCATCGTATTTCCTTACTAGGTTTTGGTTATCCAACTCATAAGAGAAGGAATAGCGTGCCGATTTTTCAGCATTTTCATAAACTTTCCATAGAGAAAATTCACAGAAAAAGTTTACTAATATGCCGTTTAATCGGCACTCAGGATTAGACCACGAAGATCGGGTTAATCACTTTGGTACTCAGCGGAGCCAAGTCAGGGTCAAGTAAGGCAATACCTCTAAATCCCGTCTTGTTATTCCGTCTGACTTTCTCAAAGCCACGTTCGACCATTTTCTTCGTGAATATCCGTTGCGTCATTCGCCACTCGTTACCTTCACTGGCAAAACTTAAAAACGCTTGATAAAGTTCGCTGGCGGCGGTGTAAGCATCCGGTTCTTGCAGACAACCTTCAAGAAACTCACCAATGAGGTCGCTTTCTTGGCGGTACTCATCGTTAGCCGCAATAACCGCAGCAGGGAGTGAGCGTTTAAGGCCTTCGGAATGCCACGCCTGTACGCCTTCCAGTGCCCAATTTAAGATCCCTTGCAGCTCTTTTCCTAATTTTACAGGTAATTCAGGGTCAATCTGAGCTGCCGTGAAGTTTGCCGCAAAAGGAATTAAGCACATTCGCCGCCACATGCCGTGAGACATATCGTGAATGGCGGGCTTGTGGTTGCCGATAATCAGTAAGCTGAATTGTGACTGAAACTCAAGCTCGTGCTTGCCGTATACCTGTCTAGCGACTAAGGTATCTCCACCTGTCATAGCTTTAATGAGCGTGTCATCAAGGCGACCATTTTCAGGCAACTCATTGGCAACCACTAATCGCTTTCCCGGTAGCTTGGCTAATGAGGCATTAGGACCTCCGCTGTTTTTATTCATCATTAGCACATCACTGTTAATCTGGGTGGCATAACTGCCCATCAGTGACTGAATAATCTGAATGAATGTGGATTTGCCGTTGCTACCGTGACCGTAGAAGAAAAACAAGAGCTGTTCATCTGTTCGACCTGCTAAGAAGTAACCCACCAACCGTTGTAAGAAGCTAGCGAGTTCAGTATCGCCGACGGTGATATCATTAATGAATCGCATCCATGTTGGGCATTTTGCATTCGGATTGAAATCAACTGGCG
Source organism: Providencia sp. PROV141 (assembly GCF_028481645.1). Classification (NCBI taxonomy): domain Bacteria; kingdom Pseudomonadati; phylum Pseudomonadota; class Gammaproteobacteria; order Enterobacterales; family Morganellaceae; genus Providencia; species Providencia sp. PROV141. The sequence continues at coordinate 336,821 of NZ_JAMPPR010000014.1, read as the reverse complement.
TATAACGCGTGATAAGGTCTAGACGGCGGTTCTCACGGTATTCACCTGTTTTTAAATCGATAACACCGTTACCCACCCCGAGTAACATTGGAGCAGCGTCAAGGTCAACCGTACACACTTCCAATTTAGACTTCACTAATTCAATCATCGCCTTTAACTTCGGTAGGTTATGAAGCTGTATGGCTGCTTTTATCAGTTGAGTACCTTTGGTGTTGTCGTCTGCAAGCACGTTATGACCTTCTGCTAGCATGTTAGCGGCAACTTGCTTGGCGTACTCCATGACCTGAACACTAGCCGGCTTCCATTGATTATCAACAAAATGGATGAAGCTGTCAGTTTCACGAATATAGCGTAAATCATGACCAAACAGACGGGCAAGACGGTTAGCATTACCCACGTCATTGAAGCCTTCAGCACCGCAGGAGTTCGGTAGGTTGCTGACGGGCGTTTCTATGAGAGGTATAAATGTTTGCTCAGCTTCGAGTATTTGCCAATCGCCACCTTGACGAATAAATTCATCAATATCACTGCCACGTTCTGGCACAATGTAATGCGTTGCGGATGGGAATTTAGAACGGTATCGGTCACCAGCATCATCATTATCAAAGTAAGTATTGATAGGACGTCTCAGAGAATTGATATAATCAACTTGCGATTGGCTAAGTGAGCCGATGGATGCAAGTACGGGGCCTGTATATCCTGCTTCAATTAGCGTCAAGGCGTCATTTTCGCCTTCCACGAGTGCAATCGTTCCGGGTTTTTCCAGTGTTTGCTGTCCGTACCAATGCGCTTCTGGCAACCAGTATTTTTTCGGTTGCTGAAATTTGAAGACTTTTTTCGGATCTTTAAAGGTAAAGCGAACGATCCTTCCATTATGAATGTGCGGGTAGACGTACACTCCCTCTGGCACGAAATCGACAATGCGACCGTGAAACTCACGAAACATACCGGTAGCTAAGAGGGTTTTATCATCATATTTACCGGATAACGTGGCGTAGCACTGCCCACCTGCAATACCGATATGGTGCTGTTCAAGTAGTAGCTGTGAGTGTCCGCGTTGCTCAACTTGATAATCTAATGCTTCATCAACCAGATTTTTGGCATAGTGAAGGGCTATATCCATACACACGCTTGAAATCACGTTATGATCTCGGTTATCTTCCTCAATAGTAGTTTCTACGGGGTGAATTGATGATGTTTCAGTTGGTATGCTAGATAGATAGCGAGCGGCTTCAACGACATTAGTAAACCCTTTCAGTTTCAATACTAAGTCAAGTACACCGCCGTGTTCTTCGCAAGAATAGCAATGGTATTGGTTGCTATCAGCATGAAAGCGAAAAGCATTTTTATGTCCACAGAATGGACAGGTCTCATCTTTTGGCTCTAGGGTGTCTGAACCACAAGAAGATATGCTTATATTAGTTAGTTTAGTGAAAACATCGTGGATAGGATAATTGTTGTTCAACGAGTTAAAATCATACTGATGCATGATTAATCTCCGCTACTTCCAAGTAGTAGCGTACTTTATATAGAAGCCATATATTTCAACATACAACAGCTTCTTTTTAGAGATTTGTATCTCTTCGTAATTTAGAGCAGCTACAAACTGCTCTTGGACAAATTAACCGATCACTAAACTATCTGTAAAGCTTTATTTTTTTATGAAACGATTGAAATTGAGATTTGCTATGTGGTAACAGCGAAATCATGAGTGTAAAGAATTGTCAGCTTGTGACTTTGTTTCAGTGGAAGATATCGAATGTTTCATAAGGCTTTACCTGAGCAATAATGGCAGAAAAATCAACTTTGTTTACGAGTTCATGCATGGCTTGTTGTTCCTTTGGTAAGGCTTTACCGTAAGAACTGGTTTGATGCCCCATAATCTTATTCAAATATTCATCAGACGGGTGCAGTGCGAGCAGCTTATCTCTAAAGTAATGACGAAAACTATAGAGTGTGACGTGCTCAGGGAGCGATTGACGGTCTCGTAAATTACGGTTGAACCATTCACCGGGCTTGGTGGCAAAAGAGTCCTGAATGAGCGTAATTTCAGGGAACAGACGTGTATCTTCACGGTGTGTGCCTGCTTTATCGTTCACAAATACCAAGAAGCCTAAGTCAATAAGTTGTTGATGGATAGGGATGTAGCGTTTGGCATTCGGTGTTTTCAACCGCTGCTTTTCATATCGGTTATCCACACGAATACACCAAATGTCATTTACCTTTTCAATGTCATTAATGAACAACTGGCAAGCTTCACCGGGACGCATGCCGGTAAATAAACACAATAGCGGTAACCAAAAGTGGTAAGGCTGTTGTATCTTCTTGGTTTTGACGCCTTTATGCATCGTAAACAGGGGATGCTGAAAAACTTGTATGGCTTCCTCGTCAGTGATGACGGCTCTATCGTCTTTATGGTTAACTCGTGGAGCCGGAAGCGGTTCTTGAGGGATAGGGTTGCGAGTTAAATACCCTAAGGACACTATCCAATCAAAAAACTGGGACACTTTTTGCAGGTGCGAATTCGCTGTTTCCACCGATATGGTTTGAGCGTGTGGATGTTTTTTTATGATTTCACTCAGTGACTGTGCCAGCATCTCTTTTGTTTTAATCCTAATAGGAAAGGTCTTTAAGCACTCTCGAAAATGTCTGCCTTGCTCGGGTGTAATCGTATCAACAAGCACATCACCAAAGTAGCTAATTGCTAAGGCGAGGCATTGAGCATACTTATTTTTGGTCTTTTGGCTGTGCCCTTTTTGCTGGCTTTCTTCTTGATATTCGCTAATCAGTTTAGATAGGGGGTAACGTGGCTTATTATCAATAATTGGCTCAACCTCAAAGGTTGCGGGTGCGTTTAACCAGTCAGGTGTTGGGTTGGATAAATACGTATTGAGTCGTTGATAGTGGTGTAAAGAGGCTTGATCAACCATACGTGCCAGTTGCTGATAGTCTTGTTCGGTTAAGTTAGGGATGACATCCAATTATTGCTCTTGGATTTCATCTAATAACGTGGCGGCTATTCTCTGGTTTTTGGCATTATCTCGATACTCTTTTTTAATAATACGCTTGTGATGAAACTCAATAAGCCCCGTTGCGACGTGCTGTAAATCATTGAGTTCATCAATGCCCTTATCAAGGTTGCCATGAAAATCATCCATTTCACGCTGCCACCACGTGCTGACTAATAATTTGAGTTGCTGCTGAAAAAAGGCAATCTGTTCCTTGGTCATTTTCGGGCTTCCTGAATATTGGACTTGCCAGTGATTATATTGACTATTGAGGACTAAGGCTAATGATCGAGCTGCATGCAGTTGCTTAGTTTTGAGGCTTAAACGGATGTCATAGCGAGTGTTTGTGGTCGGGATGGTTTTACGAAACCACCACGTATTAGCACGTTGGTAAAGGTAGTGGGGGAGTTTTAATGTCGTCATGCGGTACATTCCTGCGGCACAATTTCGACATGATAGAAAGAAAAACGACCTGAAACTTGTTAAGAATCAGGTCGTTAGATAGTGGTGGAGCTGGCGGGAGTTGAACCCGCGTCCGAAATTTCTACATCCTCGGTACTACATGCTTAGTCTAGTCTTTAAATTCATTTGCCAGCTGCGGACAGACACGCCACTAACAAACTATCCTGATTAAATTTAACGCTTCAACCCCAGGCAAGGCATCCACGCGATCTCTTTTGGGTTTGACCTCTCTTGATCCCCGTCCTAAGAGCGGAGGCTAGGGAGAGAGGGCTCTAAGCAGGTTATTAAGCTGCTAAAGCGTAGTTTTCGTCGTTTGCGACTATTTTTTTGCGGCTTTTTACGAGGCCAACCGCCCCTCGGCATGCACCTTGGGTTTCGCAAATCCCGTCGAATCCAGAATCAGCCCCAAGTTGTTGAACGCAGTATAACAGAAAAATACTCTATAAAGCTAGAGGTTAGCGGTTAGAATGTTTCATTATACGTGCTTTATCGAGTTGCCATTCACGTTCTTTAATATCAGAACGCTTGTCGTGAGATTTTTTACCTCTGGCAACACCGATTTTAACTTTACACCATGCATTTTTCCAGTAGAGAGAAAGTGCAATAACGGTATAACCTTCACGATTAACTTTACCGTAGAGTGTATCTAATTCGCGTTGATTTAAAAGTAATTTACGGCTACGTGTTGGGTCACATACAACATGTGATGATGCAACCGTCAGTGGTGTGAAGTTTGCACCGAATAAATAAGCTTCACCGTCCCGCAAAAGAACGTAGCTGTCTCCAATGTTGGCTTTGCCTGCACGGAGTGATTTTACTTCCCAACCTTGTAGGGATAGACCCGCCTCGAACTCCTCTTCGATAGAATATTCGTGGCGAGCACGCTTGTTCATAGCAATTGTTGCTGAACCGGGTTTATATGGTTTTTTCTTTGTCATAGTGCAATCATTATACTGTAAGCTGAGTTGAAAGAAATCTTTCTAAGCTGATATTTTTTTGATTGTGCAAATCTTGCCCTATGTGGGTTTTGTTTTTTGTTTAACCAATCAAAGATGGTATTATACGATCAGTTTTTGGGGATAGGAATTGATATGCCACAGATTAGTCGCTCTGCGTTGGTCCCTTTTAGCGCAGAACAAATGTATAAACTCGTTAATGACGTTATTTCATATCCAAGCTTTTTGCCGGGATGTGTAGGTAGCCGAATTATTAGTCATAGCTCTGAAGAAATGACCGCTTCTGTTGAAGTTTCAAAAGCAGGTATTAGCAAAACTTTTGTCACAAAAAATGTGCTAGAGGATAACAGATGCATACACATGCAACTCGTTGAAGGACCATTTAGCAAATTAGCTGGTGGTTGGAAATTTATTCCTTTAAGTGCAGACGCTTGTAAAATCGAGTTTCATCTTGATTTTGAATTTACAAATAAATTGATAGAGCTTGCGTTTGGCAAAATTTTTAAGGAACTAGCAAATAATATGGTTCAAGCTTTCACTTTAAGAGCAAAGGATGTATACAGTGTCTGAGGTGAATATTGAAGTGACATATGCGCTTCCTGAAAAGCAATTTTTGCTATCAGTCAAAGTGAAAGAGGGGACGACAATAGAAGAAGCGATATTAGCTTCTGGTATCCTAGCCCTTAGGGATGATATTGATCTTAAAAAAAATAAGATTGGTATTTATAGTCGCCCCGCTAAATTGACAGATTTAGTGCAAGATGGGGATCGAGTTGAGATTTATCGACCTTTGATTGCAGACCCAAAAGAATTACGACGTAAAAGAGCTGAAAAGTCTAAAGAAGTTAAAAACAAGTAAATTAATTTACTATGGCGAACCGAGCAAAAGCTCGGTTTTTGTCTTTAAATTTATTTGTGCGAAATGCGTTTAAATAAATTTTTAATAAAGGTACTCATAATAACAACCTGCCTGAATAAGTCCTTCAGAAATCAGGTTGTTATTGTCACACTAGGTAGTTCTTAGTGTTTATGGTTAGTCAGCTGTTTTAGTTTCTGATGCTTTTGTTTCAGCAGCTTCCATTGATTCCTGCGCGGCAAGATTTTTCTCATTTTTGATGTCAGTAAGAATACCATTACGATCAAAGACAAGAGTCAAAGTTTCTTGCTGAACTGGGTCATGCCCAAGTTCTTGGCGGAAAACATAATACCAAGTCTGAGTACCAAACGGGTCAGATAACATTGGGGTGCCCAAAGTATAAGCAACCTGTTGCTGTGTCATTCCTTTTTGGATCTTAGCGACATCTTTCGCTGTGAGGTAATTACCTTGGTTAATATCTGGGTGATAGACAAGACGTTCCATCATTGAACAGCCCGTAGACATTAATGCGAGTGATAGCGCGGCAGCAGTTAACAATTTATAACGCATGGATATCTCATTCCTTTTGGAGTCAGAACATCAATGATAATCGACATTGATACAATTTAAAACCTTCCTTATCGACTCTAAGACCACATGAGCGTAAAAAAGTTGTCAAAAATTATGCTGCAAGCAACTCTTTTGCGTTTGCTAGCGTATTTTTTGTTACCTCAGACCCAGCAAGAAGACGCGCAAGCTCTTGTAATCTAGATTTTTTATCCAGTAATTGCATGCGAGTTTCTGTTTCTACACCATTTGTCTCTTTGCTGACATAAAAGTGGTGATGACCGCACCCTGCCACTTGGGGTAAATGTGTAACGCACATAACTTGCGTTGATTCACCTAATTCACGTAGTAACTTTCCTACAATTGCTGCGGTTGGTCCACTAATACCAACATCGACTTCATCAAAAATTAATGCTGGAGTATCCATTTTTTTAGCTGTAATCACTTGGATAGCAAGTGCTATACGTGATAACTCACCGCCCGATGCCACTTTAGCAAGTGCTTGGTGTGGCTGCCCTGGGTTAGTCGTCACATTGAATTCTACTTTACAGGCACCATCAATTTGTAGTTGAGCTGGAGTAAATTTTACATCAATAGTAAACAGACCATGAGGCATTGAAAGTTGGTGCATGCTATTGGTAATTAACGTACTTAATTCTTGGGCATAATGTAAACGTACATGGTGTAAACGTTCTGCACATTCGAGAGCAATACTATGATTTACTTGTACTTGCGCATTTAAGGCTTCAGAGTCTTCATTCTGGTTAGCGATTAGTTCTTGTTCGCTAAGTAATTGCTGAAATAATTCGGGTAAAGCTTCTGGAGTGACATGATGCTTACGCGCTAAGTTAATTTGTTTAGAAATGCGTTTTTCAAGTTCAAACAAGCGATTAGGGTCAAGCTCATATTGGTCACAATAATGCTTTATTTCATCGCTGACTTCGCTGACTTGTATCGATGCTTCTTCAAGCATATCAAGTAGCTCTGAAAATTTAGGGTTGAGAGCGACTAGATCAGTCAATTCATTTTTTGCCATATTTAATAAGCTAATAACATTCGCATCATCATTTTCAGATAGTATTTGCGTTGTTGCTTGGCCAATAGCTAAAAATTGCCCATGATTAGCGAGTTGTTTATATTCTTGGTCTATCTCTTCAAATTCCCCTTGAACAGGAAGGAATTCGTTCAGTTCTTTGAGATGATATTCTAGCAACTGTTGTCGAGATTCACGCTCTTGCATTTGTTTTTGAAATACGGCTAATTGTTGGCAGGAATCGTGCCATATTTGCCATGCTTTTTTCATTTGAGCAATTAGCTCTTGCTGGTTTGAATAGGCATCAAGCAGGGATTTTTGATGAGCGCTATCTAGCAAGAGCTGGTGTGCGTGCTGGCCATGGATTTGGATCAGTAATGTTCCTAGTTCTCTAAGTTGCGATAAAGGAACTGAAACGCCATTAATGAAACCACGTGAACGGCCATCAGCAGAGATAGTACGGCGTAATAGGCATTCATTTTGGTTATCAAGTTGGTGCTCAGTAAGCCAATTGGCAGCCAGTTGAGCATCCTTTAAGGAAAAGCGAGCACAAAGGTCAGCACGTTGTGCGCCGGGGCGTACCATATTGGCTTCACCCCGATTGCCTAAACACAGGCCAAGAGCATCAATAGCAATGGACTTACCCGCACCTGTCTCACCGGTTATGGTTGTCATACCATTACGGAAATCAATTTCTAATTCACGTACGATTGCAAAATTATTGATTGTTAGTTGGGTAAGCATCGGCGCTCTCCTGTAAAAATAAACACCTGTATTTTAATACAGTGTATGACTGTTTTTTTATACAGTAAAGAGGCAGATTGAAAAAATTAAAAAGTTTTTTTAGCCCATCCTAGTTTTGAACTTAACGTATTGAAATAATTATAATCTTGCGGGTGAACTAAATTAAGATTTTTATTACTACGTTTAACAATGACTTCTTCACCGTCCTGAATAGGGAGCATGATTTGGCTATCACAGCTGACTTCATAATCAATATTTGTTCGTAAAAATTTCAGCCGAATACTGCTGTCGCTGCTAATTACCAGAGGTCTAGAGGATAAGGTATGTGGAAACATTGGAACCAATACAATAGCATCCAAATTCGGGGTTAAAATAGGGCCACCAGCGGAAAGTGAATAAGCTGTAGAACCTGTTGGTGTAGCAATAATTAAACCATCAGAACGTTGAGAAAAGGCAAATTTTTCATCAATATAGACCTCGAACTCAATCATATGAGCAACTTTGCCTGGGTGTAGAACAATTTCATTAATTGCGGTGCTTTTACGTGCTTTTTGGTTAGCTTTAATGACTTGTGCTTCTAGCAAAAAACGTCTTTCTTCACGGTATTCACCTTCAAGAACACGTGAAAGTTGTTGTAGTGCGTTATCAGGGTCTAAATCGGTAAGAAAACCGAGATTACCACGATTTACACCGATAACTTTATTATTATACCGAGATAATATACGAGCAGCGCCGAGCATATTGCCATCTCCTCCAACAACCACAACTAAATCAGCCTGTTGGCCTATTTCAGTTAATGTCCCAGTGTTGGCATTGACTAATTTTAAATCTTTAGCAACTTGTTTATCGATAATGGCGTGATAGTTTTTTGAAATTAACCAATGGTATATTAATTCATGAGTTGCCAATGCTTCAGGGTGCCTAGGGTGCCCGACAATGCCTATCGTTTTAAAATGTGGTAGTGGTGTATTATTGTCCTTTCGCATACTTTTTTGGCCTCTGATTGTATGACTTCCCTTGAATCCCTGTATTAGATCCCCATAATACTCTCATATATGGGATTAATGCTAAATACGCGGAGATATTCATGAGTAGTAAAGACCAAAACATGCATGATGAGCAAGCTTTTGAACAAAATGAATCACAAAAAGTGCAAGCTGAGCAAGAAGCCAGCGTTCAACAAGCTGATGAATTACAAGCAGACGAACAAGCGTTAGCCGCGCGTATTGCTGAGCTTGAGCAACAGTTAGAAGCCTCACAAAAAACTGAACGTGAAGCGATGTTACGTGCACACGCAGAAATTGAAAATATTCGCCGCAGAACTGAGCAAGATATCGAAAAAGCACATAAGTTCGCACTGGAAAAATTCTCAAATGAATTACTACCAGTGATTGATAACTTAGAACGTGCGATAGATGCAGCAGATCACGAAAGTGAAGAGTCTAAAGCGATGTTAGAAGGGCTAAATTTAACGCTAAAAACTTTTTTAGATGCAGTGGCTAAGTTTGGTATTGAGCCTGTCGGTGATGTTAATGTGCCATTTAATCCTGACGTTCATCAAGCGATAACGATGATTGAGTCACCTGACCACCAAGCTGGCCATGTCATTAACGTAATGCAAAAAGGTTATACTTTGAATAGTCGTTTATTAAGACCCGCTATGGTGATTGTCTCTAAATAAAAAGTATTGTTATTTAAATGGAGGCAAATGCCCCCAAGAGAATATTACCAAAGGGAAATCTATCAATTGATTTCCCTTGTGTTATGGTTTAGCGCCAAAAATCATCTATGGTTGTAGATTTGGCTCATCGATTACAGGGTTCCAATCAATAGGTGTTTTACCTAGTTGTTCTAAAATAGTGTTAGTTTGTGAGAAATGACCACAACCTAAAAACCCTCGATGGGCAGAAAGCGGGGAAGGGTGAGGAGCCTTGAGTACATGATGGCGCTTTGTATCAATTATTTTACCTTTTTTCTGTGCATGGGAACCCCACAGCAGAAAAATAACGCCTTGTGTATTTTCATTGATTGCTTCAATAACTTTGTCCGTGAAGGTTTCCCAACCTAAATGAGCATGGGAGTGAGCATTGCCTTGTTCTACGGTGAGGACGGTGTTAAGGAGCAAAACACCCTGTTGAGCCCAACTGAGCAAATACCCATGATTAGGTCTTTGGAAGCCAGCAATATCCTTTTCTAATTCTTTATACATATTCACTAATGATGGTGGCGGCTTAATTCCAGGAAGAACGGAAAAAGAGAGGCCGTGGGCTTGTCCTGGCCCATGGTAAGGGTCTTGTCCTAGGATAACGACTTTAATATCGGCAAGTTCGGTATACCTAAATGCATTAAAAACGTCGTCTTGAGCAGGGTAGATAATTTTACCATTTTTGCGCTGTTCTGCTACATAAGCGAGTGTCTCTTTGAAATAGGGTTTTGATTTTTCAGGGCCAATAACATCGTGCCACGTAATGGAGTTTGACATGAAATATTCCATAACAATGAATTTAGGAAGGAACAATTATATGAACCAGTTGATAGCTATAAGCTTACTGGTTCATGAGAGAGAGATAAAGCCCTGATATTGACTATTAATTTTAAAAAAAATTGAAAATTTATATAAATAGTTAAAAAAATGAATTATGAATTTTGATTTAAATCATAAAGTTGAGTTGGTTAAATTGGTTGCTAAGTGGAATAATTGATAAATATCAAAGAAAATGGGGGATCTAGCTGGTATAAAATACCTATATAGATTGGTTAGACCAAATATCCAATTACAAGTTTTCATAGATTGATGGTTAATGCAGCTTCGATTTATTAAGCAAATCGAATGCAATCTAGCTCGAACGTGGAGGTCGACATGATTACAGGTATTCAAATTACTAAAACTGATAACGCAGCGTTGTTGAATTCTTTTTGGTTACTCGATGACGAAAAAAATGAAGCTCGTTGTGTTTGTGCGAAAGCCGATTATAACGAAGGGCAAATCGTTGCTAAAGACGAATTAGGTGCTTTTGAGTACCGTGAAGTACCTTTAGAAATGAAGCCAACTGTGCGTGTTGAAGGTGGTCAGCACTTAAATGTTAACGTATTGAGCCGTGAAACATTAGAAGATGCTGTTAAGAATCCAGAAAAATATCCACAATTAACAATCCGTGTTTCTGGTTATGCTGTACGTTTTAATTCATTAACACCTGAACAACAACGTGATGTTATTACTCGTACTTTCACTGAAAGCTTATAATAAATATTAAATGTAATTACATCTAATAATACATAATAAATTCTAAAGCCATTGTTATCAATGGCTTTTTATTTGCGCCTAATAAAGTTGATTATTTCCCCTCTTGGTTATTTGTATTTCAATATTCTTCCAACAAATACACTTGTTAGGGAGAATTCATGTCATTATCAACACTACAAACAATATCAAAAAAGAATGAATATATTTTTGTTAGAGAGAATTTAAATATTTATTTACAGGCTCAATATCAAGAAATTAAACCTTGCATACCAGATATTTGGCCTAAATCTGTATTAAGAGAAGATTTTTTAGGGAGAGGGTCACAACAAAAAGATTATATTTTAGCGCTACTTGCTCAAGGTGCTTATCATAAAGATTGGTGGAATATACAGGGAATTGAAAGGTTAAGTAATAAAGAGATTAATGAGCTCGGAATTAATGCGGAATTATTAAATGATGAGCAGACGGGGCTTCAAGCTAATATTTGTAGATTTAATGATTTATATATTCTTTGTTTTGCGGGTACTAATGATATTATCGATTTTTATAGTAATATCCGTCAAGGACTTGGCTTTTATGACTCTCAGTATTTTCAAGCTGTTGGTTTAATGAATATTTTATTCAATGCAGTAAATGGAAATACGATTTGTACGGGGCATTCATTAGGTGGGGGATTGGCTTCAATTGCGGCGTTAGCGAGTCAATCACCTTGTATTGCATTCAGTCCTGCAGGGTTGGCAGAAAACACGATTAATAATATTGGGATTGACTATCACATTGCTAAAAAAATTGCACAAGAAGGGTTGATACGTTATTACACGGTGCAATATGACTGGCTCGATAGATTACAAAACTCTTTACCGATCCCTTCTGCGTTGGGAAATTGTATTAAAATGGCTTATAGCGAACATAGTTCTTGGAAAGATTGGTTACCGACCCGCTTACTTACACGAAGTTTTATCGCTCATTCAATGCTTAAAATTATTAGGGTTATGTGCAAACATAAACCATGGAATAATTGGAATGCAATCACGGGTGAATATAATAAGGTACAAGAAATACCATTAGAAATTTTCCCAACTAAAGAAGAAAAACAAGAAATGAGTTGGCAAGAATGTTGTGAAAGTGCAATCAAAAAAGGCAATATAGCTGAATTTTCAACGCTGTTATCATTAGAACATAAGTCTTGTGACATTAATATATTGGCCCAGCAATCAGTCAGAACAGTCAATGGGCAATTTATTAAAGTTTTAATGGAATCTCGATATGGGCAAACAGTTAAGATGCTTCAATCAAAAGGGCAAAGAAGTATTTTACATTTAGCTGCACAGAATGGTCGTCTTATACAATCGCAGCTTTTATTAAAAAATGGATTAACAATAAATATTAAGGATAGTTTAGGAAATACGCCTTTACATGATGCTTTAAATAGCCATGCACTCGATGTTGCTACATTATTATTGGAAAATGGAGCAAATTGGCGTATTAAGAATAATAAAGGTCTAGATTGTAAGGATATACTTGGTAACCATATTATTAAGCCTGATTTGCTGACACATGAAGGAAAACAAATGCGAGAGAAAGTTTTGCAAATGATGGGCTAAATAAAAAACGGGCCTAAACCCGTTTTTAGTCATTAGCTTTTATCGTTATCGGTTGATATAGAAGGGCTAACAGGAGTACGACGTTTCCCAATATTTTTCTTGTCGCGATGGCGTACTTTTTCTTTTTTCTTAGTTTGTTCTTCTTTTTTCTTTTCTTTACGCTTAGCAAGTACTTTCTTCGATGGTTTTGGCTTATTTAACATCGCTTCTGAAGGGGCTTTAGTTGTTGGACGTAAAGAATCAACAACGCGGATCTTGATAGGTTCTTCAATATAACGAGTAATTTTACCAAATAATGGGAAGTCATGCGCTTCGACTAAAGAAATTGCCGTGCCTTTACGGCCAGCTCGGCCAGTACGGCCAATACGGTGTAAGTAGACATCTGCAGTTCTCGGCAAGTCAAAGTTAAAAACATGGCTAACGTTTTCGATATCTAAGCCACGAGAAGCCACATCTGTTGCAACGAGTACTTTAACTTGGCCATCAACTAGGCGGCGTACAGCTTCATTACGCTTGGCTTGTGGCATTTCACCTTCAAGATAACAAGGTTCGATACCCGCTTCACGTAACCATTGAACTAATTCACGTAAACGCTCACGTTTACGTACGAAGACGATGGCTTTGGTGACTTCATCTTGTTTTAACAAATGGCACAGTAAGGCTGTTTTATGCTCTAGTGTGTCAGCACGGTAATGAAATTGCTGAATTTTTTTACGTTCACGACGTGAAGGGTCGGCATCAATTTCAATTGGGTCTTCTAATAAACGCTCAGCAAAGTCACGAATAGCTTCGCCTTCAAGAGTGGCAGAAAACAGCATGGTTTGCTTGCGCCAGCGTGTTTCGCCCGCAATTGTTTCTATGTCATTGGCAAAACCCATGTCGAGCATACGGTCAGCTTCATCAAGGATCAAAATCTCAACGGCGCGGCAGTCAAAGTTTTCTTCCTTAATATACTGGAGTAGTCGGCCTGTTGTTGCGACGACAATATCTTGATTTTCGCTGAAAACTTCAGCGTGGTTCATATAAGCAACACCACCAGTGATGGTGGCTATATCTAGGTGATTATGGGCGCATAATTCTTTTGCTTGGTCAGCAACCTGCATGGCTAGTTCACGAGTTGGCGTGACAACTAGAACGCGAGGGGGCCCTGATTTCTTTCTCGGGAAATCAAGTAAATGTTGGATCGCAGGCAGTAAAAACGCGGCGGTTTTACCTGTTCCTGTCGGGGCTGAACCTAATACATCGCGGCCATCCATTGCAGCAGGAATTGCTGCCGCTTGAATCGCGGTCGGACGTTGATAGCCTTTGTCTGAAAGCGCATCAATTAGGCTTTCATCAAGTTCAAGTTCAGTAAAAGTGGATGCAGTCATGATATACCTCTATTTGGGGCGCTGATTATAAACAGGTTAGCAAAATTGTTCACCTGAAAAAATCAGCTTTGCTCAAGTGTAACTGTTTTCACTACGGACAGGGAGCGATATATCTATGGATATGAGTGAAATATAGAGAAGGTAAATAGTTGAAGGAGGAGGGTACTCCTCCTTCAGTATGCTTAGCTAAGCATATTAATTAACCATGTATGATAAGGAATACCCACTAAGTCAATGAGTACTGCACCACTGAGTGGCACAATCATGAAAGCTTTCATCGAAATTTGTTTGTAACGTTCACAAACCGAGGACATATTTGCCATTGCGTTTGGTGTCGCGCCTAAACCGTGCCCCATTAAGCCAGCACACATTACCGCGGCATCGTAGTTTTTGCCCAATAAGCGGAAAATGACAAAGACAACTAATAAAATTAAAATAATAACTTGTGCCAATAGGATGGTGAATAATGGCAATGCAACGGCTTTTAGTTCCCATATTTTCAATGACATCATAGCCATAGTCAAAAATAGGCCAAGTGAAACTTCAGAAATAAGGTCAACCGATTTTTGGTTAATACGGAATAATTCGACTTGGTCATTAATATTACGGATAACTATCGCAATAATCATCGCTCCAACATAGCTGGGTAATGAAAACCCAGTGGCTTTGGTAAATTGCGCTGAAGCGAATTGACCGATAACCATAATCCCTAGAACGAGAGCTAGCATTTTTAAAAAAGCGTGCGCATCGATAGATTCAATTTTCCCCGCGATAGTTTCAGGAACCTGAACTCGCTCAACGTTTTCATCAGCTTTAATCTGAACGTTAAATTTCTTAATTAAGAATGTTGCAATTGGGCCACCGAGTAAGCTGCCTGTAATTAGACCAAAAGTTGCCGCAGCAATGGCTGCAACTGTTGCGGATTGCACGCCAAGGCCTTCAGCCATGCCACCGAAGGCAGCCGCACCGCCATGGCCCCCAGTAAGAGACACGCCACCGGCCATGATACCGATAACGGGATCAATACCGAGTAAATGTGCGAGGCCTGCACCAAAGGTGTCTTGGAAGATAACTACAAACCAGCAAATAAACAGGTAGATAAAGAGTAACCGGCCACCGCTTTTTAAGATGCGGAAACTGCCATCAATACCAATGGTAGTAAAGAAAGCAACCATTAAAAAGGTTTGTAAACTGGTATCAAAATTGATTTCAGCAAGGTTAAATGATTTGAGCCCCCAGATAATCAAACTAACCAGAAAACCGCCAATGACGGGAGAAGGGATACAAAAGCGCTGTAGCCATTCGATGCGTTTTTTTAAGTGGATCCCCATGAGTAGGCAGATCACCGTTAGGAAGAGGGTTGAGAGTGTGTCGAGGTGTAGAATCATATTTTTCCCTTTTTAACTGTTGTCTTTCACGCTACAGCGTTGTTGGCCGAGCTCTGTTACCCTAGTCACATACTTTTGTATGCTCCTAGGGATAACGTCACTTGCCGCCTAGCTGTAACGCGAAATTCAATAGTTAAAAACCATTAAGATATTGCGCTACGGCTAGTTTGATAATCAACTTCAAAGCTATTTTTATTGTGGTGTTTGAAAATTAATTATCTTAACAGCGTGAGAAACAGTGTATTTATCAGTCGAATTGTTGTGTTGTTTTATTAGAATAAATATTGGTAAATCAAATAAGCCGCGAGTTTGGCGGTATGGTTGTCAATATCAAATTCAGGGTTGCATTCTGCAATATCAAAAACAGCAATTTTTTGGCTACTTTTGATAATGGCAAACAGGTCATCAAAAACTTCAGTGGATATGCCTTTCGGTGCTGGTGCACTAACGCCCGGTGCAATGGCAGCGGAAAATACATCTAAATCTACGGTGACATATAAGTAGTCTACGTTGCCAATAAACTTTTTAATTTTTTCAATTGCTTGTGGAAGTTTAGAATAAGCGAGTTCTTTATCACGGATATATTGGCAACCTAATGAATCAGCCGTATCGAACAATATTTTAGTATTGCCGTGGTCTGCGATGCCTAAACATAAATATTGAAAAGGGCGTTGGTGCTGCTGACATAACATGGCAGATTGTAAAAATGGAGTGCCAGAAGTTGCTATAGAGGCTTCGCGTAAGTCAAAATGTGCATCAAAGTTAATAATACCGATCGTTTTACCTGCTTGATATTGTTCAACGTAGTCAAACAGGCCTTGGAAGCTTGCAAATGCCACTTCATGGCCACCGCCAAGTACAATCGGCTTTTGGTTCTCAGCGAGCAGTGCGATAAGCTGGTCAGATAAACGACGTTGTGCCGCTTCTAGATTGCCATCATCACAGCTAATTGTACCGGCATCTTTGATTGCAAGCGGTTGATGAATAGGTAACCCTGCCAGTTGATGGCGAATCGCATCTGGGCCTGCTTTAGCGCCTTGTCGACCTTTATTGCGCCGGACGCCCTCATCAGAAGCAAAACCAATTAATGCAAATTTGGCAGGTGCGTGTTTATTAATGACTTGATGGATGCGCAAATGCTCTTGTGTTTCACCATCTGTGCGCCCTTGCCATTGGAAAGGTTGTGTCATAGTTACTCCAAGTTAATTAATTTAGTGATGTTATGCGCTGTTTGGCGGGTGTGCGTGATAAATTCATCTACGCGATGTGTAGAGCGGAATTCAGGAGCCATAACTGAAACGACAGCTAACACATCATTCCCTTTGAAAATAGGTGCAGATACCCCCAGTACGCCTTCATCGATTTCACTCACAGACATGCCGTAACCTTGCTTGCGTATCTGTTGTAAATCTTGTTGTAGCTTTATTTTTTGTTGTTCAGTGGTTAACTGTTTTGTATGAGCTTCAAGTACTTGGTTTTGATAGAGTTCATGACGAAAAGCCAACAACGTTTTCGCACTTGCTCCCTTAACTAAAGTATTGCCTCGGCCAATAATAAAAGAACAGCGTAGCGCTTGTTCACTCTCAATCATGTCGACACAAATGGTCTCTCGTAAATTTGAGGTAATAATCGCCACCGTTTCTTGGGTTTTTTTCGCTAAAGTTTGCAGTTCTTGTTTAGATGCGCTCATCAATAAACTGTGGTGATAGTATTTTTCTTGATTTTTGATACTCTGCGAGCCAACACAGTATGTGCCATATTGTTTTGCGTGAGATACAAATTCCCAATCTATGAGAATTGTCAGTAAACGATAGACGGTTGATAATGGGATCTCTAACGCTGATGAGATAGACTGTGGCGTCACTGGAGATGCGCAAGTTGTGATGTAAGACAAGATGTCTAAGGTTCTATTTATACTGTTCATGGCATCTCCTTTTTTTCGAACTTATCAGTAAATTTTTTTCGTCTCAAATATAATTCCCATAATATGAGAATTATATTGTAGCAAATAGGTTAAATTATGACTTTTATTTGCTTAGAATGAGAATATTCGAACAAGTATTAGCCAATTAGAGTGTTTGCATGTGTAAGCAAAAAAAGAATTACCGTAAAGGCGGTTTTACATTTAAACAGTTTTTTGTGGCTCATGACCGATGTGCGATGAAAGTGGGGACGGATGGCGTGCTATTGGGGACTTGGGCTCCTGTGGACGGTGTTCAGTCTGTATTAGACATTGGAAGCGGTAGTGGGTTAATCGCCTTGATGTTAGCGCAAAGAAATACAAAGTTACGTGTTGATGCGGTCGAATTAGATAACGATGCGGCAGTGCAAGCACAGGAAAACTTTACTGAGTCGCCATGGGCTGAGCGTTTGCATGTTATCAACCAAGATATTGTCAGCTACAGCCAGTTACATTCAGCTCAATATGATTTGATTGTGAGCAATCCACCGTATTTCGAACCTGCGGTTGCGTGTCGGGATGAAAAACGAGACCAAGCGCGATATACCGCGACATTAACTCATGATGTATTATTAGAAAGTGCAAAATCCTGTCTTACATCTCATGGGCTATTTTGTTTAGTGCTGCCCTACGAGGTTGGTAAAAAAATACAGAAGATGGCTGAGAATTCAGGCTGGTTTACCGCTTTTCGCGTTAATGTTAGTGATAAACCTACAGCGGCTTACCATCGCATGCTATTAGGTATTCAACGGCAAGAGACACAAGCTCAAGTGACATCGCTGGCACTCAAAGATGAAAAGGGTGAGTATACTGATGAATTTCGTAAACTAATTCAGCCATTTTATGTAAAATACTAAAGCCGGCACTTAAGGCCGGCCAAAGTTCTGGTTATTCAGGCTGTAAAATAGTGGGGCCTGAATTAGGAAGTGGTTCTGGGTAATCTAAGGTGTAATGCAATCCTCGGCTTTCCCTACGCTCTAATGCGCAGCGAACCATTAATTCAGCGACTTGTACGAGGTTTCGTAGTTCCAATAAATTATTTGAGATACGAAAGTTGGCATAATAATCGTGAATCTCTTGTTGAAGTAAATGGATGCGGCGTAATGCACGTTCAAGGCGTTTAGTCGTTCTGACGATCCCCATGTAGTCCCACATAAATAGGCGTAATTCATGCCAATTATGTTGAATAACTACCTGTTCATCTGAGTTATGTACTCGGCTTTCATCCCACTCAGATAAATAGGGAATATCATCGATCTGTTTGATCGTTTTATTAATGTTTTCAGCCGCCGCCCAACCATATACCAAGCATTCTAATAGCGAATTGGATGCCATACGGTTTGCACCATGTAAGCCAGTGTAGCTCACCTCACCAATTGCATAGAGATTCGCGATATCAGTCATACCTGTTTCATCGACAATTACACCACCGCATGTGTAATGGGCCGCTGGGACGATAGGGATGGGCTCTTGAGTGAGGTCTAACCCTAAAGTCATCAATTTCGCATAAATAGTCGGGAAATGGTTTTTAACGAAATCGCTAGGTTTATGGCTGATATCCAAATACATGCAATCAGCACCAAGGCGTTTCATTTCATGGTCAATAGCACGTGCAACGACATCGCGAGGGGCAAGTTCACCGCGATCGTCGTGATCTGGCATAAACCGGCTACCATCAGGGCGCTTGAGGTAAGCTCCCTCACCACGTAATGCCTCAGTTAATAAAAAATTACGGGCTTGTGGGTGAAATAAACAAGTTGGGTGAAATTGATTAAACTCAAGGTTAGCAACACGGCAGCCAGCTCGCCAGGCCATTGCAATGCCATCACCAGAAGAAATATCTGGGTTAGTCGTATATTGATAAACTTTAGCTGCTCCACCCGTGGCGAGAACAATCGTTTTCGCTCGAATGGTTTCAACTTGCTCTTTTTGGCGGTTCCAAACGTAAGCACCTAAAATTCGTGGTGATTCAGCTGTGCTAGAAAGGATCAAGTCGACGGCATTATAGCGTTCTTTAATATGAATGTTTGGGTGAGCAAAAGCGAGATCGACTAACGTGGTTTCAACTTCTTTTCCTGTCGCATCAGCATGATGGAGAATTCGTCGGTGGCTATGGCCGCCTTCACGGGTCAAATGATACTGTGTTTCGCCGTTCTCGGTAATTTCAGTATCGAATAACACACCTTGGTCGATAAGCCATTGCACACAATGTTTTGCATTGGAGGCAATAAACTCAACGGCTTCTTTCTGGCAAATACCTGCACCAGCAATTAGTGTATCTTCTACATGAGATTCGATGCTGTCAGTGTCATCAAAAACTGCAGCAATACCGCCTTGTGCGTAGTAAGATGCCCCTTCGCTAAGGCTGCTTTTACTAAGAATGGTCACTTGATGAAAGGGGGCGAGCCGTAAGGCAGCTGAAAGTCCTGCGACACCACTCCCAATGATTAAAATATCAGTGTAATGCTGTGTGGATTCGTTCATAAGTGTTTGCATGTATATAATAGTATGTATTGAGTTTTTTATGTTAGCCTATCGAGTGTCCTATTGCTATGAGTGGATGGCTGTTAAGGTACAGTATATTGACCTAGCGCTACTTACGTATTCAAATGGTTTTAGTGTGATAGCTATCGCATTCGTGCCTAAAATCTGTATGCTGTCTTATGGGTCTTGTAGTTAGTTGTTTTAATAAGGATCTTTAAGATCACCCAAGTAATTTTTTCATCAGTTTTGTAAATTTTTGACTATTTTTTTAGATTAAATTGAACTTCAACGAGTTCTACTACTCAAAGTAGTGCTTGCTTTAGGAAGGGAGAACATGATCAAGTTAACATATTATCGGCCTGAATTCGGGAGATACTTCCTGGAATGAGCGAGCAACTGACCGACCAGATTTTGGTTGAAAAGGTACAAAAAGGCGATCAACAAGCTTTCAACTTATTGGTGATAAAATATCAGCATAAAGTCGCGAGCTTAGTATCTCGCTATGTACCGCAAGCAGATGTGCCTGACGTTGCGCAGGAGTCTTTTATAAAAGCTTATCGCGCCATTGGTTCGTTTCGTGGTGACAGCGCATTTTATACTTGGCTTTATCGGATTGCGGTAAATACAGCTAAAAATTATTTAGTTGCCCAAGATAGACGCCCTCCTGCGTCGGACTTGGAAGCGAGTGATGCAGAAAACTTTGAAACCGCGAGTGCCTTAAAAGAAATTTCGAACCCAGAGAACTTAATGTTGTCTGATGAATTAAAGAAAGTTGTTTTCCGGACCATCGAATCGCTGCCTGAAGATCTTAGAATGGCAATTACGCTCCGCGAGTTAGATGGTTTGAGCTATGAAGAAATCGCAGAAATAATGGACTGCCCAGTTGGCACCGTACGTTCTCGTATTTTTAGGGCAAGGGAAGCGATTGATAATAAAGTTCAGCCACTGATTCAACAGTATTAGTATGTTAAATCAGTCAATTAAACATAATTGTGATGCAATTAACTGAAGGTAATTGGGCATGCAAAGAGAGAAACTTTCCGCAATGATGGATGGCGAAGTACTAGACTTAGAACTAGTCAGCGCCATTTCACGTGATTCAACGTTAAAACAACGTTGGGAGAGCTATCATCTTATTCGTGATACTCTACGTAACGATACTAGTGAAGTCATGCATTTTGATATTGCAAGTAAAGTTGCGGCAGCATTAGAGAATGAAGCTGTGCGTATTAATCCTCAGGTAGTTGTCGAATCGCAGCCAGAGCCTGCGACTTGGGGAGCTTTCCCATTCTGGGGTAAAATTCGTCCTTGGGCGAGCCAGTTAACTCAAATTGGTGTTGCAGCCTGTGTGTCTTTGGCTGTCATTGTTGGCGTTCAACAATACAACCAAAGTAATGCGGTTGACTCACTGGTTGATGAGCCAATGTTCAATACCATTCCTGTTGGCAGCGGGGCGCCAGTTAGTTTAAATATCTCAGATAACCAATTATTTGGTAATGAGCAGCAACTTCAACAAGTTGAACAACAAAATCAACGCATTAATGCGATGCTGCAACAGTATGAAATTGAAAGACGCTCGATGCTCAACCAGCAATATCAAGAGTCTGCACAACCTGTGTCTTCAGCAGGAGTTAAATTGCAATAATGAATAAATGGTTATCCGTCATCTGCCTGACGGGCAGCCTGATTATTTCTAATCAAGCTTCGGCATCTGAAATAGATGCCGATGTTCTTTTTAAAGAAATGGGAAATGCTGCCCAGAACCTCTCTTACGAAATGTCTTATATGACATTCAGCCCGCAATCAATAACACCGGTACGTTATCGCCATGCCATCATTAATGGTGAACCAGTTTCACAAATGATCCAAATGGACTCATCGCGTCGTGAAATTGTTCAAAAAGGTAATAGTATTAGTTATTTTGAACCTGGTTTTGATGCATTTAGCTTAAATGGCAAATATATAGTTGATAATTTGCCATCAGTAGTTTTTGCCAATTATCAACAAATTAAACCTTATTATAATTTTATTGATGCGGGACGTACCCATATTGGTGATAGGCCTGCGTTAGTGATTCGCATAATATCGAAAGACAATTCGCGGTTTAACTATGTAGTATTAATCGATGAAGAAACGAAATTGCCATTACGTATCGACCTTCTCGATAATAATAGCCAAACATTAGAACAATTTCGTGTGATCTCGACGGTGCTAGATAGCCAAACAGTGAAAGACTCATTGCTCGCATTAAGTAAGGTAAATATGCCTCCATTATTGATTTCCCCTAAAAATGGAAATCCTTCTTTTAAATGGCAAGTTGGCATGTTACCTCCTGGTTTTGAAGAAATATCCCGTTCTTCGCGAAAATTAGCTGAAGACGACGTAGTAGAAACCGCAATGTTTAGTGATGGTTTATTTACCTTTTCTGTAAACGTGACAAAATCGACTAAAGGCCCGTTACTTGATCAACCGCTTCAAAATGGGCGTCGTACTATTTATACGATGACGCAAAAGCAAAATGTTATCACTATCATTGGTGAATTACCGTTGGCAACAGCGCAAGTGGTAGCAGGTAGTATTCAGTTTCGGGAGTAAATTATGGTAAAAGAGTGGGCAACAGTAGTCCGTTGGCAAAACGGTAGGGCTTTATTGCGCTACGGTTCTTCGTCCGGCTGTGGCAGTTGTGGTGCTCGTAAAACCTGTGGTTCTTATGCTTTAAGCAAAATAGGGCCAAATACGGAACATGAATTAGAAATTGCGATTGAACAACCGTTAGTTGAAGGGCAAAAAATTGAAGTGGGCATCCCGGAGGGAAGCTTGATCCGTTCAGCGCTATTAGTTTACTTAACACCTATTTTGGGGTTGTTTATTTTTGCAGGATTGGCGCAGGCGTTTGATTTTGAGCAGTTCTGGATAGCGATTTCAGGTGTAATTGGTGGTACTATTGGCTTTTATATCGCGCGTAGACTAGCCTCAAATTGGCGTGATGATGAAGCTTTTCAACCTGTTGTTTTACAGATAGGGCTACCTCCGAGTGAGCTTTCAGTACAAGTTAATTACTAAATTTCAATATGTTGAGTTAGAAGGTTAATTTGATATTGTCAATAGAAAGGGGAAACTTAAGTTTCCCTTTTTTGTGGATTAGAGTTAACAAACAAATAGTATTATGGCGAACAAAGCTATTAACCAATTTTGTCTGTTTTGAGTTAGAAATTACAATAGATTGACTAGGGCTATAGAAGTGGTTGGTGTGAGTTGTATTAATGATGAATCACGGCAACTAATCTATTAACCTGATGCAGGTTTACAGTTGTTTTACATTGAATCTTTGTGTTAGCGGGTTCTTATATGTAAAATGCAGCTAATTAACAATCTTGTGATAATCATAGCATTTTAGTTTTGTTGCAATATTTGCACAAAGCTGATTTTGTAAGGCAATTTAAAAGAAGATATTACCTTGAAAATCAATAATATAAGAAATTTCTCCATCATTGCACATATCGACCACGGCAAGTCGACCTTGTCAGATCGCATCATTCAAATTTGTGGTGGCTTAACCGACCGCGAAATGGCGGCACAAGTTTTAGACTCGATGGACTTAGAGCGTGAGCGTGGGATCACTATTAAAGCACAGAGCGTAACGCTTGATTATAAAGCTTCAGATGGTGAAACTTACCAATTAAACTTCATTGACACACCGGGTCATGTTGACTTCTCTTATGAAGTGTCTCGTTCATTAGCTGCCTGTGAGGGTGCTTTGCTGGTGGTTGATGCAGGGCAAGGTGTTGAAGCTCAAACTTTGGCAAACTGTTATACCGCTATCGAGATGGACTTAGAAGTTGTTCCGGTCTTAAATAAAATTGACTTACCTGCTGCCGATCCTGAACGTGTTGCCGATGAAATCGAAGATATTGTCGGCCTTGACGCACATGATGCGGTTCGCTGCTCTGCAAAAACCGGTGTTGGTGTTCAAGATGTGATTGAACGTCTTGTTAAAGAAATTCCACCACCTGTTGGTGATGCAGATGCTCCGTTACAAGCACTGATTATTGACTCGTGGTTTGATAACTATTTAGGCGTTGTTTCCTTGATCCGTATTAAAAGCGGAACATTGAGAAAGGGCGATAAAATTAAAGTTATGAGTACAGGGCAAGTGTATAACGCGGACCGCCTTGGAATTTTTACACCGAAGCAAATTGACCGTGATGTATTAAGTTGCGGTGAAGTGGGCTGGTTAGTTTGTGCGATTAAAGATATCACTGGCGCCCCAGTTGGGGATACATTAACTGGCGCTCGCAACCCAGCAGATAAAGCGTTACCTGGGTTTAAAAAAGTTAAACCACAGGTATATGCAGGATTATTCCCTGTCAGTTCTGATGACTATGAATCATTCCGTGATGCATTAGGTAAATTGAGTCTAAATGACGCATCTTTGTTTTATGAACCAGAAACTTCTACTGCGTTAGGCTTCGGCTTCCGTTGTGGTTTCCTTGGTTTACTGCACATGGAAATCATTCAAGAACGTTTAGAACGTGAATATGACCTTGATTTGATTACCACTGCACCGACTGTTGTGTATGAAGTGCAGCAAACTAACGGTGATATAGTGTATGTCGATAGCCCATCTAAGCTACCGGCATTGAACAATATTGAAGAATTACGCGAACCAATCGCAGAGTGTCACATGCTGATGCCTAAAGAATATTTAGGTAACGTTATTACACTTTGTATTGAGAAGCGTGGCGTTCAGACCAATATGGTCTATCATGGTAATCAAGTATCGTTGACTTATGAAATCCCAATGGCAGAAGTGGTATTGGATTTCTTCGATCGCTTAAAATCAACGTCTCGTGGGTATGCATCTTTAGATTATGCATTTAAGCGCTTCCAAGCATCAGATATGGTGCGTGTTGATGTTCTTATTAATAATGAGCGTGTTGATGCTTTAGCCTTGATCACACACCGTGCGAATTCTCAATATCGCGGTCGTGAACTGGTCGAAAAAATGAAAGAGCTAATTCCGCGTCAGCAGTTCGATATTGCGATTCAAGCAGCGATTGGTAACCATATTATTGCTCGTTCTACAGTTAAACAATTGCGTAAAAACGTACTTGCCAAGTGTTATGGTGGTGACGTTAGCCGTAAGAAAAAACTGTTGCAGAAGCAAAAGGATGGTAAGAAACGTATGAAGCAAGTTGGTAACGTTGAGCTACCACAAGAAGCGTTCCTTGCTATATTGCATGTTGGTAAAGACTAAGTTTACAAGGAGCCTCAATGGCTAACACCTTTGCCTTGATCCTAACACTGGCAACATTAATCACAGGGATTATATGGTGTTTAGACAAGTTTAAATTTGCACCTGCGCGTAAAGCAAAACTCAAGCAGTTACAGGATGCAACGAATGGCGCCGTGAGTGAAGCGGATGTGGCAAATGCTGTCCGCCGCCCATCATGGCTTGAAACAGGGTCGTCTATTTTCCCTGTGTTGGCGATTGTACTGATTGTGCGTTCATTTATTTATGAGCCATTTCAAATACCTTCAGGGTCAATGATGCCAACGTTGTTAGTTGGCGATTTTATGTTGGTTGAGAAATTTGCTTATGGCTTAAAGGACCCAATTACACAAACGACATTAATCGAAACGGGTAAGCCGAAACGTGGCGATATCGCAGTTTTTAAATACCCAAGAGATCCTAATGTTGATTTTGTCAAACGAGTTATTGGAATGCCGGGTGATAAAATTATTTATAACCCAGATGCAAAGGAATTAACAATTTACCCGAATTGTGCAGATAACAAATGTACAGAGACCTTACCTATTGTTTATGGTCCTCTGGCGCCGAGTGAATGGACAATGTTCCTTGATATCGGTTCTGTTGTTGACAACCAAAAGGGAAATTATGAAATTCCATTAGACCAACCTTTACCAAGGAATGCACTGCGTCAGTATGAGCGTAGTGAAAAGCTGGATACGGTTGAGCATCAAATTTTAATTATTCGTCAAGCAATTACTGAAGCTAAATACCTGCAACCAGGTATGCCAAAGAATGAATGGATTGTTCCTGAAAAGCACTATTTTATGATGGGTGACAACAGGGATAATAGCTCTGATAGCCGTATGTGGGGCTTTGTACCAGAAGAAAATTTAGTTGGTCGCGCAGTATTTATTTGGTTAAGTCTTGATAAACAAGAAAACGAATGGCCGACAGGTATTCGCTTTAGCCGAATTGGTCCACTATAATTTGATTAGTGGCCCTACTAGCCAAACGTTGAAAATGCGGGTTTTCGTTTGAAAATCCGCATTATCCGAAGCATTATTGTTTTACCCGGTGTACAATATAGATTAATTAATATTATTGGCTCCCCAATTATTAACTCTCCCATTTTAACTTATTGTAACTAATGAATTTTTATAATTAGTTCCACTGAGCTGTAAAATATATGGAAGGATAAGGAGTCAGTGCAAACGCAACAGTTTTGTAAAATAATGTATTTTACAGGTCTGTTGCGTGTGCTTTTTTATCAAATAAAAAATGGTTGGGCGCACATGAACCCCTCTTTATTAGAAAGATTACAGCGTAAGCTTGGTTATCAATTCAAACAGAATGAGTTATTAATTCAAGCATTGACGCATAGAAGTGCAAGTAGCAAACATAATGAGCGTCTAGAGTTTTTAGGTGACTCAATTTTGAGTTTTGTGATTGCAAATGACTTATACCACCGTTTTCCAAAAGTAGACGAGGGCGATATGAGTCGTATGCGAGCAACGCTTGTACGTGGAAATACATTAGCAGAAATCGCACGTGAATTTGAACTCGGTGAGTGTTTACGTTTAGGGCCGGGGGAATTAAAAAGCGGTGGTTTCCGTCGCGAATCTATCCTTGCTGATACTGTTGAAGCACTGATCGGTGGTATTTTTTTAGATAGTGATATCCAAACGATCGAAAGAATTATTTTAGATTGGTATCAAAGTAGACTGATTGAGATCAGTCCGGGTGATAAGCAAAAAGACCCTAAAACAAGGTTACAAGAATATCTGCAAGGGCGCCATTTGCCACTACCTAATTATTTGGTTGTTCAGGTTAAAGGCGAAGCTCACGATCAAGAATTTACGATCCACTGCCAAGTTAGTGGTATTGACCAACCTATTAATGGTGTTGGCTCAAGCCGTCGTAAAGCAGAGCAAGCAGCAGCAGAGCAAGCATTGAAAATTTTGGAGCTTGAATGAGTGAATTACAATCCCACTGTGGTTTTGTTGCCATAGTTGGACGGCCAAATGTTGGTAAATCGACATTATTGAATCAATTACTGGGGCAAAAAGTTTCGATTACTTCGAGAAAGCCACAGACGACTCGCCATCGTATTATGGGGATCCATACAGAAGATAATTACCAAATTATTTATGTTGATACCCCAGGACTTCATATTGAAGAAAAACGTGCAATTAACCGCTTAATGAACCGTGCTGCATCCAGTTCAATTGGTGATGTTGAATTAGTTATTTTTGTCGTTGAAGGGACTAATTGGACCGCTGATGATGAAATGGTATTGACTAAGTTATCTAGTTTACGTTGCCCCGTTATATTAGCAATTAACAAAATTGATAATGTGACTGATAAAACGATACTATTGCCTCATATCAGTATGATCAGTCAGAAAATGAATTTTTTAGATGTCGTTCCGATTAGTGCTGAAAAAGGTACTGGTGTGGATACAATTGCTAAAATTGTTAAACAGCATATCCCTGAAGCAGTACACCATTTTCCGGAAGATTACATTACTGACCGTTCGCAGCGTTTTATGGCATCTGAAATTATCCGTGAAAAGCTCATGCGTTTCTTAGGTGACGAACTACCATATTCGGTGACGGTAGAAATTGAGCAATTTAAGGTGACAGAGTCAGGTATTTACCATATCAATGGCTTAATTCTTGTTGAGCGTGAAGGCCAGAAGAAAATGGTTATTGGTAACAAAGGTAGCAAATTGAAAACCATTGGTACCGAAGCGCGAATTGATATGGAAAGAATGTTTGATAACAAGGTGCACCTTGAGCTTTGGGTTAAAGTGAAATCAGGCTGGGCTGATGACGAAAGAGCATTACGTAGCCTAGGTTATGTTGACGACCTAAAATAGTAGGTGGCAAAGTGAGTGGTTGGCAGCGTGCGTTTGTACTCCATTCAAGGCCTTACAGTGAGACGAGTTTATTGCTCGATTTCTTTACTGAAGGCGAGGGGAAAATACGTTTACTTGCAAAAGGTGCTCGCCGTAATCGCTCACCATTAAGGGGCTGCTTACAGCCCTTCACACCTTTGCTAATCCGTTGGGGAGGCAAAGGTGAAATCAAAACCTTAATTAATGCAGACCCGGTTTCTTTAGCCCTCCCTTTAACAGGAACCGTTCTATATAGCGGTTTATACCTTAATGAATTAACCGCGCGTGTATTAGAATTTGGTACACCCTATTCTGCGCTATTTTTTGATTATCTCTCCTGTTTACAAATCCTTGCTGCAAGTGAGCACACTCCCGAATTTGCCTTGCGTCGCTTTGAACTAGCCTTGCTTTCTTACCTTGGCTATGGTGTTGATTTTTTACATTGTGCTGGTAGTGGAGAACCTGTTTCTGACACAATGACTTACCGGTATAGAGAAGAAAAGGGATTTATTGGTAGTTTGGTTGTTGATCAACTTAGTTTTACGGGTAAACAACTTAAAGCACTGGCGAGTCGCGAATTTCCTGATGCGGATACGCTTAAAGCAGCAAAACGTTTTACTCGACTTGCTTTAAAGCCGTATTTAGGCGGTAAACCTTTAAAAAGCCGAGAATTATTTCGCCAGTTTACTTATTCGCCTGTTGTGCAGAACAAACAGAGTTGAAATTGTTTTTAATTTTATTTTTACCTAGTTTGTTATACCGCTAATACCGCTATATATCCTTTTCTCATGTATCTTTTTAGCTGAACTGGCTTTATCAAACAATATATTTTTTTGTCGATATAAAATCTTACGAAGCGCTTCGCAAAAATAAAATACAACGACTGAAATAGGGTATGAATATTGGAATTTACTTCGAATGATGAGAGATTTATTCCCTCAACACAGGAAATTACAGTAGGATAGTAGGCAGATAAGTTTATTAGCGTTTACTAATGGGGAATAAAAAATGGCAGAGCTTTTGTTAGGCGTAAATATTGACCATATTGCAACGGTTAGAAATGCAAGAGGAACCCAATACCCTGATCCAGTACAAGCTGCGTTCGTTGCAGAACAAGCGGGAGCTGATGGTATCACCATTCATTTACGTGAAGACCGCCGTCATATTACAGATAGAGATGTCACATTGCTAAATGAAACCATTCAAACTCGAATGAATCTTGAAATGGCGGTAACGGACGAAATGGTAGAGATTGCTTGTCGTATTAAGCCTGCATTCTGCTGTTTAGTACCTGAAAAACGAGAGGAAGTGACCACGGAAGGTGGCTTAGATGTCGCAGGGCAAAAACAGAAAATTGCAGATGCTGTTAAACGCCTCACGGAAGCGGGTATTTTAGTTTCATTGTTTATTGATGCAGACCACGCACAAATTGATGCTGCGCAAGCGTGTGGTGCTCCGTTTATTGAAATCCATACAGGAGCTTATGCAGACGCTAAAACAGAACAGGAGCAAGAACTGGAGTTTCGCCGTATTCATGATGGTGTTATATATGCGGCGAGTAAAGGAATTAAAGTCAATGCAGGTCATGGCTTAACCTATCATAACGTTCAACGTATTGCACAGTTGCCTGAAATTTATGAGCTTAACATTGGTCATGCAATTATTGGCCGAGCATTGTTCAGTGGGTTAGCTCAAGCCGTAGCTGATATGAAAAAAATTCTGTTGGAAGCGCGCAAATAATGGCAATTGTAGGGTTAGGTACAGATATTGTGGAAATTGCTCGTATTGAATCTGTGATTGAACGTACAGGTGACAGCCTTGCGAAACGAATTCTAACGGAGGCTGAGTTAGTCCAGTACCAACAACAATCAAAACCAGCTCGCTTTTTAGCAAAACGCTTTGCAGTTAAAGAAGCGGCAGCTAAAGCACTAGGTACGGGGATCCGCAATGGCCTTGCGTTTAACCAATTTGAAGTTACTAATGACAAGCTTGGGAAACCGTTATTGAGTTTAAGTGATGAGGCATTAAAGTTGGCTAATTGTATACATGCAACACACTTTCATGTTTCGATAACCGATGAACGGCATTATGCGGTAGCTACCGTGATAATTGAAAGCACTATAAAAAATTAAAGTATTTCTAATCAGTAGAAAAATATAGGTTATTTACTGCTTGTTTTATTAGGTAATAAATAACCTATTAAAATAAAAGATATGTTATCTAAAATAAAATAATTATTGTAAGTTGAATATTTATGCTTGAAGTTATGTAATCAAATGAGATTTCAATCAGTCAATAAAAAACGGACTAGCTAATAATATGTAATTTTATAATCATTTTGGTTATTATATTTATTGAAGAATTTATTTTAATAAAATATATAGTATTGTGTAGTTTATTGTTTTTGTTGTTAAACAGCGACAATGGGTTGTATAAATTAAAATTTACACAACCCTAAGCTAAGTAAGAACCCATCATGGGAGGTAAAATATCACTAAAGGTTAGCATGTTGTATTCATTCATAATAATGAACTCTTAACATGATATTAGAAATTTAAATTTTGTCTGCGTGGTGAATCATGACAAATTTATCCCATAGCTGCTCTTGGCTTTCGATATGATGAGGATCAATAATGATAGTATTGTTTATGGGGCATACTGATTGGCAGGTAGGCTTATCATAGTGTCCTACACATTCAGTGCATAGGTTTGAGTCAATCTCATAAATTTCATTACCCATAAAAATTGCATCATTTGGGCATTCAGGTTCGCACATATCACAATTGATACAGCGTTTTGTAATTAATAAAGACATATCAGTGACTTATACTCTACTAAGTTAAAAAATAGTAACTTATACCTTGCACCTATTCGTTACTTCTATTCGATTCTTGTGTTTTTGTGCAACCATTTTACATTGAAATGTTTGAAAAAGTAATACTAAATTACAATACTTATTTTTATATTGTTTAAACTTGAGCTTTGTTTAAGTTTATTTTTATTCAGAATGGTTATTTTTCTATGAAAAATAGAAATCCACAAAAGAAGTTGTTTAGTTAAGTTTATGGAAATGCATCGTTTGATGTTATTAATGAATTTTTATTGCTATTTAATAGTAGGTTTTATTTTCAATAAAAACCAAAATATATTTATAATGGGAAATCTTTATTTAAAAATAAATTTAAAATAGATTTTTTTAGCATTAAAAATGCTTGATGTTAATCGTATTGCTTATTCATATTTTACGGTTTTTATGGTGAAATATGATTATTTATATCAATAAGGGCCTTTAATCAGACCCTTATCCATTTTAAATTTTAACCTAAATATAATTCGGTGTTATTATTCCTCTATTGAATAGCTATGGATTTTCCAGTTTTTATCTTTTTCTGCTTGGCTATATATATGAATAAGACCATTAGCGACATAAAGCGTTGCTGATTGAATTGTATCTCCAACGTTGAAGTTATCAATAAAGATCGGTTGTATACCAGCTTTATCATCTATTTGGTACAATTCGACAATTTTTTCATTTAAATTATACCCATATAAGTACTGTTTGTTTTTTGCCGAATCATAGAATGCTTGAATATTACTAAGGTAGGATCTTAGTTTCCCTTTTTGTACTGGTGCATTCGGGTCAACTTTACCATTATCTGCCATAGAATATACAACGTAAGTTTTATCTTTTGAGTGACCTAAAAAGTAATTACGTTTAGCGGCACTAAAAGTCATCGTTGTTGGATAGAAATCTTCGAATGCACCATTTTGTACTAAGGTTCTAATAATAAGCATATATTTATTCCTTTTGTTGTTAATAATGAATAACAATGTGATTGCCTAGTAATCATAAATAAATAAGTTTGATTTAAAATAATCTTTATTATTAGTTCATTTCATATATCTAATTAATTGAATAAATATTCACAAAGAGTGAAAGTTATGATAAAAATAATAAAAAAGATAAAGGGTCAAAAATATGTTCGAAAATCTTGGTGTTCTTAACTTCTGGACTTATTTGGCAGGGTTAGTTTTAATCATTATTGTACCAGGACCTAACTCATTATATGTATTAAAAACAAGTACATCGAGTGGCACTCGGTTTGGTTATCGAGCTGCTCTAGGGGTATTTACTGGAGATGCAATATTAATTTTTCTGTCATTTATTGGTGTCGCTTCAGTGATTAAAGCATCTCCAACATTATTTATGATAGTTCGCTATTTAGGTGCGGCTTATCTACTATATTTAGGCAGTAAGATTTTATATAGCACATTTATGCGTAAAAAATCGAAGCCAGACGGTATTGACGCTATCCCAATTAAAACAGAAAAACACTTTACTCGTGCCTTAGTGCTGAGCTTAACAAACCCGAAAGCAATTTTATTTTATATTTCTTTCTTTATACAATTTGTTGACTTTAATTACTCACATGCATGGGTACCTTACCTTGTACTTGCGACGATTTTAGAATTAGTGAGCTTTTTATACCTGAGCTTATTGATTTTTAGTGGCTATTTGATTGCGCGTTTTTTGCGTGAAAAACAACTCCTTGCAAAGCTTGGAAATTGTACGGTAGGCGCCTTCTTTATGGGGTTTGCAGCTAAATTAGCAATTTTTAGCAATTAAAATTAGGTTGTTATTACAGAGATAAAAGCATTTTAATTGCGGTCATTCTAACATTTGAGGATAATCGCGTGTAAAACGCATTGACCAGAGGTAAGAGTGACGCAAATAGAAATTGATGAGTATTGGATGCAACAAGCCATTGAACTTGCGCTAACAGCACAAGATCTCGGTGAAATTCCTGTTGGTGCGGTCTTAGTTAAAGACAATCGTTTAATTGCTTCGGGCTGGAATCGTTCTATTATTGACCATAATCCAACAGCACATGCTGAAATTATGGCTCTGCAACAAGCAGGGCAAGTGTTGTCAAATTATCGGCTATTGGATACCACATTATATGTAACATTAGAGCCTTGCATTATGTGTGCAGGCGCGATGATCCACAGCCGTATTAATCGTGTCGTTTATGGTGCTAAGGATTTTAAAACTGGCGCTTGTGGTTCCTACCTAGATATTATGGGGCAAGCAGGGCTAAATCATTATGTGGATGTGACTGGTGGTGTTCTAGAAGAGCAATGTTCTTCAATGCTGAGTGCTTTTTTTAAATTGCGTAGAGCGCAAAAAAAAGAACAAAAGCGCTAACACAGTAAAATTTAGCGCACTTATTTTATTTCAGCATGATTTATAGTGGCTTTTCAGGTGCTTTTGGTGGTGAGATAGGTGTTTCATCATCGGCTTCATCAGTATGTTGTGATGGGTGTAATGAAAGTAAATATTTTCCTAATGGCAGCCTTTTTTCATCAAGAGTTTTAGATGGCTGCGCCGCAGAACTCATTTTCCCTAGATTGGTTACACTAACTTTGTCAGGAATAGGGGATTGATTTTGCATTGCTTGAGATTCTATTTTGGTATGGCTCTCAGGCGAAATCAAATAAATAAGTGACTTTTGCGCAATATCAAGTGCATGCTGCTTTCTTTCTTGGCTTTGTAAGTAACCCACTAAACTTTGATGATAACGACGAATATTCTCAACGTAACGATAAGCTTCGTGGCCACGTGCATAACCATAAGTGAGTTGTGAGTAATATTTTTTCTGCGTCAATAGAGGTAAACGGGCTTTTACATCTAACCACCGGTTAGGGTCTCCGCCTAACATTTCAGTTAATTTACGGACATCCTGCATATGCCCATACCCCATATTATAGGCTGAAAGGGCAAACCAGATACGGTCATCCTTTTCGATGGTTTCAGGTAAACGCTCCATAATATAAGCAATATAAGCGGCGCCGCCCTTTATGCTTTCTTCCGGATCTAACCTATCCGCAATACCCATTGTTGTTGCGGTTGGCTTTGTTAGCATCATTAGCCCGCGCACCCCTGTAGGTGAGGTCGCTAAAGGATCCCAATGGGACTCTTGCCATGCAATAGCCGCTAATAATTTCCAGTCAATTACCTGAGCATATTTTTCAAATAGGGGTTGATACTCGGGGAGTTTATTATCAATGGCTTTAATAAATGCCATTGTGTCGAAATAATCGAAAGACTCTACATGGCTGAAATATTTTTCATTAAGGCGCGCGAGTAACTCGCTTTCATGGCTGATGTTGAAGAAATCAAGCAACGCAGCATCTAAACTGTTTTCTTTACTACGACGCATATACCAAGTAACAGCATGATCATCCAATAAATCAAAAGCAACCGCTAATTGCGGGTGAATACGTTGCTGTAGTGCAACTGCAATAGAGTCTTCTAATGTGTAGTCAACCTCACCATCGGCAACCATTTCAAGGATTTGATTAGTATTGTATTTTGAGGTTTCTTCCCATTTTAGGTTTGGGTATTCTTTAGCGAGCTCTTTCAAGGTACTTGCATGCGCCGTACCCGCCGTCACCAATAATTTACCATTTATTTCATTGAAGTTTTTGGGGCGATTTGTTCCTTTGCGATAGACGAGTTGTTGAGTGACATTGAGATAACTTGGACCTGTTTTCGTTTTAGCTAAACGGTCTTTGTTATACAGTAAACCCGCAACCGCGATATCGGCATCGCCATTTTCAAGGTCATCAAATATTTGCTCGAATGTTGGGCGAATGGTTATCTTGAGTTTAACTCCTAAGTATGAGGCAAAGCCTTGAGCTAGCTCGTAGTCGAACCCACGCAGCTGTTTTTGCTCATCAATATAGATAAGTGGCGAGCTAACGGCACTAATACGTAATTCACCTTGAGAAATAATTTTATTAATTTGTGAATTCTGCGTATTGGGCCAGCGGACGTTAAAACCGATGACCATAGTTGCTAGTAGCGCGATGACCACGATAATTAAATAGTTAACTTTTAAGTTATTCAAATAATAGTTTCTCGTGCATTGACTGGTGCTGTATGTCCATAAAAGAGTATGGCTAAGTAATGGTTATAATTCCAGTAGTCGGCTATTTTGCTCAACATTTAGGAACGGTGCAACCTATATTATCGTATTTAGCACAGAATAATATTTAACTAATCGCTTCATTTTTAATCACGCAAACGGTTTCGTATTGATGAACATTGCTTTATAATGTGTTCCGGTTTCCCTGCTTTCATGTTCAGGGCTGGCGTTTAAAAGAGAGAAATTAAGACGATGGAAATTTTGCGTGGTTCACCTGCTCTATCAGCATTTCGTATTACCCGCCTTTTGGCGCTGTTTGTAGAAAAACAGCTTCCTGTCACGGATATCTATGCTGAATATATGCACTTTGCTGAATTATCAGCGCCGTTGAGTGATAGTGAGCAAGGCAAACTGAGCAGTTTGTTAAAGTATGGTCCTTCTCTGGCTGAGCACGACCCATTTGGTAAGCTTATTTTAGTCACTCCTCGTCCAGGAACTATCTCTCCGTGGTCTTCAAAAGCCACCGATATTGCACATAACTGTGGCCTTGGCCAAGTAAAGCGTATTGAACGTGGTATTGCTTATTATGTTCAAGGTGATGCATTGACCCAAGAACAGTGGCATGAAGTGATCGCCATTTTGCATGATCGCATGATGGAAAGCATTTTCTCTTCTTTTGAACAAGCGAGCGCACTGTTTGTGCAGCAACAGCCGGCACCAATGAAATCCATTGATGTGATTGCGGGTGGCCGACTTGCATTGGAAACAGCAAACAGGGAAATGGGCCTAGCGTTGGCTGATGACGAAATTGATTACCTGTTAGAGGCGTTTACGGGGCTAAAACGTAATCCAACGGATGTTGAGCTCTATATGTTTGCGCAAGCGAACTCTGAACATTGCCGCCACAAAATCTTTAATGCAGACTGGGTGATTGATGGTGAAGAACAACCTAAATCACTGTTTAAAATGATTAAAAATACGTTTGAAAAAACACCTGACTATGTTTTATCTGCTTATAAAGATAATGCTGCAGTTATGGAAGGTTCGTCTGTTGGCCGCTTTTTTCCTGAACCTCAAGGACGTACATACCGCTACCACCAAGAAGATGCTCATATCTTAATGAAGGTGGAAACTCATAACCATCCAACAGCGATTTCACCATGGCCAGGAGCAGCAACAGGCTCTGGCGGTGAAATTCGTGATGAAGGCGCAACAGGGCGCGGCGCGAAGCCAAAAGCCGGTTTAGTTGGTTTTTCTGTTTCTAACTTACGCATTCCTGGTTTTGAACAGCCTTGGGAAGAAGATTTTGGTAAACCAGAGCGCATTGTGACGGCTTTGGATATTATGATGGAAGGGCCATTAGGTGGTGCAGCATTTAATAATGAATTTGGTCGCCCTGCGTTATTAGGCTATTTCCGTACCTATGAAGAAAAGGTCAATAGTCACAATGGTGAAGAGCTTCGCGGCTATCATAAACCGATTATGTTAGCAGGTGGCATAGGAAATATCCGTGCAGATCACGTGCAAAAAGGTGAAATTACGGTCGGTGCCAAACTTATTGTACTGGGTGGCCCTTCGATGAATATCGGGTTAGGTGGTGGAGCCGCGTCATCAATGGCATCTGGTCAATCAGACGCAGATCTCGATTTTGCTTCGGTACAACGTGATAACGCAGAGATGGAACGCCGTTGCCAAGAAGTAATCGACAGTTGCTGGCAGCTTGGTGATGATAATCCTATCTTATTTATCCACGATGTGGGCGCGGGCGGTTTATCGAATGCCATGCCAGAATTGGTGAGTGATGGTGGCCGTGGTGGGCGTTTTGAATTACGTAAAATACTGAATGATGAGCCAGGCATGAGCCCGCTAGAAGTTTGGTGTAACGAATCACAAGAACGTTATGTGATGGCGGTTTCACCTGAACAGCTTCCTGTCTTTACGGCGATTTGTGAACGTGAACGTGCACCGTTTGCCGTGATCGGGGAAGCCACTGAAGAGCGTCATTTAATATTGAATGATGAACATTTTGCTAACCAACCTATTGATATGCCTCTGGATGTTTTACTAGGTAAAACACCAAAAATGCTGCGTGATGTAACAACATTAAAGGCAGAGCCTGATTCATTAGATAGAACAGCGATCAATTTAAATGAAGCGGTTAAACGTGTTCTACATTTACCTGCAGTTGCTGAAAAAACATTCTTAATTACCATTGGTGACCGCACCGTTACAGGTATGGTTGCACGTGATCAAATGGTTGGCCCATGGCAAATTCCTGTTGCTGACTGCGCGGTCACTACCGCTAGCTTAGATAGCTACTATGGGGAATCCATGTCAATTGGTGAAAGAACACCGGTGGCATTAGTGGACTTTGCTGCATCAGCACGAATGGCAGTGGGGGAAGCATTAACTAATATCGCATGTTCTTATGTGCAAGATTTAAAACGCGTTAAATTGTCGGCTAACTGGATGGCAGCGGCGGGGCACCCTGGTGAAGATGCGGGTCTATATGAAGCGGTTAAAGCGGTGGGGGAAGAACTTTGCCCTGCATTAGGTTTAACTATCCCAGTTGGTAAAGACTCCATGTCAATGAAAACGCGTTGGCAGCAAGATGGCGAAGAACGCGAAATGACCTCGCCACTTTCTTTGGTGATTAGTGCATTTGGCCGTGTTGAAGATGTTCGCTTAACAGTGACACCTGAATTAAAAGTAACTAATGATAATGCCTTGTTATTAATTGACCTTGGGCAAGGCAATAATGCGCTGGGCGGCTCTGCGCTGGCACAGGTATATCGTCAGTTAGGTAATAAAGCCCCAGATGTACGCAGCCCTGAAGTATTACTTGGCTTCTTTAATACAATTCAGAAGTTATTATCAGAGCAAAAACTTCTAGCCTACCATGACCGTTCAGATGGTGGTTTATTCGTCACTTTAGTAGAAATGGCTTTTGCGGGTCATTGCGGTATTAATGTTGATATTAGCTCTTTTGATGAAGACACGCTTGCGGCGTTATTTAACGAAGAGTTAGGGGCAGTCATTCAAATTAATGAAGCCGATAGAGCGTATGTAGCAGAATGTTTCGAACTAGCAGGGTTGGCAGGTTGCGTTCATTATTTAGGTTCTGCAATACATGATGACGCCGTGATTATTAATAGTCGAGATACGGTTGTATATCGTGAATCACGTAGCTTATTGCGTCAATGGTGGGCTGAAACTACTTGGCAAATGCAACGCTTGCGTGATAACGAGGTTTGTGCAGACGAAGAGCATGCGATGAAGCAGGATAACCAAGATCCTGGCTTGAATGTGAAACTGACGTATGACATTGAAGAAGACATCGCAGCGCCGTTTATTTTGTCAGGTGCGCGCCCTAAAGTGGCTGTTTTACGCGAACAAGGCGTGAACTCGCATGTGGAAATGGCTGCTGCTTTTGACCGTGCTGGTTTTGATGCGGTTGATGTGCATATGAGTGATTTACTTGCAGGTAACTTATCTTTGGAACAATTCCAAACATTGGTGGCTTGTGGTGGTTTCTCTTATGGGGACGTATTAGGTGCGGGTGAAGGTTGGGCAAAATCTATTTTATTCAATAATAAAGTTCGTGATGAATTCGCTGCGTTTTTCAACCGTCCTGATACCTTATCACTGGGGGTATGTAATGGTTGCCAGATGATGTCAAATTTACATGCGCTGATCCCAGGAGCGGAATTCTGGCCGCGTTTTGTACGTAACCGTTCAGAGCGTTTTGAAGCGCGCTTTAGCTTAGTTGAAATTGCGAATAGCCCATCGTTATTACTGCAAGATATGGCAGGCTCTCGTATGCCTATTGCCGTTTCTCATGGTGAAGGACAAGTGGAAACACGTGCAGCTGCACATTTACAGCAACTGGAAGATTACGGGTTGGTGGCGATGCGTTTCGTGAATAACTATGGTCAAGTGACTGAGCAATATCCAGCTAACCCGAATGGGTCAGTTAATGGTATTACTTCTGTGACATCGAAAGACGGCCGTGCAACGATTATGATGCCTCATCCTGAGCGTGTTTTCCGTACGGTAAGTAATTCATGGCACCCAGAGAATTGGGGGGAAGACAGCCCATGGATGCGTATTTTCCGTAATGCACGTAAACAATTAGATTAATGAGTATTTTAATAAATTAGCCGCTGAGCTAAATTGAATGCAAGCACGCTATCGTTAGGTATAAAACTAAAACGATAGCGTGCTTTTTTATTATTTAAATATTAATTAATTTTAAATTGGTTTTATGAATGAATCTCTTGATATATCAGATTAACTTTTTAATTAAAAAATGAATTAAATGTTAAATTATTGAATGCTAAATACGGCTAATTCAATTAATGGATTAGTCGTTTACATTCAAATAAAATTTAACGAGTATTAATATGAATGCTATAAATAAATTGAAGGAAGTTATTCATTTAAATAAGACAGTCGTAGGTTTAAATTATCGTGATAAAGGAGACGTATACATTAATTTAATGAAGGAAAACCTTGAGTTAGGTGAAGGTAAAGGGCATGAAGTCAAATTGGAATATACTAATAATGTGTTTTTTTCAGGGGGAATTGAATCCAATTTATTTATAAAAGGGAATAAAAACAATAATGTATTAGATGCGGGTGTAATGAAAGCGTCTATTAATGGATACGGCGGGAACGATCATATTATTTTTAGCTCGGGTGTTGCGAGAGGCGGGGATGGTGATGATAATTATTATTTACGCCGTTATCAATGGAAGAATGTTAAAAATAAAAGTATAACTAAATTAAATGCAAGAATCGTTGAGAACACAAAAGATAAGAGTGATGTTCACTTAGGGTATACTTTAGAGGAAATAGTTAACGTAAAACGCATAGATAATGACCTAGCATTAACAATAAAGGCAAAATCGCCATATAAAATCTCAGATGTTTTAGAACTAAATATTACATTAAAAAATGCTTATCAAGATACTTTAAATGGAAAAAAACTAAAACATCATTACCAGCTCTATACACATGATGGGTTTTGTTTAAATCCGATTTTAAATAACAATAGTGATAAGAAAGATTTGGAAAAATTTTATGAGATTACCTATCTTCAAGATAATGATTATCTTAAGAGAAGTGATGAAAGTGATAAAGTCAAAATAAATCAAGAAAAGCAAAATATAATCATTAATAATCATGGATATTTTTCTCCTTCCTGGGGTGATTTCAATTTTAATGGAAATATTAAAAACCTAACTTATACAGGTAGTGATCATAATGACCATTTAGTTATGGTTAATAGGAATAGCTATATTATTGCTACAAAGGGGAATGATATTTACCAGTTAAAACACAGTGATCTTGTGCCCTCGGAATTGGTTATTGACCTTGGTAATATGAAAGGGAATGATGGCCGTAAAAACAGTATTATTATAAAATTACCTGATGAATATGAAGACCAGTTACGTACAGATGGTCAATCAATATACGTTACTAATATTTTCGATGATAGAAAACTGGATATAAAATTTGTTGGCTATGAAAATAATGAATTTCAGCATATATATATTAAGGATGCAAATGATAATTTAATTAAGATTAATTTAAATAACGAAGGGCATGAAATAGCAACTAAAAAGATAACCAGTTTATTTACTGAACAATCGGATAAATTCAACCTTAGAAGGAAAGGGGACTATCTAGAGGCTATTGTTGATGCATTAGATGGGGATGATTCCATTTATAATCATAGTGGATTTGGAATGATAGCTAATGGCGGTAATGGTAATGATAAACTTATAGCATATAAGGGGATGAATGTTTTATATGGTGGGTCGGGGAATGATGTTATAGATGGAGGTATGCAAGGAGACTTATTACTTTCGGATTTAGGTGATGATATTTTAAATGGTAATGATGGGAATGATCACTATATTGTTGATGGTTCCAAAGGTATCGGAACAACAATTATCAATGATAATAAAGGTATCGGAACAACAATTATCAATGATAATAAAGGTATTAATAACATTCATTTAATGTATTTTAATAAAGAATATAAAGAAGTAGAAGAGAATGGAATAAAGTATCAGGTTTTCACGTCAGTTTCAAAATTACGTGAGGTAAAAATAAAGAAAATATCATCTAATGAAATAAATAAAAATCACATTCATCATTATGACAGGCTTCCTGATAATATTCCTAACGATGTCAAAGAAAGTATGAGCCATATGGTAAGGTACCTGGCTGAGCAAAAAAAATTCTGGGAAAGAGAGTATCCACTAATACCTTGGCAGCCGATATTTGAATTTAAAGGTTTTTTTGAAAACACAAATTACTCAATAAGAGATTTATCTTCACTAGAGATTAATATTAAGAAGGATTCAAAACCTTTTCAGTTAGTTATGAGTTTAACTGGCAATCAACATAAAGTAGTCGATAAAAGCAAACACGGACGGGTATTTAAAGCAAAGATGGATATAGGAAGTGTATCTGTTGTACACAATAATGCTGGCCATAATGTTTTGTATGCTGAAGAAGGAAATATCGATTTATCCGGTGGTGATGGAAATGATGTGCTTATTGCTAATGGTCATAGTGGGGAATTAAGTGACCAAAAAGGAGAGAATACGTTTATTGTTAATGGGGAATTCGTAGGGAAGAGTATTATAAATCACTATAGTGATAAAGACACGATACACTTAATTAGCTTTAATAGAACACCAGAAATCTTAGAACCTGATGACCGAAATGAAATAGCCCGCCATGTGTACAGTTCAGAGTCCGGTTATAAAGTTACGCTTATCCAGCGTAAAAATAACCAAGCGCCAGTTGTTGTCCATCATAATTCATTACCCGGTACGCGAAAATATACAACAGCTCAAAAGCTTGATTATTTAGTGAATACTTTAGCTGAAATGCGGTTACAAGATGAATATAACAGCGTTGGGACTCTTGATTTTGAAAGAATAAATAGTGATTGGCAACCCGTTCAGCT
Organism: Providencia sp. PROV141; assembly: GCF_028481645.1. NCBI lineage: Bacteria > Pseudomonadati > Pseudomonadota > Gammaproteobacteria > Enterobacterales > Morganellaceae > Providencia > Providencia sp. PROV141. The sequence goes on along the minus strand of NZ_JAMPPR010000014.1, from coordinate 295,081 downwards.
TGTGAACGATTTTTTGTCGAAGGGATAAGTATAAAATGAATAGTATGTTAATGAGTTACTGGTTTTAAACGTTGTAGAGTGAATAAAATCAAAAGCCCTAAAATATTCTGTTGATTTTAGGGCTTAACTAGAAACATATTTAGCGTAGTTTAGGCCCAAAAACGGTCGATTTGCTCACGTAATGCTTCTGCCGTTTTTTTACCTTTTTCGCCCACTAATGCACGGCCAGCAATAAAGGCTTTGGCCTTGATACCGTTAAATAAATGGATATCCTCCGGCACGATACCGCCAGTAATGGACAACTCTAGCCCTAAATCAGACAATTTGCGCATTTTTTCGATATCTTCACTAGTCCAGCCAATACCGGCGAGTTCTGCATCGCGGGAACGATGGTAAATCGCTTGCGAAATACCAAGTTCGACCCAATTTTTGGCATCTTCAAAAGTCCAATTACCATAAATTTCAATTTGGATCTCACGATTAAACTCATCGGCAACTTTTTTACAGGCAGCCATAGTGGCAATATGCGCCGCGGCTGAGACTGTGATCCAATCTGCTCCTGCTTCAAATGCCATTCTTGATAAAATGGCGCCACCATCCGTCGTTTTCATATCACAAACAATAATATGGTTTGGATATTTCTGACGGAGTGTCGAAACGGCTTTCATGCCTTCTGCGAAAGCTAAAATGGTACCCACTTCGATAATGTCGACAAAAGTGTGTACATTGTCAGCCACTTCGAGTGCGGCAGGTAAGTTGGTTTGGTCTAAAGCAATTTGGATCAAAGGCTTTGTCATTGTGATTGTCCTAAAATATTTTCATGGATTAGACGTGCAAGGCCATCACCGTTATTATCTGTAGCACAGACGGAATTCGCATGTGATTTCACTGTGTCATCAGCATTTTTCATTGCAACTCCTAGACCCGCTAGCTCAATCATGGAGATATCGTTGTGGTTATCACCAACAGCAATAACTTGTTTTGAGTCATAACCCTGAGAGTGAAGATATTCCGCTAAACGCGTTCCTTTGTTATTGCCTTTTGCGGCAAAGTCGAAACGGTTTGACCATGACTTTTCGGCATTAAAAGTTTGTTTAATCCAAGGGGAATTTAAGAAACGTTCTAACGTAGACGGTTCACCTTCGACGACGAACTTCCAAATATAGTCAGCCTGCTGGACTTGTTCTTCAAATGAATCAATGCGATAAATTTTCGGCGGATGGCTCATGGTTGGGTCGTTAGCCCACTGTTCCATTGCACTCATGTAATCGATAGGGTCGATTTTTGAATACACCATGGCATCGGTGATATACATCACCATTTTCAGTTTATCGTTCTGCGCTAATTCGATGAATGTCAGTGCATTTTCTTTGGTAAGGGCATTGTGCGTGATGACTTTTTCATTTTGGTAATCATAGATATAAGTACCATTGCAACAAATAATCGGCGTAGTTAGCCCGAGTTCATCATAGTAAGGACGCGCAGCGGTATGGTGGCGGCCAGTGACTATCATGACGTGGCATTGTTTTGCTGCTTGTTTAATGGCTTGTTTGACTGCAGGGTGGATTGTATGTTCTTGAGTTAAAACCGTTCCATCCAAATCAAGCGCTAATACTTTATACATAGTTGATTACCTCTATCGCTAATTAATGATTCTCTTTTATTATCATTAAATTAGCATAATGCTTGATCAATAACCTGATAAACATCATCAATCGTGCGGCAACGGCGTAGTTTTTCAAGATCGACACCTGTTTCACTGTTTTCATCATCGAGAACGCGGGTCACTTCCATCAAGCCTTCCATATGTTCATCGGATGAACTGCCTGCTAAGGTGATCAGTACATCAACGGGTTCATCTTCACCCTCAAAAACAATCGGTTTTTCCAGTGTGACTAAAGCAAAGGCAGTTTTCAGCACACCATCTTCAGGTCTCGCATGGGGAAGTGCTAAGCTAGGTGCGATACAAATATAAGGGCCGAGCTTTTCGACGCTGCTGATGATTGCTTCATGGTAGCTGGGTTTTATCGCACCTGAAGCGATGAGCAAGTCTGTACCTATCTTAATGGCATCACGCCAGTTATCAGCGGATGCTTGTAGCTGTATCGAATTATTGTCGATTAATGATTGTTTAAATCCCATCATTGCCTTCCTATTTTTCAACGTTAGGGGAGTCGATACCGTTATGAGCGATATTGACTCCTACGACTTAGGCTATTTATTACCTATAAAATTGGTATGTATGATATCGAGTAGTTCATCACCGAATGAGTTGGGGTTGAGCATATTTTGTACGCCAAGAATGAATTTACCATCACCGGGATCCATTTCTGAGCTTAAATGTTTAGATGAAACAATAATATCTGTAGCGATTAATTTTGATTTATAGTCAGATACGGCGCAGGAATCCATGATGTGCGGGATACCTTTTTTCTCAAGATACTGGCCAATTTTCATCTTCATCATCATGGAAGAGCCTTGTCCATTGCCGCAAACCGCTAAGATACGTACAGGTTTAGCACCACTATGTTCAATAGATGCCGCTTCGGCTTCTTCAATGGTTTCTATTTCTCTTTCAATTGGGCTTTGTGCATCTTCTTCAGCGCGTAGTTTCTTCGCCGCAAAATACATATAGATAAGGGAGAGAGCGACAATAACAAAGAAGAACATTTTGGAGAAAGAAAGGCCTTGCATAATCACTGGGAAGGCGAGCGCCCAGTCGGCCATACCCATCCAACCACTAAAGTCAGTACCTTGGTTATTAATTAAGCTGATTGCCCAAGCGGAACCTAATACTTCAATGATACCCATCACGAAACACACTTTCATGACGGCTTTCCAACCCCCAAAATGGTTGGCAAAAATACCGATAGTGGCGTTCGAGAAGAACATAGGGATAAAGCCAGGAATGATCATAATTGGTGAGTTAAACGCCAACATACCCAACACAGCCACAAATTGGCCTATTGCCCCCCACATAAAACCAAATACCATGGCATTAGGTGAGAATGCATAGATAGCTGCACAATCAATGGCGAGCACGGCGTTAGGAATGACACGTTCGGAGATCCCTTTAAAGGCCTCAGAAAGCTCTGCAACAAACATGCGCACACCCGTTACAATAATTTGGATAGCGACGGCAAATTTTAAACCAGTTTCAATAATATAAATGGTCCAGTGAGTGGTACCTGCCATGGTTTGTAGGTTGGGAATGCCAAAAGAAATCAAAATAACGCCAAAGAATAAGGTCATCACAATGGCAGTAGCGGAAATGCTGTCGTGAAAAATATGCAGCCATTTGGGCAGTTTTAAATTATCTACACTGTCTTTTTTATCGCCCAGTTTAGGAGCAACTTTGGTTGCTATCCATGAGGCAAACTGCTGCTGGTGCCCAATCGAAAAACCGGCACCACCAGTGACTTCTTGCGTTGGTTTAAACATAATATTGGAAGAAATTCCCCAATATAGCGCCATTAAAACTGCGGAATACAAAATAGTTTCCCACATGCTTGATCCGAGAACAAAATAGAAAACAGCGATCAAGCCTGCTTGTTGAAACATAATATGCCCTGTCAGCATAATGGTACGAATACCCGTGACGCGGCGGAAAAGGACTAAAAGAATATTAATTGCGAGAGCTAATAACACGGTATAGCCCACCCAAGAATAGTTATCACCCATGGTTTCCATTGTCGCCATCATTGATGTATATGGGTCAATGACGGACCCTGTAAGTCCATGGTATTCAGACATTTTTTCGATGACGGGTTTAAAACTGGACACTAAGGTACTGGCACCCACGCCAACTAGCATAAAACCAACAATCGTTTTGATTGTCCCTTTGAGGATTGTCGTGCCATCGCGCTTTAATAGCCAATAACCAATAAATGTGACTAAGCCTAATAATAGAGGTGCTTTTGTCATTACTTGGCTGTAAAAAATATAGAAAGCGTCGTATAAAAAATCCATATTTTTACCTCTAATCAAATTGTATTTGTAATTTATCTGGGTCAGAGATTAATCATATTGATCGTATCTGGTGTTATTGCGATATAATCATTTAAAGCGATTAATCAGTCTCGCAAAAATCAAATGTGATCATATGTAATCACGAATTGCTCTTTTTTGATTGTTCTCATTTGTGCGTTTTTTTACCAGTAAAAAAATAAATAAATGGCGACCTGATCACGTAAAATTTAAAATATACATATGTATCAATCACTTGTTTTTATTTATATTAAATGTTGTTTTTTTGCATTCGCAAAGGTTGACAATAGTAAACGAGATAAATAGAATCAAAACCAATCACTAATAATCATTTTGAGTCACAAGGTGTCATCAGGATGATTATTAATTAATAAGGCGATGATTATGAATGAAGTGCAAAGACACAATGAAATATTGTCGTTATTGGAAACACATCGAGTGATCAATGTTTCTCATATTACCGAACAGTTTAGTGTGTCTCCTGCAACAGCTCGTCGTGATATTTCAAAGTTAGATGAGCAAGGTAAATTGCGAAAAGTCCGTAATGGCGCTGAACGTATTGAAAATAAAAAGCGTAAGTGGACACCGTTAAACATCAACAGTACTGATCACTATGAAGAAAAATCGGAAATCGCAATTAAAGCGGCTGCACTTTGTCTTCCTGGGGAAAGCGCAGTCATTAACTGTGGTTCCACCGCGTTTATGTTAGGGCAGCAATTGTGCGGGAAAAACGTGCAAATTGTGACTAATTATTTTCCATTAGCGAGCTATTTGATAGACCAAGACCATGATGACGTCATTTTAATCGGCGGGCAGTATAACAAAGCACAAAACATTTTTTTGAATCCGGCTTTGAACACGTTAATGGGTTATGCAGGTAACTGGATGTTTACTTCAGGTAAAGGGTTAACGGAGGCCGGCTTATATAAAGCTGACATGCTAACTGCGGTAGCAGAGCAGCAAATGCTTGACCAAATTGATAAATTAGTCGTTGTTGTAGACAGTTCCAAAGTGGGTCATCGAACCGGAATGTTATTCTGTCCAGCTAATAAGATAGATGTTCTTATCACTGGAAGAAATGCTAACTCTGAGGTTATCAAAGCGATTGCTGCACAGGGCACGCGAGTGATACTGGTTTAATTCCACCGTATACCTAATTTTTAAAACTTAAACTAATTCTGCCGCCATGCCTTAATTTCTCGATTAAGGCATCAGGCTCCCTACATCTAAAATTCTGGAAAAAGGTATTATTACTATGAGCAAAGTAAATGAAATCACACGTGAATCTTGGATTTTAAGTACGTTTCCTGAGTGGGGAACGTGGCTAAATGAAGAAATTGAAAAAACGGTTATTGAACCTAATACCTTTTCAATGTGGTGGCTAGGATGCACAGGAATTTGGTTAAAAAGTGAAGGGAATACCAATGTTTGTATCGATTTTTGGTGTGGAACAGGGAAAAAAACACAGAAAAACCCATTGATGAATAAGCAACATCAAATGATGCGTATGGGAGGGGTGGAAGCGCTACAACCAAACTTACGAACCGCGATTTTCCCTTTAGACCCGTTTGCCATTAAAGAAGTTGATGCGATTTTAGCGTCTCATGACCATGCTGACCATATTGATGTCAATGTGGCCGCGGCGGTAATGCAAAATTGCGGCGACCACGTTAAATTTATAGGTCCTCAAGCCTGTGTGGATTTATGGATTAAGTGGGGCGTACCAGTAGAGCGCTGTGTAGTCGCCAAAGTTGGCGATGTACTGGAGGTAGGAGATATGAAAATCCGTGTGTTAGATTCATTTGACCGCACAGCATTGGTGACATTGCCACAGGGCGTTTCTTCCACGGATAAGCAAATTTTAGATGGCATGGATTCTCGTGCAGTAAACTACCTGATAGAAACAACTGGCGGCTCTATTTATCATTCCGGTGATTCACATTATTCAAACTATTATGCGGCGCATGGTAATCGTTACAATATTGATGTCGCACTGCTTTCTTTTGGTGAAAACCCACGTGGTGTGACCGATAAAATGACTTCATCGGATATTTTGCGTGCAGCAGAGTCATTAGATTGTGAGCGGGTTATTCCATTCCATCATGATATTTGGGCAAACTTCCAAAATGACCCGCGTGAAATAGAAGTGTTGTGGAATATGAAAAAAGAGCGCCTGCAATATAAATTTGCCCCGTTCTTCTGGCAAGTGGGTGGGAAATATACTTATCCAACAGATAAAGACCGCATGCATTATCAACATTTCCGTGGCTTTAGTGATATTTTCAAAAATGAGCCTGAATTACCATATAAAGCATTTTTATAATTAATTGGTTTGTTAAGAAAAGCAGAAGGGGAAACGCTTCTGTTTTTTTATTTGAACTTAATAACGAAAAAACCGCCACTATGAAGTGACGGTTTAGATTATTGATCAGAAATTATTCTTTTTCGTTTAAGATAAACATGCCGTATGGGTGGATCTGCAAATAAAGGTTTTCCCCAACAGCGGGTTGCAACTGCGTCGCATTAATTTGCAGCAACATTGATTGACCATGCCAATCAACAGTGACTTCGTATTGAGGCCCCATATAGGCAACGTGAGTAACCGTGCAGCATTGGCTATCTTCGCCTTGCAAACTCAGTGTGATGGCTTCAGGGCGAACCCCCACAGTCACCGTAGTTTTATCAGTAACAAACTGCTCTGGACGCGGTAAACGATAATTGAAAATATCGACGGAATCAGCACTGAGTGTTGCAGGGAAAATATTTGCATCCCCCATAAAGCTCGCCATAAATTTTGACGCTGGCTGGCGGTAAAGCTCTTGCGGCGAACCTAACTGCATGATTTTCCCTTTATTCATCACTAGAACCATGTCTGAAACCGCAAAGGCCTCGCTTTGGTCGTGGGTGACATATAAAGAGGTGATATTGAACTGTTGCTGTAACTCACGAATTTTTTCACGCATGCTACGACGCAAATTTGCATCTAAGTTACTTAATGGTTCATCGAATAATAGGACTTTGGGTTTAAGGATCAATGCACGCGCCAAGGCTACACGTTGTTGCTGACCTCCAGAGATTTGGTCAACAAAACGGTCAGCAAAGCCAGCCAAATCCACTAACTCTAATGCTTCTTCAACCCGTTTTTTGATCTCAGCTTTGGGTAATCCTAACATTTTTAAGCCATAGCCGACGTTGTCCCCCAAGGACATATGCGGGAATAGGGCGTAGGATTGGAATACCATACAGATATCGCGTTGCTGAATGGAACGGTCTGTCACATCTTCGCCATCAATAAACATACGGCCTTCAGTGGGTTTTTCTAACCCCGCCACTAGGCGTAATACGGTAGTTTTACCACAACCAGATGGGCCGAGTAGGGTCACCATGCTACCTTGCGGAATTGAAAGACTTAAATCATCGATGACGGTGTTGTTGCCAAAGCGTTTAGTCACATTTTTTAGTTCAACAAAATGATGTTGTGTCATGTCAGTTACTCCATGATTACTGTGCATTTTTGGCTTTGGAACGTGAAACACGGGCTTCGCCAATCAAATAGTCAAATAAGAAAATAATTGCCAACATTACGACAATCAGGATTGAGCCATAGGCAATGGCAACGCCATATTCACCGTCTTCTACACGGTTTAAAATATAGGCTGTTGCGACGCGAGTATCAGGAGTAACTAAGAATACAATCGCACTGACAGTCGTGATCGCACGGACAAAGCTATAAATCAGCGCCGATAAAATGGCTGGGCGCAACAAGGGTAGCAGAATAAAGAAGATGGTACGCATTGAACCTGCCCGTAAGCTGAGAGAGGCTTCATCCAATGATTTATCAATTTGGCCTAAGCCTGCAATACCTGCGCGGATCCCGACAGGAACATTACGCATAGTCATTGAAATAATAACAATGGCAGCTGTCCCTGTTAAATAAAACGGTGAGTCGTTAAAGGCTAAAATGTATGACACACCCGCAACAGTTCCTGGCACCGCAAAGCACAGCATCGTGGTAAATTCGATAGTCTTTTTACCGCGGAACTCTTGGCGAACCACAATATAGGCAATAAGTAAGCCAAGAATCGCGGTGATGGGAGCGGCAATACCAGCGTACAGAAGCGTATCCAACAATGACGGCCACGCACCATCGCTCATACCTTGACCGAATAATTTAATAAAGTTATCGAAGGTTAAAGTGTAATCAACACCCCAGTTAACAGTGAAGCTACCGTAGAAAATACTGCCGTATAACAAGACGTTAAATGCAACCCAAATCGCTAAGAAAGTGGTTACGATAGTAATTAATGACGTTGGTAACGGTTGAACATCACCACGGTAAGATTTTCCTGATACGGTGACATAGGAGCGTTTACCTATCCACATATACTGAACACAGAAGACTAATAGTGAGAACACTAATAGTGATGCACCCAAGGTACTGGCGGCTTGATAATCCAGTTGTGAACCAGTGATATAAAAGTAAATTTGCGTTGCGAGTACGTCGAAGTTACCGCCTAAAACCAATGGGTTACTAAAGTCAGCGAGCGATTGTACGATGACGATTAAAAATGCGTTCGCCAAAGCAGGTTTCAGTAATGGCATAAAAACATTAAAGAAAGTTTGGTAACGGTTGGCACGTAAAGTATAAGACGCTTCTTCTAAAGATGGGTGAATGGTTTTAATCGCACCGTCTAAAATCATGAATGACATTGGAGTGAATGCCAGTACTTGCGCTAACCAAATACCCGTAAAACCATATAGCCAGTTGGTATTTTCCAGACCCATATAGGTCGCAAGGAATTCAGTAATATAGCCCGAACGCCCCATCATCAAGGTGACCCCTAGGCCAACCACAAATGGCGGAGTGACGATAGGCAAAATAGAAAAAACACGGCCAATGATGGCAGAGCGCTTAGCAATACGCGTCGTATAAATGGCTAAAATTAAGCCAAAGAAAGTACAGCCAGCCCCTACCGCTAACGATAAAAATACTGAGTTAATAATAACTTGGACAATGTGAGATTGCGTCAGAATTGCCACAAAGGCGAATGGTGCAAAGTCCCCATTCCCATCAGTAAACATCGGAATGAAAATAGCGACACTCGGGAACACAATAAACAGGGTTATCAAAGCAACAACGGTGATCAGCGAGCCAATAACGAATTGGTCTCCACCGAGCCACTCAAGGCGGGTTAACGCCAGTGTCATCACCATACCCAAGGCGATAAATAGTACAATAGTTGAGTAACCTAACCCTTTTCCTTCAAAATAAGAGGTTAAGATCACCACGGCTGCGGTGACAACTGCTACGCCAATATCGAAATAATGCCGTGTTTTATGATAACGATCCGCTGGTGTTAACGGGCGAATAAATAAAATGGACGGTAATAAATACCAAAGCCAGCTAATGTTTAGTCCACTCCAACCGTAAGCTGCTATGATTTCGTCTTGTGTTGAGTCAAGTACGCCATAGTCTAAGCTCCAAGAAGGCAGCAACGCGAAACCTAGCCAAGCAATCAACAGCCAAAAAAATATGCTATCTTTTTTGGTTGGGGTCGATAAGGTTAGGGTTTGAGACATAGTTCCCCCTAAGCTCGTCATATTTTGCGTTGTCACGGTGTTGGCTTCACTTCGTTACCCTAGTCACATACTTACTGTATGCGCCTAGGGATAACGTTATGCGCGGCTGGCGACAACTCAAATTATTCAGAGCTTAATTAAATTTAATTTTTATTTTAGTTTAGTAAGAGCTCAGTGCGGTGGATGACCACCGCACGAGATAGCTATTTGCTCATTTTGACTTCTGTTACCCATTTATTGATAAGGTTCTTACGGACATCAGCATCACCGTATTTGTCCATATCATAATTAATTAGGTTTAACTCATTGAGTTTTAATGAAATAGGAGAGGACTCTGCCGTTGTATTGGTTAAGATTTGGTAAGATTTACCTTCTTTCCAACTTAACTCTTGGGCTTCTTTCGATAAGACGAAATCAACAAACAGTTTCGCGTTATCCATATTGCGTGCATTTTTTAGGATACTGATCCCGCCAATTTCATAGCCAGTACCTTCGCATGGTGCGATAAGCTCTAATGGCGCGCCATTTTCCACTTCTAATGAATAATCATGTAAGAAACCAATACCAATGGCGGACTCACCGCGGGCGGCGTTACGTGCTGGGGCAATACCTGACTTAGTATATTGAGAGATATTTGAGTTTAATTTTTTCAGGTAATCAAAGGCTTGCTCATTACCCCATAATTGGTCGAAAGTGGCTAATGCGGTATAAGCAGTTCCTGAACTTTGTGGGTCTGCAATTTGAATCTCACCTTTATATTCAGGTTTAGTTAAATCTTTCCAGCAAGTAGGGATAGGTAAACCTTTCTCTTTTAGACGGTCTTTGTTAACGCCAAACCCTAAAATACCGATGTAAACAGCAGAAGAATAATTGCCTTTACGCTTTGCGGGATCTTGGAACTGCGGCATGATCTCAGCCAGATTTGGCGATTTGTATGGTTCAAGCAAATCCATTTCCCCTGCTTGTGAGTGGGGGTCTAATGTACCGCCGTACCACACGTCAGCTTGTGGGTTACGTTTTTCAGCTTCGATTTTGGCTAACGTACTGCCAGAACCATTACGCACAAAGGTGGTTTTGACATCATATTTCTTAGCAAAAGCCTGCGTTTCCGTTTCACACATGGCGTTAGTGGCGCTACAGTAAACAACTAAACGGCCCGCAGCATTTGCAGTGGTAGTAATCGCTGCGAGGGATAAGCCAGCAGCAACAAGCGTAGAGAGAGTTTTCAGTTTCATTGTCAGTCCTTTATTCAGGTTTTATTATCAGAGGGTGAAACAGTGCCTGCTAAATGCTCTCGTTTGCTGACATTGGCAATCAATAGAGGCATTAGCAGTAATCCCATCAAAGCCGCAGCACTCGCTAGTAAAGAAAACATTCCTGACCAACCATAGTGTGCAATGACTTGAGAGAGTGGCCATCCCGCAATTGCAGCGCCTAAATAGGCATACAATCCAAGATAGCCAGTTACCGCTCCAGCTGCTTTTTTATGACAATATTCTGTTGCAGCTAGACCGATTAACATTTGTGGACCAAAAACAAAAAATCCAATCGCAAAGAAACATGCAGCCAATAAAGCATAGTGATGAATTGGCGTTAACCATAAGGCACTTACTGAGACACAAAGACCCAATGAAAACAGCAGGATCATGGGCGCTCGTTGGCCACGAAACAGAATATCAGAGCCCCAACCAGAGCAGAGTGCACCTAATAATCCGCCCAGCTCAAATAACGATAATGTTGCATTCGCACTGAGTAAATTGGTGCCATGTTTTTCTGTTAACCATAAATTTCCCCAATCGTTTATCGCCATGCGGATCAGATAAACCAAAATATAGGAGAAGCCCAGTAACCAAATCATACGGTTAAAAATGATGGCATCTTTTAATATTACTAGCATTGGCATTGGCGGTGATAAGCGTTCTTGGCGCATTTCCAAGACATCGTGTCGCCACAGCCCAACACTTGGTAGTTGCTCTTCTTGCGGTGTGCCGCGTAATTGGCGACACAACCATAGCCCAATGATGACACCAATGATCCCGGGAACAATTAAGGCCATTTGCCAACTGTATTGGGTTGCTAATAATGCCGTCAGCAAGGGAAGCAACATTCCCCCTAGATTGATGGAGATATTCCACAGTCCCCACCAAAACCCGCGTTCATTGCGTGAATACCAGTTCGTTAGAATGCGTGCACAAGGTGGCCAGCCCCAACCTTGAAAAAAGCCGTTTAGTGTCCAGACAATTAATAACGCTGGAAATGATAAGCAGTAGGCAAAAATAATATTCAGTAGCCCTGTCATCACTAAACCGGCACCCATAAACCAACGGTATCCTGTGATATCGTGGAAGATCCCCGATAAAAACTTAGAAATACCGTAGGTTAAATAAAAGGCAGTCGCTATCCAGCCAATGTCGCTTTTATCGAGAAACAGCTCGTTTTGCATCACAGGCATCACGAAATTAAAACTCTTTCGCGTAAGGTAAAAAGTGGCATAACCAATAATCATTGATAGCATTAAGCGGCGACGCCAAAAACGATACGTGTTATCCAGACTCAACGTGTCTTTACCTGTCATAGGGCGGTTTCTCTTGTTAGGCAAAATGTAATCAAATTTTTAACAAAAAGGATGAGAGAAGGTATTAGAGGGCTAGGAATTATTCCTAGTTTTACGATGTTTTATCTCAAAATGTGGGCAAGTTAACACTTATTTGTGTACCGTTTAGGGTTGTTAGTGTCCAGTCACCGCCTAAGGCTCTCACTCGCTCTTCAATACCGCGCAAACCAAAGCCACTCGTGCGTTTGCTAAATGGAATACCGACACCATTATCATTAACAATAAGCTGGATCGAGTCACCTATTTGCTCAAGTGAAATGTGGATTTGTGTGGCTTTTGCATGTTTACTGATATTGTTAAGTAGCTCTTGAACGAGGCGATAAAGCGTAAACAACACCGTTTCATTGATCGGCGTTGTTTGTAAGCCATAATGAAAGTGGCACTGAATATTATTCTGTGGAAAAGAAAATTCAGCAATTAAGTGTGTTAGTGCATTTTCAAGAGACATTTCATCTAACACAGGAGGGCGCAATTGGCGCAATAATTGCCGCGTAGATTGATGAATTTGCTGCGCTAATTCATTTATTTGACTGGCTGCTTGGTGGCTGATGTCATCTGTCGCTGTTTTTTTCACTAGCATCGACTGAATTTGAATAGCAGTAATATTTTGCCCAATTTCATCATGCAGCTCACGGGCAATCGCTTTTTTGATATCTTCTTCGGTGTGCACGAGCTGCAACATTAAGTCGCGCCGTGTTTTTAGTTCTTCTTCTAAGCGCTGGCGATAACGTTGTAGATTACTTGCCAGCTGTTTTTGTCGGCTAATTGCTATCCCAAGGCCAATACCAATTAAGGCTTGAGTGCTGAGAAACATTTCTAATTCTTCTAAATCAGCAAATGCACCGTGGAATTGCCGCGCAAAAGTAATGATTAAACTACCTAATAATGCAGAAAGTACGCCACCTTGCCAGCCATAACGATATGCCATAAAAACGTTAGGAATAAACACCAGTAAGACAATTAACCGTTCAATTTCGGGAGCAAAAAATACTTGGGCGCTGAGCCCAACGACACAAAATAGAAAACACCAAACAATCAAAGAGGTTCGTAATTGTTTATCTGGCGTCCCATAATCAAGTAGCATTTGGTAGTGTTGTTCGTGTAGATATTCATAAATAAGGTAAACAAAAGGAGAAAGTAGTATCCCTCCGGTGAATGTTGTTAGGAATAATTGGCTAATAGAATAAGATGATAACCCACTGAATAATAAAGCATGCAATACACTATTTGCCGCAACGCCTGCGAGTAATAATAACAACCGCTGCCAATATAACGTATAACGCCACCAGATATTTTGAATAACAAAAGCCACACCGAGACTTAATAACGGTGATAACAGTAAAATAGGTTGGAAGAGAAGTTGCTCTGATGATAACCAAAAATTTAATATCCCTTCGCTAAGCAGTAGTGTTGGCCAGTAGCGTCTCCAAAGGATAATCATCAATGCTAGGCGTAAGCCTTGTGGCAGAAATAAAGTTGCCTGAAAACTGTTTTGACTTAAATAAAAGCCGATAATCCACAAGCCAATCCATAACAAGGAATAGGTAAAAAATAAGAAGATGGATTGCAGCGTTAACCGTAAGCTTTTATTCATGCCTGAATTACCGTGAAATTAGGTTATGTTCTAACGCGTAGTGAACAAGGTCGATGGTATTTTCGCATTGCAATTTGCCTAGTATATTTGCGCGGTGAACATGCACGGTTTTATGGCTTAATTCAAGTTGCTCTGCGATCACTTTTACACTCAAGCCAGCAACTAATAAATCAAATACTTCCCGTTCCCGAGGTGTCAATTCATGTAGACTTTGCTGTTGCTTAGGAGAGTGGCGTAGTGCTCGCATAGCATCGGCACATAAATAGCAGCCGCCTTGGTGGACAGAGCGAACCGCTTGCACTAACTCTTCAGGGCCACAGCGTTTAGTTAAATACGCACTGGCTCCCGCATCTAAAGCGCTTTGCACAAAGGCAGGGGTATCATAAATGCTCAATATAATGGTGCGAAAATCAGGCTTTTTTTGACGCAACCGTGATAAAAGTTGTAAACCGTTTTCATCTGGCATTGAAATATCCATGATGGCGACATCAATATCTAAATTGAGTAAATTCGGCCATGCTTCTTGGGCATTTGCATATTGCCCAACAACTGAAATATCGGGTTCCAGTGTTAAAAGTTGTGCGAAACCAGAACGCACAACCACGTGGTCATCAACTAAAGCGATTTTTATCATATTTTTTATCAATTTGATGAGTAGGGTATTGGGAAATCTTATATCAAGACGAGAAGAGATAAGCTACTAACATAATTTAGAATTAGGATATTCATCAGAAAAGCAGGAGGAAGTCATGAAAATATGCCAATAGCCACAATACAGCTAAATACTGATAAGGTAATAAAACGAATGCTTGATGTTCTATTACCTGATGGTTATACAGCGTTTGCTTACATTTAAATAGGTAGCACTTCAATGAGCTTAACATGGGTACCTGTGCTAATAATTTGATTAAGCTTCAACCCAGCTTGGGAAAAAAGAGCCTCAAATTCTGCTTTGGTATGCTCACCGCCTTCAGAGGACAATTGAATGCAAATTAAATCGAGCTCTTTACCAAAGTCAGGGGTGTTATCATCGGCAACAATACAATCAACTAAGAGTAGCTTAGCGGTTTCTTTCATCGCACGGCGAATGGTGGTTAAAATTTCAACAACTTGTTCATCCGGCCAATCATGACTGATGTATTTTAATAAAAAGATATCGGCATCTGGGCATTTTTCAAAGAATGAACCGGGGTAAAGAGTCCAACGTGAACTATCGTTTAATGCATGTAGGACATGATTTTCTAACACATGCTCTCTGTCGAATAGAATGCCGTTTACGGTTGGGTTTTGTTGGAGAACTTCAAGAAGTAAACTACCAAAGCCACCTGCAATATCTGCAACAGTGGCATTTTCAGGGAAATTATAATGCTTAACGACATAATGGTTTTCCAAAGCAGACATGGAGGACATTCCATTATGAAAGTTATCAGCTAAATCAGCATTTTTTTCCCAATACTCGAAAAAATTACAGCCAAACAAGTTCTCAAATACAGGTTGTTTTAACGCAAGCTCACCTAACTGATAAAGTGGCATCCAGAAGGTTTGGTCGGTGAGCATTAAGACCGCTTGACGCAATGAATATGGGTGGTTTGCCATCAGGAAGCGGGCTTCTAAATTTAATGCAAACCGTGAATTACCCACAGATTCAAATATGCGGTGGCTCGCGAGTAGGCGTAGTATTTGATTAAGCGTGCGTTCTCGTCCCCCGATTTCTTGTGCCAACTGTTTCGCTGTTTTGGGCCCACTCTCCAAATGCTCAGCCAGATTGAGCTGTACTGCAGCACGTAATGCGGCTTGGTAAGAAAAACCAATGGCTTGTTGTAACACATATTGGCTAGCACTGAGTTCACATGATTTATTGTCTATTATCATCGTTCTATGTTCCATGGAATCCCCTACGATAAATTAATGGAAAAATGAATTCATTTCTTTGGTTTAAGTATTATCTGGTTTTGAAAAATAACAACCTATTCCCTTTAAATAAATTGCTGATTATTTTTAATTTAATTTATTGATTTTCATTAATAATAATGGTTTTGGTTAGTTGTGTGCTATTTTTCGGATGCTAATAAGTTATAAATATATTTAATGTTCTTTGACTGGAATTAACAAATTTGATTATACGTCACCCAAAAATGCGTATGTCTAAAATTGGCGACAGACGCCACTTTAGAGTGTCGTCAAAAGGAGACATTTATCTTATTGATAAATATAGATTTATAAATTTGATGTTAAGGGTGTCTTAAATTAGCGACAATATGGAGAAAGAGATAAGCCGTTTTAGTGTATCCAGAATCAATGAATAGACAGTAAAAAATAAATAATATTATTTTTCAATTAGTTAAAGAGTGACTTGAAAAGTTGGCACGGCATGTGCATAATAATACTCAGTTGCTCATTCAACTTCTTATGTAGGTCCAAAATTAGTTGGGTACATACCACATAAACCAAGAATGACGCCAAAGTAAGGTGCCTACCGTCCAACAGCACAGATATTCGCCTACGGGCCTTATCAAACACAGGGCGACACGTGGAGTGAGGCACCACCTATATAATTATCTTTAATGTAAAGACATAATTATATAAAAGCAGTAACCATCAGAGTCGTTGTTATCGCTGGCGGGGTAAAGGTAAGTCCTTTATCCCGCCTTCCTATTTTATGCCCACCATAATGCCCGTCATACTTCGTGCGTTCAGCCACTCTAGTCACATACTTTTGTATGCTACTAGAGATATCTTCACTTGGCGCCTAGCTGCAATTCGAATTATTTAGGACATAGCTAAGTGTTTTATTTTTAAAGAAAAAACTAAAGAAAAGCCGAAAGAATTCATTTAGTAAGACCTATCGATTCTTTTATGCTTTCGTTTATGCGAAAAAGGAACATCCGGAGTGATGAATATACCTATCTGAAAATTATCATTTTTTACCAATTAACTTGGCACGTTCATTGCTTTTTGATTGTTACACTTAGTCTGATTTTAACGCTATGGGACACATAATTTGGATTGTGCTTTTCGCATGACAAAGAGTTCTGCTACCATTGCAATACGTTTAATGGGTATGAGATGAATGTATTGAGTAAATGGCGTTTTTTCCCGCGCTCCTTGCGCCAACTCGTTGTGATGGCATTTTGGCTTGTACTACTTCCTTTATTAGTACTCGCTTACCAGGCGTATCAAAGCCTGGAGCAACTCAGTAACCAAGCTGCCAATATCAATAAAACCACGCTGCTTGACGCACGGCGTAGTGAGGTCATGAGTAGTCTCGCCTTAGAGATGGAGCGAAGCTATCGGCAATACTGTGTTTTACAAGATGCCACCTTGCAAACGCAATATCAGAAACAGTTTGCAGATTACCAGCAAATGTTCGAGCGTCAAAAAACAATCTTACCCACTTCGTCAGACACCTCCGCATTGGCTAACACTTTGGATGTACTTAAAACAGTCACTTGTGAAAATAATGAGCCAACAGAAAAAAACACACTAGCCTTAGAACAGTTTTCTGCCGAAAATGCCTCATTAGTGCAAGAAACTCGAGATGTGATTTTTAGCCGTGGAGAACAGCTACAAAAAGCAATTGCGAATAAAGGTCAATTATTTGGCTGGCAGAGCTTAATTTTATTCTTATTAAGCGCTTTGCTAGTGGCATTATTCACTAGGATGATTATTGGCCCAGTTAAAGCTATCGAACGAATGATTAACCGTCTTGGAACTGGACGCACGATAGCCAATAATATTGAGCGCTTCAAAGGTCCTAGGGAGCTACGGACAATCGCGCAGCGTATTATATGGTTAAGTGAGCGATTAGCATGGCTTGAATCACAACGTCATGAATTTCTTCGTCATATTTCGCACGAATTAAAAACGCCTCTTGCAAGTATGCGTGAAGGAACGGAGTTACTTGCTGATGAGGTAGCCGGGCCATTAACGGTGTCTCAAAAAGAAGTTGTAGAAATTTTGGATCACAGCAGTAAGCATCTTCAGCAACTTATTGAGCAATTACTTGACTATAACCGTAAGCTCGTAGATACCCCACCGGAAGCACAGATTGTTGATTTACAAAAACTCATTGACGATATTGTCAAAGCGCATAACTTACCCGCACGGGCTAAAAACATCAAAACAGAAGTGCGTTTAAAAGTGGATAGCTGTTTAGCTGAACCCTCACTTCTTGGGAGAGTTATTGATAATATCTATTCCAATGCGGTGCACTATGGTGGCGAATCAGGTAATATTTGGATCTCTAGTCGCCAAACAGGCAATAAACTGCTAATTGAAGTTGCGAATACGGGTACGCCAATTCCTGAATCTGAGCAAAGCATGATTTTTGAACCTTTCTATCAAGGTTCATTGCAAAGAAAAGGTGCTGTTAAAGGAAGTGGGCTAGGGCTGAGTATTGCGCAAGATTGTATTAAACAAATGGGGGGCGAGCTTTCTCTTGTTCCCACTAAATCAGCAGATGTCTGTTTTAGAATTGAACTGCCTCTAACCGCAGAGAATGAATAATGGTAAATCGGTCTACAGGTGTTTGGGCGGTACTTTACCGTAATGCATCGTTAAGTAAACATAGTCAAAGAGTACCTTATGTGATGAGACGTACAGGGCTCAATTTTGGGGCGGTCTTATTTTCCCTAATCTTAAGTGGATGTGTCGCTAAAAATGGTCAGTCACCGCTCGAAACTCTAGCACAAGTCGTTGTGCCTGAGGTAAAAGTTACGGACTACCGGTATACATCATGTGAAACGATCTGGAATAATGACCAACCTACTGCACGGGAAAACGCGCTATTTTGGTTGCGAATGATGGACTGTGCCGATCGCACTGAAACCAGTCAAGCACGTGATGAAGCAGGTAAAATCGAGGTAACAAACTGGTCGAGTGCATTTCAACAAAATATATTGTTGAATTCTGCTGACCCGTCTATTGCTGAGCGCCGCAAAATGCTTGATAGCATCAATACGTACAGTTTGAATTTTCCAACAGCAGTACGGCCATTATTACAATTATGGCGTGAGCAACAAGTCCAAATTATCAACTTGTCTGACGCGGGTGTTCGCTATAAACGCCTACAACAAGAAATGGATACAAAGCTCGACCGCTTGAAAGAAGATAATGCTAAATTGGCTTTCGAACTGAATACGACCTCCCGTAAGCTTGAAAACTTAACGGATATTGAACGTCAACTTTCATCTCGCAAAAAGAGCACGAACGAAACTGAAAAAGAGGTGGAAAATGGGGTTGAAGGAGATAAACCTATTTCCTCTGAAGAGCCAAAGCCTGATAGCAGTGTATCTTCTCCAGTAGAGCAAAACTCATCGGAGAATGAACAAAAATGACGAATCGTAAGTCAGCAAATTTATTACTCGTGGATGATGACCCAAGTCTTCTGAAACTGTTAGGTATGCGTTTGAGTAGTGAGGGTTTTAAAGTCACTACAGCAGAAAGTGGTCCTGAAGCACTAAAAATCTTACAAAAAGAAAAATTAGATTTAGTCATCAGTGATTTACGTATGGATGAAATGGATGGCATGGCGCTTTTCGATGAGATACAAAAAGCCCATCCAAACATGCCTGTCATTATATTAACAGCTCATGGCTCGATTCCTGATGCCGTCGCGGCAACACAACGAGGCGTATTTAGTTTTTTAACTAAGCCAGTCGACAAAGACGCATTATATAAAGCGATTGATGAAGCACTCGCACTTTCTTCAACACCCATGAGTGATGAAGAATGGAGCTCAGGTATTGTCACACGTAGCCCCTTAATGATACGCCTGTTAGAACAAGCGCATATGGTGGCACAATCTGATGTTAGCGTATTGATTAACGGGCAAAGTGGTACTGGTAAAGAGGTTTTAGCGCAGGCGATTCATAAAGCTAGCCCTAGGGCACGTAAGCCGTTTATTGCCATTAACTGTGGTGCACTACCTGAACAATTATTAGAGTCTGAACTATTTGGGCATGCAAAAGGCGCCTTTACTGGCGCAGTCAGTAATCGCGAAGGGTTATTCTTTGCTGCCAGTGGTGGAACGTTATTTTTAGATGAAATTGGTGATATGCCAATGCCATTGCAGGTTAAATTACTGCGGGTATTGCAAGAGCGCAAAGTTCGTCCTTTAGGTAGCAACCGTGATTTAGATATTGACGTACGTATTCTGTCTGCAACTCACCGTAACCTACCAAAAGCAATGGAAAAAAATGAGTTTCGTGAGGACCTTTACTATCGTTTGAATGTGGTTAACTTGCGTATTCCTGCGTTAAATGAACGTTCAGAAGATATTCCATTATTAGCTAATCATCTATTGCGTGAAGCTGCATCACGTCATAAACCTTTTGTACGTAGTTTTTCCAGTGATGCAATGAAATGCTTAATAACAGCGAGCTGGCCGGGCAATGTCCGTCAATTAGTGAATGTTATCGAACAGTGTGTTGCATTAACGACTTCTCCTGTTATAAGCGAAGCACTGGTCAGCCAAGCACTTCAAGGTGAAAATACGGCGCTACCAACATTTGTTGAAGCTCGCAATCAGTTCGAATTGAATTATTTACGTAAGTTATTACAAATGACGAAAGGAAATGTTACTCAAGCTGCCCGAATGGCAGGACGAAACCGTACAGAATTTTATAAATTACTTGGTCGTCATGATTTAGAAGCTAATGATTTTAAAGAATAAATAAGTATTATTTACCACATGGTTGTTATCGATTACATTATGTGGAATAAGGCAATTCATATTCACGCTCCGGGAGAAAAAACACCTTATGAGCCGTAAGCTTAATATTTCACTAGCACAACTTAATTGGTTAGTCGGTGATATCGAAGGCAACTGCGATCGCATGCTGCAAGTTGTGAGTGAACAAGCACCAAACACAGATATTGTCATGTTTTCAGAACTGTCTTTGACAGGGTATCCACCAGAAGATTTAATTTTCCGAGCTGATTTCGAGGACCGCTGTTTAGTACAACTTGACCGTTTGCAAAAAGCTAGCCAAGAAACGGCGATTATTGTTGGTCATCCATGGTATGAAGGGGATGATATCTATAATGCGCTGTCCTTTTTCTATCAAGGTAAATTGCACGCTCGCTATTTTAAACAAGAGTTGCCAAATTATGGTGTGTTTGATGAACCCCGTTATTTCACTGCAGATGAAAAATCCTGCGTTGTTGAATTTAAAGGTTATCAACTCGGTTTATTAATTTGTGAAGACATTTGGTATGACGAGCCAGTAGATGCAGTCAAAGGGGTGGGTGCTGAAATATTATTAACCATCAATGCATCTCCTTATGATATTCATAAAGAGCATATTCGAACCGACTTATTAGTCGAACATTGCAAACGCACTCATATGCCAATTGTGTATCTCAACCAAGTGGGGGGGCAAGATGAATTGGTGTTTGATGGTGGCTCAAAAGTCATTGCGAATAAAGGTAAACAAATCTTTAAATTGGCAGAATTTAAAGAGCAGGTGATCACAGTACA
This sequence comes from Providencia sp. PROV141, assembly GCF_028481645.1. Lineage (NCBI taxonomy): Bacteria > Pseudomonadati > Pseudomonadota > Gammaproteobacteria > Enterobacterales > Morganellaceae > Providencia > Providencia sp. PROV141. The sequence continues at coordinate 273,826 of NZ_JAMPPR010000014.1, read as the reverse complement.
ATTTGATGAACTTGCATTGGTGAGCGAAGGTAGCGTATTTATTGAGAATGACCCAGTTGCTCAGGTATACCAAGCTTTAGTTATGTCAACTCGTGATTATATCAATAAAAATGGTTTTAATGGTGCAATCTTAGGGCTATCAGGTGGTATTGACTCAGGGCTAACGGTGGCCATTGCCGTTGATGCTATAGGGAAAGAGCATGTACAAGCTGTCATGATGCCATTCCGCTATACTTCTGAAATGAGTATTCACGACGCTAAAGAGCAAGCTGATTTGCTTGGGGTTGAATTCGATATCGTATCCATCGAACCGATGTTTGATGCCTTTATGGCCCAGTTAACCCCGATGTTTGAAGGAACCGCGGTTGATACCACTGAGGAAAACTTACAAGCGCGTTGCCGAGCGGTTATTTTAATGGCAATGTCAAATAAACGTCGTCGCTTAGTGTTGACGACCAGTAATAAAAGTGAATCTGCTGTTGGTTATTCAACATTATATGGCGATATGGCGGGTGGCTTTGACGTATTAAAAGATGTACCGAAAACTCTCGTCTTTGAGTTAGCTAAATATCGTAATACATTATCTCCAGCAATTCCTCAACGTGTGATTGATAGACCACCGTCAGCAGAACTTGCTCCAGGGCAATTAGATCAAGACAGTTTGCCGCCTTATGATGTGTTAGACGCATTATTGGAAGGCTATGTGGAAAAAGACTTGTCAGTTAATGATTTAATCAAACTTGGTTTTGATAAAGACGTAGTGCGTAAAGTTGTACGTCTTGTTGATATTAATGAATATAAACGCCGTCAGGCTCCTGTTGGGCCACGTATTACGATGCGTAATTTCGGTAAAGATCGCCGCTATCCGATCACCTCAGGTTTTGGCCGTAAAAACTGGTCATAACAGGAATTATTTATGAAAAAAATTGATGCAATTATAAAGCCATTCAAACTTGATGATGTTCGTGAAGCATTGGCAGAAGTGGGTATTACCGGAATGACGGTAACTGAAGTGAAAGGCTTTGGACGTCAAAAAGGGCATACCGAGCTTTACCGTGGTGCAGAGTATATGGTTGATTTTTTACCTAAGGTAAAAATTGAAATTGTTGTCCCTGATGATATTGTTGAAAACTGTGTCGAAACCATTATGCAAACGGCACAAACGGGCAAAATTGGTGATGGGAAGATCTTTGTTTATGATGTAGCTCGAGTGATCCGTATTCGGACCGGCGAGCAAGATGAAGAAGCGATTTAATAAATTACGTTATGTGAAAATGCGGTAACGGAAAATACACAGGAATGGGATTAGAATTGCGTATTTATTATGCGAGTCCGTTACCGCTAAACTTAGAAAAATGGCAAACACTTAACCATTTAAACCATTTTCTTCAGTTAACATGTTTCAGAGAATGCTCTTCTAAACAGAAGAGCATTTTTTATCCATTAATTGAGGGGCAATACTTTGTGTGGTCCAAAACATTCATAGTGAATAGCATCGGCATCGACACCCATTGCAATTAGCTGTTTGCCTACGTGCTGCATAAAACCAACAGGGCCACAGAAATAGAATTGCATGTTCGGTTGTTCAATCCATTCACGTACCAATTCTAAATTCATTAAACCTTCATATTGGTAATCAAACCCGAGACGATCTTCCTCTCTTGGTTGATTAAACCAAATCGCAGATTGGCTGGTTTGTTGTTTTGCTAATAGTTGTTGAATTTCGTGCCTAAAGGCATGAACAGCACCATTTTCAGCGGCATGGAACCAATTAACTTGTGCATTGTGACCTTGTTCTGTTAGATGATTTAACATACTCAGCATTGGGGTTAAACCAACGCCTGCAGAGATCAAGGTAACAGGTGTCTGGTCATCAACATCAATGAAGAAATCACCACATGGTGGGGCGAGCAGTACACTATCACCTTCATTTAATTGTTGATGTAAGAAATTAGAAACGGAGCCTTGTTCTTCACGTTTTACTGCAATACGGTAGCTACGGCCATTAGGCGCGGTCGTTAGTGAGTATTGGCGGATTTCTTGGTTTTCAAATCCCTGATTGTTGACATAAATAGTGATATATTGGCCTGGACGGTAATCTGCGACGGGTTTCCCATCGACAGGTATGAATTCAAAACTGGTGATTACATCGCTTTGTGGTTGTTTTTGTTTCAATTTAAATTCACGTAAACCCTCCCAGCCTCCAATTTTATCTGCATTCTCTTGGTAAATGACTGCTTCACGACCAATAAAGATATCAGCTAAGACCCCGTAAGCTCTTCCCCAAGCATCAAGCACTTCTTGGCCTGGACTAAGTAGCTCATCGATAGCCGCCAGTAAATTTTCCCCAACAATAGGGTAATGCTCAGGTTTGATATTTAAACTAACGTGTTTTTGGGCAATTTTTTCAACCGCTGAAATCAGTGCTTCAGGGGTTTCAATATTTACCGCATAAGCACAAATAGCATTGAACAGCGCTTCACGTTGGTCGCCGTTCATTTGGTGAGTCATGTTAAAAATATCTTTTAGTTCAGGGTGTTGTTTAAACATCCGATCATAAAAATGTGCGGTTAGTTTTGGCCCTGTTTCAGCAATGGCAGGAATGGTTGATTTAACAATGGCGATGGTTTGGCTATCTAGCATACAGGTGCTCCTGAATTATTTTCATGTTCTCATCGTAGTGAGCGTAAGGCGTCAGTTTTTAGTTTTGTACAAACATATCCTTTTGCATCATTGGGATAAGTTTATTTCATCCCAATAAATCACTCTTTTTTGAGAGACATAAAGTTTATTTATAAACATGCATTTTAAATACAACTTATAATATTTAAGGTTTTATGTAAAGACTCAAACTGGGAAAATATGTCGGAATTAGGCACATAATGAGAAGGGGCTAGCAAATCTGGATGTTTCTACGTTAAAAATTAAAATTTAAGCTATTTTATAGTGGAGCCTTCAGAAGCAAATGAAGTGAAAAAAATTAATGCAATCGTTTGCGTATATTTTTTCTTTAGGGCTATCTCAAGAGAGAAAAAGAGTTTACACTGTGTGTCATTGCGATGAATCGATTTTCAACCTATTGAATTGCTGAGGCAGGAGAAGCGAATGTTAAAGCGTGAAATGAATATTGCTGACTACGATCCAAAATTATGGGAAGCAATGGAGCAAGAAGTACAACGTCAAGAAGAACACATTGAATTAATTGCTTCTGAAAACTATACCAGTCCACGAGTCATGCAGGCTCAAGGTTCTCAGCTAACCAATAAATATGCAGAAGGCTACCCAGGCAAACGCTACTATGGCGGTTGTGAGTATGTTGATGTGGTAGAACAATTAGCGATTGACCGTGCGAAAGAACTCTTTGGTGCTGACTATGCGAACGTGCAACCGCACTCAGGTTCACAAGCTAACGCTGCTGTTTACATGGCGTTATTACAGCCAGGTGATACTGTTCTGGGGATGAACCTTGCACATGGTGGTCACTTAACTCACGGTTCACCAGTTAACTTCTCAGGTAAACTGTATAACATCGTGCCTTATGGTATCGATGAAAGCGGTAAAATTGATTACGATGATATCAAAGCACAAGCTGAAAAACATAAACCAAAAATGATTATCGGTGGTTTTTCTGCGTATTCAGGTGTGGTTGATTGGGCAAAAATGCGTGAAATCGCAGATGGCATTGGCGCTTATTTGTTTGTGGATATGGCTCACGTTGCAGGTTTGATTGCTGCCGGTGTTTATCCAAACCCAGTTCCTCACGCACACGTTGTGACGACAACAACACATAAAACTTTAGCAGGTCCACGTGGTGGATTAATTTTAGCTAAAGGTGGTGACGAAGAGTTATACAAAAAAATCAATTCAGCCGTATTCCCTGGTTCTCAAGGTGGCCCTTTAATGCATGTGATTGCAGGTAAAGCGGTTGCTCTGAAAGAAGCGATGGAACCAGAATTCAAAGTTTACCAACAACAAGTGGCTAAAAATGCCAAAGCAATGGTCGACGTTTTCCAAAAACGTGGCTATAAAGTCGTATCTGGCGGAACGGAAAACCATTTGTTCTTAGTAGATTTAGTAGACAAAGACATCACAGGTAAAGATGCCGATGCTGCACTAGGCCGTGCAAATATCACGGTTAACAAAAACAGCGTACCTAACGATCCTAAGAGCCCATTCGTAACGTCAGGTGTACGTATCGGTTCTCCTGCAATTACACGCCGTGGCTTTAAAGAAGCAGAAGCGAGTGAGCTAGCGGGCTGGATGTGTGATATCCTAGACAACCTCAATGACGAAGCGACCATTGAGAGCGTAAAACAAAAAGTATTAGCAATTTGCAAGAAATACCCAGTTTACGCATAATTTAAACGACAATTCGTGATTAAAACCCGCTTCTACATGCATGTATGAGCGGGTTTTTTGCATTGAAAAAACGGAGGGATGATGGTCATTCCATCAACGCGTTGGCTAGCCATTGATTATTTTACCTACTTTTTTGCTTACAGTATTTTCTTACCATTTTGGTCAGTTTGGCTACAAGGTGAGGGAATTGATGCAGAAATGATTGGTGTTTTGTTAGGGGTAGGGTTAGCAGCCCGTTTCCTTGGCGCGATGTTCATTACTCCTTTAGTTAAAGAGCCCTCGAAACTGATTACTGCACTACGTTTACTTGCAGGGCTTTCACTCATTTTCTCTGTTGGTTTTGCTTTGGGCTCTCATTGGGCATGGTTGCTATTTGTAATGATAGGCTTTAACTTATTTTTTGCACCAATGGTCCCGCTGGGAGATTCACTGGCGGGGACATGGCAAAAACAATTTACCTTTGATTATGGCAAAATTCGCGTCTGGGGTTCGATAGCTTTTATTATTGGCTCCTCATTGATGGGTTATTTAGCAGGTGTTTGGGGTAATAAAGCCATCATGGTGGCGTTGATAGTAAGCTGTTTAGCATTATTACTCGGCGCAATGCTGAAACCGGCAATTATGCCAATGGGAGCGGCGAAAATTGAAGGTGGCAATAAAGTCACTTTTAAACAGTTGATTGCCGATAAAAACGTCGTTAGGTTTTTAATTTGTGTGACCTTATTACAAGGGGCCCATGCAGCTTATTATGGTTTTGCTTCCCTATTTTGGAAAGAGGCGGGTTATTCAGATTTAGTGATCGGTAATTTATGGTCGCTGGGTGTGGTTGCTGAAGTCATTGTATTTATGTTAAGTCACCGTTTGTTCCGGCGTTGGAGTGCGCGTAATTTACTGCTGCTATCCGCATTTTGTGGAATTATCCGTTGGGGGCTGATGGGGGCGTTTACTGCATTACCTGTGTTAATTGTAGTGCAAATTCTTCACAGTGGGACTTTTACGATTTGCCATCTAGCGGCAATGCGCTTTATCAGCGCAAGAAAAGAAAATGAAATTATCCCATTACAAGGTGTTTACTCTGCCCTCGCAACCGGTGGTGGGTTAGCCGTACTGACTATTATTGTGGGGTATATTTATGAACGAGTGCCTGCTCATCATGGTGTAGTTTTCTATTTAATGGCGCTTCTTGCTGTTCCTGCCGTGTTTATCCGCCCTAAAGTTGTAGCTCAATCCTAGTATTTATCAACCAAGCTATAAAAGGGTTTATACCTATTTTTATAGCTTGGTTTGGTACTGAATTTGTTTCCCTGTATCGTCAATATAAATCATTGTTATATTTTCCCCATGATTAATTGTGGCGGTTGAAGGGAAGATTTGTGATGAAAATGGCGCAATCATCGAACTTTTTGTAATAGAACGGCTTTCATTATTAGCTAGATAAATATTGGCAATACTTAAAAAATAAGGGGTCGGGTTGTTGACGATAATACCATCTTTAGCTAAATGGAATTGAATGTTATTGATTGAATCATCGGGTTTATTTATAAGCGCAATTGGTCGATAAAAAACTTTAATCCGTGTTTGAATGGCAAATTGTAGCAAATTTGCACTATTTATTTGTTTTGGCTTTGGCGCAATGTCTAATACATTTAAATAAAATACAGACTCTTTATTCGTAGGGAGTTTGTCGCCAATAAAGCGTATTCGTAATTGAACTCCGTCATTTGCCGCGATTTTAGTCATGGGGGGGGTCACAATAAATGGCGCGTTCGTCGTTTCTGGTGTTGAATCGAGGTTACCTTCATCCACCCAGCTTTGAGTCAATGTGGCTTGTTCACTGTAATTAGTAAGTTGAATTCCGACGGCCTTTTTATCGCTAGGAAAAATAATTCGTGTTCCTTGTAAAACAAGGCTCGCACTTGTTTGGACGCTAAAAAATAGTAACGTAGCGAACCCTGTGATTTTAATTATTCCGGTCATAATATTTTCCTTTCTAATTGTATGACATCACCACGGTTGCAGTACTTGAGACTTGTCCTTGAATAACACTACTTGGGTTGTATGCATGGTAATAGGCACCTAAATTTACTGAAAAAGAAGGGGAAATCGGATTTCCCTTGAGAACAGTAAAAATATTTGTTGCCCCACTTTTATCTGCCACGCTATCCGAAAGTACTAATGGTGTATTGAGATTACTTGCGCTAACTAATCGGAAGCCAACACCCTTAGCACCTTGACTAATGGTATTATTCAATGTTGTTTTATCATTTGAGAGCAGGTTGCTACTGGATAAAAAAATAGATACATCACGAGAAGCATTACCACCTGCTAAAAAATCTTGGCAGGTAAAATTAAGTGTAAATGGCGTGTAGCCTGCTCTGGTTACAGTTTTCACCACATTGATACTTACTGGGGGTAGTGCAACGACTAAACCTTGGTTAACAAAATTACAGGTAGTGAGAATGGGATTATAAGTTAAGGTCATTGGTTGTAAGTAGATATCATCGGCACTGGTTGGCCATTGTAGCGTTAACAGAAAAGTGACTAATTTGACTACAATATCTAATAACCACTGTAGAATTCCCAAGCTGGATGCATCAGAGGCGAGTACAATAGGGGTAATTGTGGCGGTACTTCCTGATACTTCGACATAGTTGGTTCCGGGTTTGGTTGTGAGCAAATTAAATTGAACGGTAAAATTTGTATCGAGCTCACTACCTTGATGTATACCTTCCGTAAGGCCGACAACCCTATCTTTTTCTAATGCAGTGACTGTAATTGAGACAAACTGCTTTCCACCATTAAAACCAATAGTGGCTGTTCTGCCTTGGAAAGGGGATGCAATACCGATAGAGTTAGGGAAAAGCAGCCCTCTTGCAGTACAGGTAAAAGTTCCAGGGTAGATGGTTCTGCTATTTTTACTAACTTGAGTCGATGTACTGGTAAGTTCGGTCGATAAATCAAAAGCAATAGCGGGAGCCGTCACCGTAGATGTTTGTCTACAATGTGCGGAGGAATACTGACTATAAGCCAATATACTGGAAAGCATCAGTGCTAAAGTGACTTTTTTCATCATATTTACCTTTATCGACAGAGGTTTTTGTTTTTATCCATCGTATTGAGTAGTGGCTCAATAACACATGTTTGTTTCCCTTTAAGCTTTATGTGCAATGCCATCGGTAATTGCTCACTTTTGATATACATCACGCCAGATTGACCGACATAACCAACACTTTGCTGTTTAGCATTTGTGATTTCTGTACCAAAAGGTAAGCTATCGCCATTAGCAAGCACGCCTCGGATGAGATAAGTTTGTCGTGTATCGGTTTCGAGTTTGATGTAATTCACCGCTCCTTGATATGGACTTACATTGGCCATATTACCGAGCACCTCTGCACCTGCGGTTTTTTCTGTATCTGTTAAGGTATAGGTATTGGTTCTATATGGTGTGGAATTGGCAACTAAAACAACACCTTGTTGGTTGGTTAAGGTGGTTTTATCGGCGTTGACCATCATGTTACTGGCCATTGGTGCGTCAATGATGGTATAGGTTTGCCCTGTTTCCCCTGAAAAAACAATATGTCCAGGGATAGCAACTAGAGTCCCTCTGGCGCCTAAACCAGTTTGGCGGTAATTATTGGCTTCGGTGTAAGATCCTGAAAGCGTGCTAGAGGGGAGCTGATAGCTGGCGTTGCCACCCACTAAGTTATTCCCACCGCTTTGATTTGTTGCAGTTAGCGTATAATTGACTTGGTCATTTTTACCTGCAATACCACTGACACTTAGCGTAGTTTGTTGGTAACGAGAGTCAGTGAAATAACTTCCCATACTAATATTGGCGCGTTTTTCAAATAAAGAAAAAGGAACACTAAAATTGGCATAGATACGTGTTTCTTCTTCGCTGTCGTAATTCCGAACACGTGAAACAGACACACTATAGGAAATATCGTTATAGTTGTTGGCATAGCCAGCTTGATATTCACGGCTATTACCGTTTGTATTCCAATAATCACGGTGTGTCCCCGAGATGAATACCGAACCATAACCATCAGCTAATTGTTGGTTTAAATTCAATGTAAATGTATTTTTAGCACGTGAACCGCGTAAGGCGTCATAATTAGTGAGTGAAAGTTCAGGTGGAATATTATTGCCGAGTTTTTCGGATAGCTGGTCTTGATAAGCTTTCCAAGCGCGATAATTGTCTTGAGAATAAATGGCATCAATAAAACTATAGTAACCACTAGTCGAATAACGATATGACGCCAAGGTTAAATTGGTCGACGTTGTGTTAATATATTTGTTATAAGTCAAGCGATAGCTTTGACCTCTATGATCGCCTGAATCTAATTTAGTATTTGCTTGCGTGATATCAGCTGAAATGGCCCCAAAACTAAAATTCCAACCACTCCCAATAACGCCGGAATAGTATTTTTCGCTAAATAACATTCCTGCATAAAGCGTCACTAAATTATTTAAACCATAGTGAAACTCGCCTTGAGTAAATTTGGGTTGGTAATGGGTACTATCGATTTTAGTTTGACCAACAATAAAATTGTAATTGTAGACACCTTGTTTGAGCATATCAGGTACAGCAGAATAGGGCACAGTAAAGGTTTCTTGCCTTCCATCAGCTTCTTGAATAACGACAAATAAGTCACCACCACCAGCACTAGGTTGAAGGTCATTAAATGCAAATTCACCAGGGGGAACGCTCTCTTGATAAACTAGATTATTATTTTGGTACACGCTGACTAAGGCATTTGTTTGAGCGACACCGCGTATAATGGGGACAAAATTTTGACTTGAATTTGGCAACATACTAGCTTCTGTTGCTAATGCAATGCCTCGAACTCGAATACTATTAAATAGGGCTGCTGGCGTATAAAAATCACCTAATTTCAACCCGGATTTGATTGCACTAAGGGGGCGGTAAACATAACGGGTACTGTTTTTCCATTTTTGGCTACTATGAGAGCTATGTCGATAGCTGGATTCATCTCTAAATTGCCAGGCGCCCAAATTAATGCCTGAATTTAAGGTCGCATAAAAATTGTCACTGCTGGTTTTTGAGTTTTTTTTCTCTTTGTAACTATAATAATTTGTATTATAAGAAAAAATAATTGCAGGCTCGCCATAATTCCAGAGACTGGGGTCAACATAGTTAGCTTCGAGTTGCTTCAGAGCGACTTGAGGGACGATAATATCGAGCCTCAAGTCGTTGATATTAAATTTATATTTTATATTGGGTACTAAATCATCTATAGGAATAAGTGGCTGTTGTTTGGTTTGCTCAATCACCTCAGCAGATAAATTCAGGTTTAATCTCTGTACATCAGCAGCAGCAAGGCTAATCAGTTTGCCATCATTATTGACATCAATTTCAAACTGACCTTTCCAATTATTATTGACATAAAGATCGGCTAATTGTTTACCTGATGGAATGTTATTGTCAGTATAGAATCGTGAAATATCTCCTTGCGCAGATTTGCCAACCAATAGGGAAGTCTCAAACTCGTCCGCTATTGAGTTCTTTTGATAACTTTGCAGTCCTATTAAGATTAGGAGATAGAGATAATTTTCTTTTTTCACGATGATTTCTTCTATTAAAGTTTAATATTTTTAGATTTGAAAACACCATAGTCATCCACATACATTACAATCATGTCGTGGTTTTTTATTATTCCTTTAATAGGGAATTCTTTTTCAGACATAGGGGCAATCATCGCAGAATCAGTTAATGAATTATTTTTATCGTCAGATGGTGTGATAGCTGCAATAGTTAAATGGTATTGCGAGTTATTTTTAACTAATATTTTATTATTTTTAATCTGGTAGCTTGCATTATTAATAACCTCATCGGGGGGGGCAGTTAGCCCAATAGGACGATAAAAAATTTTAATTCTTGAACGTGTGGCTAGTTGAATTGCATTTTTGCCTTTAGCAGATTCTGGCGTTTTAGGAATGTCTAAAACATTTAAGAAAAATACACTTTCAATATTTTCAGGAAGTTTTCCGGGTATTTTTTTAATTTTTAGTTGCTGACCTTGTAAACCTTCAATTTTAACAATAGGAGGGGATAAATAAAAAGGCGCTTCAGAATTCTCAGGCGTGGAATTTTCATCACCGTTATCAATCCATGACTGAACAAGAGAAGATGTTTTGCTGTTATTAGTTAATTGTACAGCAATACTATCAGCGTCAGCAGGATATATAATTCGAGTGCCTGTAATAATAACATTAGAAAATGTTGTGCTCGAAAATAAAATAGTGAGTAATAAAACTAGAGTTTTCATAATAGCATCCATTTAAAGCCAGGCTAATAAAAGCCTGGCTAAGTCATAATTATAAATAGGAAACTGTATATATTACGTTTGATTGCAAAAGACCGACTTTGGCAGCAGTTGTATTAGTTTTATAATAACTGGCTATTAAATTAAGAGTAGCTCCTGTTGCGCCACCAGTGTCAGCCCCTGTAAGGTTAGTATCAAAAGCTACATTGAGTGGAATTGCAGTGGTTGGAGTACTGGTTTTAGATAAACTAAACCCGACGTTTTTGGCAACGGAAGCATCATTTTCATTCACGGAAGTATTCACTAAATACAAACCGGAAGGCGAAATGTTACTTGATGAATAAAAATGTAATTTCAGATTACTGACTGGGACGCTTGCGGGCGCACAATCTGAGAAAGTTAAAGAAAATTGTTTTTGATTTTTAGAAATAACCGTTGCGGCAGTTATCCCTGCATCTGTTACGGTTATTGGGTCAAGAACAACAGTCATATCGGCACTATTTCCGCCATTAATGGTACAGGTTGTATCGCTTATTGCTCCAGAAATTGAAATAATTCCCCCAGCACTATTCGTTATTGCAAGTGCTGAGCCTGATATAACAGATAAAGAAAGTAAAGACAGAGGTAGTATATATCTAGGCATAATTAACCCCATAAGGTCAAAGTAAGATAAAGTTATATAACTTTGATTAACAGCTGAATGTAAATTAGCTGTCTTGTTTTATGCTAGATATAAAATATATTTTTTTCAAATTCAAAATTAAAAAAATAAATAATGAGATTGGTGTGTTTTTTATATGTATGAATTTAATGTAATATTATTTTTTTGATTATTTCAGAATAACTCGTAATAAGTGTATTTGTTGGTGGTTGGCGGTTTGTCTATTTGAATGTTTCTTGTGGTAAGTGTTATTATGACAAGGGTAAAGATCAATTAACTTAATCATAAATTTAAGTAATATTAACTTATGGAATTAAATAAAATTTAATTTATAAAAAATAAGTTGATAATAAAATGGCAAATCATAGGAAATGATTTGCCATTGAAATATACATTTATCTTATAAGCTTGGTAGGAAAGTCGTAAATACAGGCATAAAAGTGACTAAGAGTAAAACGATAATTAATGCAAAGAATAAGGGCATAACTTCACGAATAAAATCAGAAATACGGACACCAGTAATCGATGTAGCTACAAACATGACAGTTCCCATTGGCGGTGTTAAGCAGCCGATAGCTAAATTAAGGATCATGACAATGCCAAAATGGATAGGGTCAATTCCTAATAATTTTACTGTAGGCATTAATAATGGAACAAGGACAATAATTGCGGCATTTCCTTCAATAAACATACCTAAGATTAACAACACCGCATTGACAATCATTAAGAAGACATATGGGTTATCAGAAAAATTGGTCATCATTCTGGCAACATCTTGCGCCACTTGCTCGTTCGTCAATACCCATGCTAATGCGGAACAAGTCATAATAATGAGCATGATACTTGCTGTTGAACGGGCTGTTTCTAAAAATGAGGCAGCAATGTCTTTTAACTTCATTTCACGATAAAAGAAGGTACCAATTACAATAACGTAAAGTACAGCAATAGCACCAGCTTCTGTTGGTGTAAAAATACCAAAGCGAATTCCGCCAATAATGACAAGAACTAATAGGAAAGCAGACATCGCTCCTTTACCTGTTTGGTAAACCTCAGCAAATGTAGGTGCTTTATCTCTAGCTGGCTTATATCCACGTTTTTTTGCAATCAGATAAATTGCAACCATTAAAGCAACGCAGCACATTAATCCAGGAATGATTGCAGCCATAAACATCTTACCAATAGAGACATCAGCGACAAATCCATAGATGATTAATGCAATACCCGGTGGAATTATAGGCGTTATTAATGATCCTGCGGCAGTGACAGCGGCAGAGAAGCTTTTTCCATAGCCTAATTTTGTCATTTCTGGCACTAACATTTTAGATAGCATTGCACAGTCAGCGAGGTTAGATGCAGAAAGCCCGCCCATCATTGTACTTAATAATACGTTAGATTGGGCAAGTCCTCCTGGATAGTGGCCAGACAGAGTGCCAGTAAATTTCAACATTCGTCTGGTAATACCAGTGTAATTCAAAAGGTTACCTAACAAAATGAAGAAAGGGATAGCAAGTAACGTCACATTTTCCCCAGCCCCAATAATGCGTTGTACTGCAATGAGGGGAGAAATGTCACCCGCAGAGAAAAAGTAGGTGAGTAATGCAATCAGTACACTTAAAAAGATGGGAACATTAATTAAAAAGCAGAATATTAATACGATACAGGCGATAATTACTGACATGGTTTATCTCCTTTTATTAATTTACTCATGTCTTCCAGTAAATGTTGGATAGAAAATAACACCATGATGGATGCGCCAATGGGTACAGAAAGGTCGATATAATAATAAGAGACACCAATTATTGGTGTTATTTTGTCTTCTGCGATAATAGAGAGTTCATATCCAAGATAACCAAAAATTGATAAAGCAATAATGGCCATAATATGAGTAACGACCGCAATAGCTAATTGTACTTTTTCAGGAAATAAAGAGGTAATTGCATCAATACTGACATGCATTCTTTTGCCTGCCGCAGATGCTGCGCCAATCATCACCAACCAAATGTAGCAAATGATTAAAACTTCCTCACTCCACATTAAAGGGTCATTAAGAAGCCAACGCATGAATACAGCAAGAATGGTAATAATGACAATAGCGGCAACGGCAAGAGAAGCTACTATATCACTTAATTTCCCCAGAAATTTAAACATAAAAGATCCTTGCGAGAATAATATTTAACCGTTTGTTTTGTAAAAATATTGGCGGTGTTAACCGCCAAGTAATAGGGTTAATTATTAATAATATCTTGAGTTTGTTGATATAAGTTCGCAGACCATTCAGGGAACTCATTATAGAAAGGTTTAGATTTTTCTTTGAAGAGTGTTCTATCTACTTCAACAACAGTAACGCCTTCATTTTTCATTTTCTCAATGATTTCTTTTTCTTGTTGTAAGACTAAATCTGTTAAGAATTGGCCTGCTTCATTTCCTGATTCAACTAAAGCTTGTTGAATATCTTCAGGTAATTTAGCGTAGGTTTTGCTGCCCATGACTAGGTTGGTTACGTTCTCTACATGACCCGTTAAAATCAAGAATTTGGCCGCTTCATGGTGTTTTTGCCCATATAGCACAGGAATTGGGTTTTCTGCGCCATCAATAATTTTAAGATTAAGTGCAGTATAAACTTCTGCTAAAGGTAATGGTGTTGGTGTGGCACCCATTGCCTCTAAACCTTTAATTTGAATTTTATTATTGGGGACGCGAATTTTTAAACCTTTTAGGTCATCTGGGGTTTGGATCATTTTATTGGCTAAGATATGGCGTGAACCATATAACCAATCTTTAGAAACCATGTGAAGGCCTTTTTTATCTAACTGTTGTTCTAAGGAACCATACCAAGGTGAGGCATTTAATTTAAAAATATCTTTATAAGATAGCCCTAAATACGGCCCAAACATAATGCCGTAATCAGGCACATAATCAGAAAAGAATGCACCATCTGCTAAGGTAATTAGTGGGCTACCTAACTTCATTTGTTCGATGACATCTTTTTTGGAGCCTAATTGTGAGCTTGGATAAGGAATTAATTCACCTTCACCATGAGTTTTTTCATTGAATTTTTTTGCCCATTCGTGAATAGCTAAGTCAAAAGGCTCACCAGGGTTATTTTCATAAGCGACTTTTAACTTATATTTAGCATCTGCAAATGCGGCATTTGTCATGCTGCCCATTAATAGCATTGTGCTGAGTGTTAAGCTAAGAAGTTTTTTTCCGTTTAATGTGCTCAGTTTCATAAAGGTATCTCCTGTAGGGGGATTTATTATTTTAAGTATTTATTTTCTTTTTCTAGCCAACGTATTTTTTGCGTAGCATTGATTCTGTACCGCTACTCAGAATTTCAGTGATTTTCTGGCTCACATCATCTTGTAATTGCGGTATTTCGTTGAGGTTTAATCCCCATAAATCAGACATTGCTAGCACATTTTCAGTAAGTTGTTTTACATTTGAGTCATAGAGTTCATGCCAAGCTTTAAAGCGTTCAAGTAAATGGTCATCATCATTTAAAGGAATGAGTTGTTCGGCCTGTTTTCCTCGATAGAAAACAATAAGTGCAGCAAGTGAAAATGAAATGCAATAAGGAATTTTATTGTATTGCCTAACATAAGATATTAATTGAGGTAATAGGCGAGTTTTAAATTTAGTTAACGAGTTTAGTGAAATTGAAATTAATTCATGTTCTATATATGGGTTATTAAAGCGGTCAATAACTGCGGAGGCAAAAGCTGCGAGCTCCGAAGGGTTTTGAGATAAAACAGGAATAACTTCATTATCAATTAAATCTTTAATGAAAGCTAAAAAGATTGGGTTGCTAGTGACATCACGAACAGTTCTGATCCCTGCCAAGTAAGCAACAGGAACCATCGCGGTGTGCGCACCATTTAAGATTGCAACTTTACGTTCTTTGTAGGGCTTTATGTCATCGACTACTTTGATATTTAATGGTAATTCATTCAGTTTTAGCTTCTGCTCTAGTATTTTTGGCCCTTGAATGACAAATAAATAGAAATATTCAGCAGTGACGAGAAAATCGTCTTTATAACCTAATTCTTTTTCCAGTTTCTCAATTTCATTTTTCGGGTATCCAGTAACGATTCTATCGACTAATGTAGAACAAAACGTATTACTGCTATTTAGCCAAGCAATAAAATCTGCAGGGAGTTGCCAGTCATGTGCATGTTGATTTACAAACTCTTGTAATTTATCGCCATTATAGTCAATTAACTCACAGGGGATGATGAACAACCCTTTGCTACTATCGCCATTAAAATGTTGAAAGCGGTGAAATAAAAACTGAGTAAGTTTCGCTGGAAAACTACTTGCTGGTGTATCTTCTAAGCGTACGTCGTACTTATATACGATTCCTGCTTCTGTAGTGTTAGAGAAGACCCATTGTAATTCAGGATTTTCTGCACATTTTAAAAATTGATCATATTCAGAATAAATCAGTATTTCACGGTTAACCGAATTAATAATTCTTATATTCGAAACGCTTTGTTTTTGTTCATTGATTCCCCTGGTGATGGCAGTATAGAGTCCATTTTGTTGATTAATTGAGGGATTAGATGAGTCAATTGGCCTGACAAGCGTAATGCCACTATTGAAATCTGTTTTTTCATTCAGTTGGTCAATCATCCAGTCGATAAAAGCACGTAAAAAATTGCCTTCTCCGAATTGCAAAATTCTCTCTGGGTATTGCTTATTAGCCATTGACTGTCTATTTAAGTAATCCATGACCATTCCTCTAGTTATTATGTGTATTAATCATCCGGTGTTGATTCAGACTAGAAGTATTTTTTTCTATGGACTATTAATTGCATCAATTTTGTGGAATGAATGGCTTTTGATGTTTTTATTCTGTTTTTTATCAGTTAAAAACAGATGAATTATTAATTGATTCAATCTATTTAGTAAGTTTGTTCTTTAATTGTATGAAAAATAGTAATATTTTTATTTGTCATAATTTTGATTAATAATGATTTTATAATTAAGTTGTTTTTTTTACTAAAAAATTCAGATTTTTTCTGATGTGCATATTATCGAGCCAAAGAATAAGTCATCGTTGGCCATCCATTGGTCTTGTAACTCAATGTAATTTATTCATAAGTTTGTTGTATGGAATTAATCATAGTTCGTTTAACGGTATCTAAGTGATGTCTAAGTTCATTCATCGCGACAATATCATTACGGCTAATCAAAGCACTTAAAATGGTCATATGTTCTTCAATTGCCAGTACATTTCTTTCTTTTAAATCTGATTCATCCCATTGATATTGAAAGTGAAATATCACAGTGATGATTTCAAGAGACTGATTAAAAAAGGGGTTATTGGCGCCTGATAAAATAAGACTATGTAGTTCATAATCTAGTTGGGAAAAGTCGCGGTAATTGATAGTAACGGTTTCCCGTAGTGTCCTATGTTTGAGTAATAGCTCTTTTGCTAAAATCCAACGATGGTCATCTGGTGGTAAATTTAAAAAATGAGTCAATGCATTGGTTTCTAGTAACCCCCTGAATTCAAATAGTTTTTCTGCATATTCACGTGAAAACTTCATCATATGCCAATTTCCTCGGTGAGTATTTTTAATTAACCCATAGCGGGAAAACTCCACTAAGAACTCCCGAACAATACTAGAACTCACATGACTTTTTTTTGCTAGTTGTAATTCAGTAAAAGTATCTCCAGGCATCAATTCTTTGCGCTTAATCATTTGGTAAAACGCTTTTTCGAATAAGACGATTTGTTGATCAGGGAGACTTGATTCAACAGGAAAGAAATCAGTTTTATTGGGGTAGCGAATGACATGATATTCATTCTCTTGTTTTTCAATGATTTTCTTTTCTAATAAATATTCTAGGGTATGTCTCACGGTGGTTCGACTGATATTAAACATCTCTGCTAAAGAAGATTGTGAGGGGAAGGGGGATGTTAATAAATTTTTATGTATAGCGTCTAAGAATTCATTAATTGACCCATAGCGTATATTTTTACTCCTCACCATTTAAGCACTCCTTAGTCTGATTTTTATTCTTTAAAGACCGATTTAAAACCGATTTAAAAACATTTAATCACAAAATTTGGTTGTTAAGTATCTAGTTTATGTTTTTTAAATTAAAAAAGACAGATAAATTGATGGAGGGAAATATGAAACAATTGATATGCCAAGAACCTAAAAAATTAGTTTACCAACAAGTTGCTGAACCTACAGTTCAAATTGGGCATGTAAAAATAAAAATTCATGCGGTTGGAATATGTGGAACTGATATTCATGCATGGGGAGGAAACCAGCCATTTTTTCAATATCCACGGGTATTAGGACATGAAATTTCTGGAACTATTTGTGAGGTTGCACCTGATATTACACAGTGGAAAGTTGGGCAGCGTGTTGCGGTGATGCCTTATGTTGCATGTTACGAATGTGGTGCGTGCAAGGAAGGCAAAACAAATTGTTGTGAAAAAATTTCAGTTATTGGCGTTCACGAGGACGGAGGTTTTTGTGAGTATTTAAATGTGCCAGAGAAAAATGTATTAGCGATTGAAGACACTGTCACAGATATTGATGGCGCCTTGATCGAACCATTTTCAATCAGTGCTCATGCCGTTAGACGTGCGCAGGTTAAACCTCAAGATACTGTTTTAGTCGCAGGGGCTGGGCCGATAGGGCTTGGTGTTGCTGCAATTGCTAAAGCGGATGGTGCTAACGTATTAGTGGCTGATACCAGTGAGGCACGTCGTCAACATGTTGAAAAGGTATTAGGCTTAAAAACGTGCGATCCAGCCGCTGAAAATTACTTATCAAGTATTGAAAGCCATTTTTCAGGTATGCTTGCAGAAAAAGTCATTGATGCAACGGGGAACCAACACGCAATGAACACTGCGGTCAATTTAATTCGTCATGGTGGCTTAATTGTATTTGTTGGTTTATTTAAAGGTAATTTATCGTTTCCAGACCCTGATTTCCATAAGAAAGAGACAACAATGATGGGAAGTCGAAATGCCACTCCTGAAGATTTCAATAAAGTTGCAAGGTTAATGGCTGAAGGTAAGTTATCTAGTGGGATGATGCTAACGCATCAATTTGACTTTAATACCATTGGTGATATTTATGAAAGTGATGTCATTAATAATCGTGAATTAATTAAAGGTGTTATTTTGTTTTAAATAGCAATGTATTTTTAAATAACAAAAAAACCCACAATAAAAGTGGGTTTTTTGTTTCTAGTTCGTCTCTAGAAAGAATGGGTTAGCGCTTTAATGCTTCCGATAGTTCATCTTTCATGACGGACAGTATGTCTCTAACAACACGTGGGCTACCAGCAACTAAGTTACCGGAGGCTAAATAATTGTGGCCGCCAATAAAGTCAGTCATGATGCCGCCAGCTTCACGCATGATCAGTTCACCGGCCATGAAATCCCACGGTTTTAAACCAATTTCAAAAAAAGCATCGACACGGCTAGAAGCCACATAGCATAAATCTAATGCTGCGGAACCAGTACGACGAAAGTCAGCACATTTGTTAAACATCGCAGTCATGATGTTCATATAGACAGGTGCATGTTGTTTTTGTTTGAAAGGGAAACCTGTCGCAACGATGGCGCCATCAAGGTCACGTTTTTCGTCGATACGAACACGATAACCGTTAAGCTGAGCGCCTTGTCCACGTACTGCGCTAAATAATTCATTACGCATTGGGTCGTAAACAACAGCGACTTCTGTGCGGCCTTTAACGCGCACAGCGATAGAAACAGAAAAATGAGGGAGACGTTTTGTGAAGTTGGTAGTGCCATCCAGTGGATCGATTACCCATTGAATATCATCATCTTTACCAATTAATTCACCACTTTCTTCAGTGATAATAGTGTGGTCAGGATATGATTTGCGGATGATTTCAATAATCAGTTGCTCAGATTCTTGGTCAACGTTAGTAACGAAATCGTTAGTGCCTTTCTGAGTGACTTTAATATTGCTAGGCATTTCATAGTTTTTAGCTATGTGATTACCGGCCTTACGTGCTGCACGTATGGCGATGTTAAGCATCGGATGCATGGGCTTTTTCCACTGGAATGTTAAAGAACGAAAAACTTGAGTGCCGAAGTATATAGATGTTCGTCACAATAAGCAATTTTGTGTTAAGCTATTGCGATAATTTTTTCATTAAACGTATAAACCATGTTAGATAATATCCGTATTGTTCTTGTTGAAACCTCACACACTGGTAATATGGGCTCAACGGCTCGTGCCATGAAAACCATGGGGCTTTCTAATCTGTACCTCGTTAATCCTCTCGTTGAACCTGATTCACACTCTATTGCACTTTCTGCTGGGGCAAGTGATGTTATCGGTAATGCGAAAATAGTTAAAACTCTCGATGAAGCTTTAGAGGGCTGTAAGTTAGTTATCGGCACGAGTGCGCGTTCTCGCACCTTATCTTGGCCAATGGTTGAGCCGCGCGAATGCGGCGTGAAGTCCGTTGAGCAATCAAAAGAATCACCTGTTGCTATCGTGTTTGGTCGTGAGCGAGTCGGCTTGACCAATGAAGAACTACAAAAATGCCAATATCACTTATATATTCCCACGAACCCAGAGTACGGTTCTTTGAATTTAGCGATGGCAGTGCAATTGGTGAGTTATGAAATACGCATGGCGTATCTTTCAATGGATGAAAAAAATACGGTAATTGCAGCTGATGATGAGGTAGAATATCCGCCGTCAGAAGATGTTGAACGTTTTTATGTCCATCTTGAAAGTGTGTTGAATGAATCAGGTTTTATTCGTAAAGCGCATCCCGGCTTAATTATGAATAAATTACGCCGTTTATTCACTCGAGCGCATATCGAAACCCAAGAGTTACATATCCTGCGGGGTATTTTAACGTCAATGGAAAAATGGGCGAAAAAATGAGGCAAAATCCGTGGTAAAAGCAGGTGAATAATACTTGAGTAAATTAGTCAGGTAAATAGTTGACTAAATTACTCAGGAATGTCACAATCTGACCATAATTTACCACGGAGTAATATGTTATGAGACTCACTTCCAAAGGGCGTTACGCAGTAACTGCGATGTTAGATGTCGCATTACACTCTCAGTCAGGTCCAGTGCCTTTAGCTGACATTTCTGAACGTCAGGGAATTTCCCTCTCTTATCTTGAGCAACTTTTCTCTCGTTTACGTAAAAATGAGTTGGTTTCGAGTGTGCGCGGCCCAGGTGGCGGTTATTTGCTTGGTAGAGACGCAGACCAAATCTTTGTTGCTGAAGTAATCGCTGCGGTAGATGAATCTGTTGACGCTACTCGTTGTCAGGGTAATAAAGAAGGTTGTCAAAATGGCGACCGCTGTTTAACTCACGCATTATGGCGCGATTTAAGCGATAGAATTACAAGTTTCCTTAGCAGCATTAGCCTTGATGAACTGGTTAAAAACCAAGAAGTCATGGTTGTTGCTGATAGACAAGATAATGAACAGCGTAAGACCATGCCAAATGGGATTACACCTGAATCGATTATCAATGTACGTGCTTAAAAATATTAAAAAAATTGCAGTCGATACATCTTGGTGAGTTATTGGACGAAGAGCTAATTTCCGCCATTTGTATCTTTAAAAATTAAAGGCAAGTTAGCTTGTCCTTTGGAGTAAGTGAGCAATGAAATTACCAATTTATCTTGATTATTCAGCAACAACACCGGTTGACCCACGTGTGGCTGAAAAAATGATGCAATGTCTAACAATGGATGGGAACTTTGGTAACCCAGCGTCCCGTTCTCATCGTTTCGGCTGGCAAGCTGAAGAAGCGGTGGATATTGCTCGCAATCAAATCGCTGAATTAGTGGGTGCTGACCCACGTGAAATCGTATTTACCTCAGGCGCAACTGAGTCTGATAACTTAGCGATTAAAGGCGCTGCTAATTTCTATAAAAAGAAAGGCAACCACATCATTACCTGTAAAACGGAACACAAAGCCGTTTTAGATACCTGCCGCCAATTAGAGCGTGAAGGTTTTGAAGTGACTTATCTGTCACCGCAAAGCAACGGTTTAATTGCTATGCAAGACCTACAAGACGCTATCCGCGAAGACACCATTTTAATTTCTATTATGCATGTTAATAATGAAATAGGTGTGGTTCAGGATATCGCAGCTATCGGTGAATTATGCCGTAGCAAAGGAATTATTTTCCACGTTGATGCAACACAAAGTGTGGGTAAATTACCTATCGACTTAAGCACATTAAAAGTGGATTTAATGTCATTCTCTGCACATAAATTATATGGCCCTATGGGTATCGGTGCACTATATGTTCGCCGTAAACCTCGTATTCGCCTTGAAGCACAGCAGCACGGTGGTGGTCATGAGCGCGGCATGCGTTCTGGGACATTACCTGTACACCAAATCGTGGGTATGGGCGAAGCTTACCGTATTGCCAAAGAAGAAATGGCAGCGGAATCTGAACGCTTACGCGGTTTAAGGTTACGTTTGTGGAATGGCATTAAAGATATCGAAGAAGTTTACCTCAATGGTGATTTAGAACACGGTGCGCCGCACATTCTGAACGTCAGCTTCAACTATGTTGAAGGTGAATCACTGATGATGTCATTAAAAGATTTGGCTGTATCTTCAGGTTCTGCATGTACTTCTGCAAGCCTAGAACCTTCTTATGTACTGCGCGCTTTAGGGATGAATGATGAGCTGGCACATAGCTCAATCCGTTTCTCTTTAGGTCGTTTCACGACAGAAGAAGAAATTGACTATGCAATCAAAATGATTCATGGCGCAATTGGCCACTTACGCGAGCTGTCTCCTTTATGGGAAATGTTCAAAGACGGCGTAGATCTTAACAGCATCGAATGGTCTCACCATTAATCAGACGGTTTCAGGAGTTTAAAAATGGCTTACAGTGAAAAAGTTATCGATCATTATGAAAACCCACGCAACGTTGGTTCGTTTGACAACAGCGACCCAAGCGTAGGAAGCGGTATGGTGGGTGCACCTGCCTGTGGTGACGTCATGAAATTACAGATTAAAGTAAATGATGACGGCATTATTGAAGATGCGCGCTTTAAAACGTATGGTTGTGGTTCAGCCATTGCATCAAGTTCACTCGTGACTGAGTGGATGAAAGGCAAAAGTTTGGACGAAGCGGAGTCAATCAAAAATACAGCGATTGCCGAAGAGTTAGAATTACCACCAGTGAAAATTCACTGTTCAATTCTGGCTGAAGATGCAATTAAAGCTGCTATTGCTGATTACAAAAGCAAACGCCAAAGCAAATAAGTTTTTAATCAGTCTATAGGGCAACCCATATTAATAAATAACAACAAGTTATCGTCCTATAACTGGAACAATACCCACGGCGTCTAGGCTAAACATCGCTGAGTTTCTTAGTTTAGAAATAGGGTGGGTATAAAATAATTTGAAGGCGGATGCGACTCATGAGTAGCATCTGCCTTGTTTGTTTCTAAAGTGAGGTTTGCAATGTCTATTTCTCTTACAGAAAGTGCTGCGCAGCGTATTCAATCCTTTCTACAAAATCGTGGAAAAGGCGAAGGCTTGCGTTTAGGTGTAAGAACTTCAGGTTGTTCAGGAATGGCTTATGTTCTTGAGTTTGCTGATACAATCAATGAAGAAGACACAGTTTTTGAAGATAAAGGTGTGAAAGTCATCATCGATGGCAAGAGCATCGTTTATCTTGATGGTACTGAGCTGGATTTCGTGAAAGAAGGCTTAAACGAAGGGTTTAAATTTAATAACCCTAACGTCAATAGTGAATGCGGATGCGGTGAAAGTTTTCACGTATAATGCGTTTTATTAAGCCTAATTTTCGGCCAATCTCACTAATTTTAGTTTATTAGTGGTATTGGTAACCGGTTCGAGAAACTGAGCACTTATGGATTATTTTACTCTTTTTGGATTGGCTCCCATCTATGCCATCGATAGCGAACAACTGACGTTACGTTTTCAAGACTTACAGCGTCAATACCATCCTGACCGTTTTGCAACCTGTTCTGAACAGGAGAAAATGCAAGCGCTGCAAAAAGCAGCAACCATTAATGCTGCTTATCAAGCCCTTCGTCATCCGCTAAAACGCGCGGAATATATGCTTTCATTGCATGGTTTTGATATTAATAACGAACAACATACCATGCATGACACAGCATTTTTGATGGAGCAGCTTGAGCTACGCGAAGAGTTAGACAATATTGAAAACAGTGATGACGCACTTGATCTATTGGCTAAATTTATGCAGAACGTCAAACAAATGCAGCAAGCACGAAGTGCACTGATGGTGACAGAACTAGATGCCATGCAGTGGGAAAAAGCCGCTGATACCGTACGTAAACTACGTTTTCTCGACAAGCTTCAGCAGCAAGCTGAACAACTCGAAGAACGGTTACTAGATGAATTTTAAGAGAAAACGATTATGGCGTTACTACAAATCAGCGAACCCGGTATGACCGCAGCTCCGCATCAGCGCAAATTGGCTGCAGGCATTGATTTAGGTACCACCCACTCTTTGATTGCGACAGTGCGTAGTGGTGAAGCTGCGGCTTTACCTGATAGCCAAGAGCGCTTTTTATTACCATCGATTGTTAATTATCAACCTGAAAATAGATTAGTGGGATGGGAAGCTAAGCAACTTGCCGAACAAGACCCGGTAAATACTATCATTTCTGTAAAACGCATGATGGGACGTTCTCTAACCGATATTCAAAAACGCTACCCCGACTTGCCCTATCAACTGAGTGCCAGTGAAAACGGTTTACCGTTGATTCAAACCGCGGCTGGCCAAGTTGACCCAATCCAAGTTTCTTCTGATATTTTAAGAACACTAGCAAAACGTGCTGAAGAAACCTTAGGTGGGGAAATGGATGGTGTAGTGATCACGGTACCGGCTTATTTTGATGACGCACAACGTCAAGGTACCAAAGATGCCGCGCGCCTTGCAGGCTTACATGTATTACGTTTGCTGAATGAACCAACAGCGGCTGCGATTGCCTATGGATTAGACTCTGGGCAAGAAGGTGTAATAGCCGTTTATGACCTCGGTGGTGGTACGTTTGATGTATCCATTTTGCGCCTGAGCCGCGGTGTTTTTGAAGTCTTAGCAACGGGCGGTGATACCGCGCTTGGCGGTGATGACTTTGACCAAGTATTGGCTCAGTGGATTGCTGAGCAGGCAGGCGTCTCATTACAAGGTGATCATCATTTAAATCGTCAGTTATTAAATGTGGCGACAGAAACCAAAGTCGCGCTTAGTGATGCAGAAACAGTGACTATCCAGCTTGCCAACTGGCAAGGGGAAATTCGTCGTGAGCAGTTTGAAACGTTAATTGAAACTTACGTAAAGCGCACACTGATGGCTTGTCGTCGTGCGTTAAAAGATGCAGGTGTTGAGGCTGAAGATGTTCTGAATGTCGTGATGGTAGGCGGTTCGACTCGTGTGCCATTAGTACGTCAAAAAGTCGGGGAGTTTTTTGGTAAATCACCACTGACATCCATCGACCCAGATAAAGTGGTGGCAATTGGGGCTGCCATTCAAGCGGATATCTTAGTCGGAAACAAACCTGACAGTGAAATGCTGTTGTTAGATGTGATCCCACTCTCTCTTGGTTTGGAAACGATGGGGGGATTAGTCGAAAAAGTGATCCCGCGTAATACCACCATCCCTGTTGCTCGAGCTCAAGAGTTTACCACCTTTAAAGATGGTCAAACGGCGATGAGCGTTCATGTCGTACAAGGGGAACGCGAAATGGTGGCAGATTGCCGTTCATTAGCTCGCTTTACCTTGCGTGATATTCCAGCGATGGCCGCAGGTGGGGCACATATTCGTGTGACGTTTCAAGTCGATGCCGATGGGCTGTTGAGTGTTAGTGCCATGGAAAAATCGACTGGTGTAGAAGCCTCTATTCAAGTTAAGCCATCGTATGGGTTAACGGATAACGAAATTTCAAACATGATTAAAGATTCAATGACTAACGCGCAAGATGATTTAAATGCGCGCCGCTTAGCGGAGCAAAAAGTTGAAGCTGCAAGGGTGCTTGAAAGTTTAACGAGCGCATTAGCCCAAGATGGCAATTTACTGACGCCAGAAGAAGAGTCAGAAATTGATAATGCGGTCAATGAGTTAATTAAAGCGGTTGAGGGTACAGACCCAATCGTAATTGAAAATGCCATTAAACAACTGGATAAGCAATCGCAGGAGTTTGCAGCGCGTCGCATGGATACGTCCATTCGACAAGCGTTGTCAGGCCATTCTGTGGATGAGATATAATTATGCCTAAAATAGTTTTTTTACCTCATAGTGATTTATGTCCAGACGGTGCAGTAGTTGAAGCACAAGAAGGCGAGTCTATTTTAAATGTTGCACTACGCAGCGGTATTGAGCTTGAGCATGCTTGTGAAAAATCCTGTGCTTGTACAACCTGTCACTGCATCGTTCGTGAAGGTTTCGACTCACTGGAAGAAAGCAGCGAACTTGAAGACGACATGCTAGACAAAGCGTGGGGATTAGAGCCAGAAAGTCGCCTAAGTTGTCAGGCGCTGGTGACGGATGAGGATTTAGTGGTAGAGATCCCGCGTTATACTATTAATCACGCCCGCGAACACTAATTTTTGTCATACTTCACGCTGTAGCGTTGTTGGCTTCCTTCAAGTACTCGGATCACATATTTTTGTATGCTCCTAGGAATTAGCTCAATTTGCCGCCTAGCTACAACGTGAATTATTTAAAAAATTGAACCGCTCGGCATGTTTGGCGTTGTAACGTAGAGCATCAATGGTAAAAATCATTTAATAATCAAATTGGTGAGAGAACATGAGTTTAAAATGGTCAAATAGCCGCGAAATCGGTGAAGCACTGTACGATGCATTTCCTGATGTTGATCCTAAAACCGTGCGTTTTACCGATATGCACCAGTGGATTTGCGATTTAGAAGAATTTGATGATGACCCGCAAAAATCGAATGAGAAAATTCTAGAAGCTATCTTGTTAGTATGGCTGGATGAGTTCGAATAATTAGCAATTAATATTAAAAACCGAGCAATCATTAGAAAATGTGCTCGGTTTTTTATTTTATATCAGCACTATAATGATATCCCTATTGGTATTTATCAGTTAAGGTAATGCTATCTGCCGACAGAATCAATGGGTTTTTACTGTCTGCAAAAATAGACAAAGTGAGAAAAACGATGACAAAACAAATTATGCCAGTAATGATTTCTTGTGAGCCGGCTGCACCTTGTTGGGGTGAAGGCGCATTGTTAAGCTCTAGTGATAAAGGGATGACAATCCACCTGAAACATGCAGGTAAATTATGTGCAGTACAAAGCGCTGGCCGTAAATTAGATGGTCAAGGGATCCGCAATGTTGCTTTGGCTGGCGAAGGCTGGGATTTAGAAAAAAGCTGGGCATTTTGGCAAGGTTTTCGTGCGCCAAAAGGGGCGAGAACGATTGAATGGCCAGTATTGCCTGAAGCAGACCGCAAAGAATTAGAAAACCGTATTCGTACCATTGATTGGGTACGCGATGTCATTAACGCACCTGCAGAAGAGTTAGGGCCAGAACAACTCGCACAACGCGCCATTGATTTACTCTGCACCGTGGGCGCACAAGATATTAGCTACCGCATTATTAAAGGCGATGACTTATTAGAACAGGGTTATACTGGTATTCATACGGTTGGCCGTGGTTCAAGTCGTCCACCTGTCTTTTTAGCATTAGATTACAACCCAGGTGCCAACCCAAATGCCCCTGTTTTTGCTGCGTTAGTCGGCAAAGGTATTACTTTCGATTCAGGCGGTTATAGCATTAAACCTTCTTCTTCCATGAATTCAATGAAAGCGGATATGGGCGGTGCTGCAACCTTAGCGGGTTCATTGGCATTAGCTATTTCTCGTGGCTTACAAAAACGCGTCAAAATGTTCCTGTGCATTGCTGACAATATGGTTAGCGGCAATGCATTCAAATTGGGTGATATTATTCGTTACCGTAACGGTAAATCCGTTGAAATTATGAATACGGATGCTGAAGGCCGTTTAGTGTTAGCCGATGGTTTAATTGATGCAAGCAAAGAAAAACCAACGCTGATCATTGATGCTGCAACCTTGACGGGCGCTGCGAAAACCGCTGTGGGCAATGACTACCATTCAGTGTTGAGCTTTGATGACAAGTTAGTTGCTGACTTAATGAATGCTTCAGACGCTGAGTTTGAATTATTCTGGCGCTTACCATTAGCAGAGTTCCATCGCCAACAGTTACCATCTGGCTTCGCGGATTTGAACAACATCGCGGCACCATCGCACACTGCAGGCGCAAGCACCGCTGCGGCATTTTTATCGCATTTTGTCGAAAATTATCGTCAAAATTGGGTGCATATTGACTGCTCAGCGACTTACCGTAAATCTGCAGTTAGCTTATGGGCAGAGGGCGCAACCGGTACAGGTGTAAGAACACTAGCAAACTTATTAATCAGCAAATCAAAATAAATTACGTTTGATTAATAACAGGCACGGGAAGATGGCTTTTCGTGCCTATTTTTTT
Organism: Providencia sp. PROV141; assembly: GCF_028481645.1. NCBI lineage: Bacteria > Pseudomonadati > Pseudomonadota > Gammaproteobacteria > Enterobacterales > Morganellaceae > Providencia > Providencia sp. PROV141. Next base: position 245,992 of record NZ_JAMPPR010000014.1, on the reverse strand, counting down.
ACCTTGACGTATTTGCGAGTATAATAAGCACTTCTTTTTAATAGCAGGGGATTGGCAATGTCGCAGCAATCGAATAATAACAGTTCCAACCAAGAAACTGAGATCCAATTTACTGAATTAACCGTACCGAAAGGCTCATCACTTAAATTAAGTGCGTTAGAGGAACAACCGCAGGCTATTGTTGAGGCGCTGACAGAGTTTTTTAAACAACACAAAGTTGTCAGACGTGGTTTTATGGTCTCCGCAGTAGAGAGTGATGACTCTGAAGAAATGCCAATATTAATGATAGCGTTAGAGTTTACTGCAGGGGCAGAAAATATTGATTCCATTATTCATGAGGCGGGGACACTTGCTTGTGAGTTTTTAGCCGATGACGAGTCTATTGATTTTTGTGTGGTAAATGAGAATGAGCAAGGTGTCAGCCACTTTATTACTCAACACATTCAGCCTTTTTATCAGCGTCGCCTTGGTAGCTTCTTACGAGACACAATCCCAGTAAAAAACACCTAATAATTCCATGTATAGAGTGAGAAAAATGCTTTTCTCACTCATAAAAGGTATATTGCTCATTTATTAAAGATATATTCTGCTTACTATTTGAAAAATATTATTTCATTTCTCTGTTTTTCTCGTCCATCATTTTTTCCGTTTTGTCTGATAGGTGTTCTTATAACATTCTGTTAAATTATTTCGATAATTGAAACAATATCGGCAATATTCATCTAGACATATTTTTAGCCATTTCCAAGCAAGTATATAGTGGGTTTTAACCTCCTGTTAAAACCTTAAAAAACAGAATAAATTTTAACTAATTAAAGGGCGGGCGGTAATGAAACAACAATCTAGTTGGGCTTCATTGGCGGGTCTAAAAACCAAAAAGCGTTATTTAGCACTTGCGTTGGCGTCGGTTGTGGCATTGGCCGGTTGTGATAATACAGAAGAAGCAACCAAAAATGAGCCAAATGTTTCCACGACAGCGCCAGAAAATCAAACTAAAACAGCGCCAGTTGCAGAGCAGAAAAAAGCAGCACCAAAACTTTCCACTGAAGAAATGGTAAAAAAATATGCAGGGAAAGATCTCACTATTTTGGATGCGTCTGAATTACAGCTTGATGGTGCGAGTGCCATGGTGGTGACATTCTCTGTTCCACTGCAAGCCAACCAAGATTTTGGCCAGTACATTAACCTTATTGATGTTAAAACCGGTAAGTTAGATGGTGCTTGGGAACTGTCTGATAACCAAATGGAATTACGTTTTCGCCACCTTCCACCGTCTAAAGAATTAAACCTCACCATTAACCCGGGTATTAAAGCGGTTAATGAGCGTACGACGACCGAAAATTTTGAGAAAAAATTGACCACTGCACAAATCATCCCAACGGTTGGTTTTGCAAGTAAAGGCTCGTTATTACCTAGCAAGGTTGCCCAAGGCTTACCTGTGATTGCCTTGAACGTTGATAAGGTAGACGTCAATTTCTTCCGTGTGGATGAAAAGCAATTGCCACAATTTTTAGCACAGTGGCAGTATCGTAGTAATTATGAGTATTGGTATTCCGAAGAGTTTCTCGACAAAGTGGAGCTGGCTTATACCGGCCGCTTTGACTTAAATCCAGATAAAAATACCCGCCAAACCATTTTACTGCCGTTGAAAGATGTCAAAGAGTTACAGCAAGATGGCGTGTATTTGGCCATCATGCAAAAAGCAGGTAGCTATAGTTATCAATTCCCTGCCACTGTTTTTACACTAAGTGATATTGGTGTGTCACTACACAGTTATCAAGACCGAGTCGATATTTTCACTCAATCCTTAGCGAAAGGTTCCGCCATTAAAGGCGTTGAGCTACGTATTTTGGATGAAAAAGGTCAGTTAGTGACCAAAGGCACGACAGATGGTGATGGTCATGCTCAATTAGATAAATTAGCAGGTGGAAAATTATTACTGGCAACCCATGAAGGGCAAACCAGTATGATTGACCTCACTCAGCCAGCGCTTGATTTATCTGAATTCGACATTTCAGGGCCAGAAGGCTACGCAAAACAATTTTTCACCTTCGGTCCTCGCGATTTATATCGCCCAGGTGAATTATTACTGGTAAATGGTCTATTGCGTGATGGCGATGGTAACCCAGTCAAAACTCAGCCAGTTAAAGTTGATGTATTAAAAACAGATGGGCAAGTGGTTCGTAGTTTCGTGTGGCAGCCGGAAGAAAACCAAAATGGGTTATATCAATATCAATTTGAAATTCCTAAAAATGCAGAAACGGGCGGTTGGTCGCTACGTTTTGATTTAGGTGACGGTTCACCGCAACGTTATTACAAATTCAATGTTGAAGATTTCATGCCAGAACGCATGGCGCTGGAAATTGTTGGCAGTGATGTTCCTCGTTTAACTGACCAATCAGTTGATTTTGATATTCAAGGCCGTTATTTATACGGAGCACCTGCAGCAGATAACCAGTTGCAAGGCCAAATTGTTTTAAAAGCAGATCGTGAAGCGGTAGCAAAATTACCCGGTTTTGAATTTGGCGCTGTCAATGAAGAGGGCTTACCTCGTAAATTAGATGAATTTGACTTGACGCTGGACAGCAACGGTGAAACGGTAATTTCAATTCCAAACAGTAATTGGAGCTCGACTCGCTCACCAATTTCAGCTGTTTTGCAGGCCAGTTTGCTTGAGGCAGGTGGTCGCCCTGTGACGCGTCGTGCTGAACAAGCCATTTGGCCAGCAGAAAAATTGGTCGGTATTCGTCCATTATTCGCCAAAAAAGAAATTTACGATTACCGCACAGACCGTTATGTCAAACGCCACAATGTGGATGAAAATTCACTTGCAGAATTTGAATTAGTTATGGCTGATGCAGCGGGTAATAAACTGGCAGCAGAAAACTTAACCGTGCGTTTAGTGTACGAACGCCGCGATTATTACTGGAGTTGGTCTGAAAGTGGCGGCTGGTCTTCAAATTATGACCAGAAAGACCTCGTCATGGCGAATGAAAATATTGCCATCGCCAAAGATGGTACAGCGAAAGTCTCCTTCCCGGTGGATTGGGGCGCATTCCGTTTAGAGGTATTAAACCCAGAGAATCAGCTCGTTTCCAGCGTCCAGTTCTGGGCGGGGTATTCATGGCAAGATAATACAGGGGGAAGCGGTTCAGTTCGTCCTGACCAAGTGAAACTCAGCCTGAATAAGCCTGCATATTTACCGGGTGAAAAAGCCAAAGTTCGCATTGAATCCCCTAAAGCCGGTAAAGGCTATATATTGCTCGAGTCGAGTAATGGCCCACTGTGGTGGGAAGAAATTGATGTACCAGAAAAGGGCTTAGACGTTGAAATCCCAGTCAATAAAGAGTGGGCTCGTCATGATTTATACGTTTCTGCCGTCGTTGTTCGTCCAGGTGATGACTCTAAAGAAGCCACAGTGAAACGTGCGGTGGGTGTGTTGCATTTACCGATTGCAGATGAAAACCGTAAGATTGCATTGGCCTTAACGACGCCAGACAAAATGCGCCCTAATCAAGACTTAACGGTAAAAATTAAAGCGACAGCGCAAGATGGCAAACCGTTACCTGAAAAAGTGAATGTGCTGTTATCTGCGGTTGATACTGGTGTATTGAATATCACCGATTTTAAAACGCCAGATCCTTATGATGCTTTCTTTGGTCGTAAGCGCTATAGCGTTGATCAGTATGACGTTTATGGTCACTTAATTGAAGGACAAGGCAAGGTTGCTAACTTACGCTTTGGGGGCGACAGCGAAGATGCTGCATTAGAGCGTGGTGGTATGAAGCCACTCACTGAAGTGCAAATTATTGCAGAGCAAGCCAAACCTGTCACATTAAATAAAGACGGTGAGGGTGAAATTAGCCTTGCTATCCCTGATTTTAACGGGGAATTACGTGTGATGGCTCAAGCATGGAATGAAAAAGAGTTCGGCCATGCGGATAGCAAAGTAATTGTCGCAGCACCATTAGTGACACAAATGTCGATGCCACGCTTTATGGCTGGCGGTGATAAGTCTTACTTTGCGCTTGATTTGACCAATATGACGGACAACACACAAAATGTGACGGTTAACTTCAAGGCATCAGGAATGGTGAAACTTGATGGCGTCAGCAGCCGTGAGTTGGAGTTACCAAAAGGCAAACGCACCACCATTAATTTACCTGTCAGAGCAGACTACGGTTTCGGTGAAGGCGAAGTGTCGATGACTATTAATGGCGTGAAAATTCAAGGCGAAGCCAATAAAGATTACAGCAATAGTTGGAAAGTTGGCGTTCGTCCGGCACAGCCAGCAGAAACGGTTTCTTTTGCTACCGCGATTGAGCCAGGTACTTCATGGGCACTGCCAACTAACCAAATTGCTGGCCTGCAACCGGATACCATTGAAGGGCAAGTCCTGTTAACCAGCCGTCCGCCATTAGATATCTCACGTTATATTCGAGAGTTATTTGCTTATCCATACGGTTGTTTGGAACAAACTATCAGTGGTTTATACCCTTCATTGTTCTCAACCCAAGCCGAACTGAATAAGTTAGGAATTAAAACGCAAACAGATGCAGACCGCCATAAAGCGATTGAAATTGGTATTCCACATTTGTTAAGTATGCAACGTAATGATGGCGGTTTTTCGCTGTGGGATAGAAACGGCCGCGAAGAATATTGGTTAACTGCGTATGCGGCGGATTTCTTGAATAAAGCTAATCAACGTGGCTTTACTGTCCCGCAAGAGGCTATAAGTAACGCCAATACGCGTCTACTGAGCTATTTACAAGATGGTAGCCAAATTAACTACCCGTATACGGAAAACCAAGAGGGCGCTCGTTTTGCTACTCAGGCCTATGCAGGTTTAGTATTAGCATCACAGCAAAAAGCACCGTTAGGCGCATTACGTCAACTTTATAACCAAAGAAACGCTGCGGCAAGTGGCTTACCTCTGGTTCAGCTTGGAGTTGCATTGAACTTGATGGGTGATAAATCACGTGGTGAGAGTGCAGTGATTGACGGACTGAAAAAACAACGTAACCGCTACAGCTATGTAGGGGATTACGGTTCGGTGATCCGTGATGACGCGATGATTGTTGCGCTATTAAATGAATATAATTTAATGCCAAAATCCCGTGACCAAAAACTGCAAACTTTGTCTAATAATTTAACTTCTCAACGTTATTTCTCAACACAAGAGAGCAATGCGTTATATTTAGCGGGCCGTTTTTACTTAAATGAAAGTGAAGCACCGTGGAAAGCTACGATTAATGGCCAAGAACCTCCGATGGTCTCAGATAAACCTGTGAGTGAGTTCCTGAGTAAAGATCAGTTGGAGACAGGTTATAGCATCGAAAACAGTGGAACGAATACTCTGTATACACGCTTAAATGTGGTGGGTTATCCACAACATTCACCAAAGCCAAGCTCGAATGTATTAGGTATTACTCGTAGCTACTATGATATGAAAGGCAATCGCATTTCATTAGATAGATTAAGAAGCGGTGAAATGGTGGTGGTTAAACTGGAAGTTCAAGCATCCCAAAGTGTGCCAGATGCGTTAGTGGTTGACTTGCTGCCAGCAGGCTTAGAACTGGAAAACCAAAATTTAGCGAACAGTAGCGCTAATTTGAGTGAGTCTGCGCCGAACTTGCAAGAATTAATTGATGATATGCAGCAATCGCAAATACGCCATATGGAATATCGTGATGACCGTTTTGTGGCTGCGGTTGAAGTTCAGCAATACCGCCCAACTACCTTAGTCTACTTAGCGCGAGCGGTAACGCCGGGTGTGTATAGTATTCCGGTACCACAAGTTGAATCAATGTATGTCCCTGACTGGCGTGCGACTGGCTACTCGGATGGCCAATTAGAAATCGTTCGCTAATCACCTTCTAAAGCCCTTATATTGATACTCAGATATAAGGGCTTTTTTAATTTATTTTCGGTACTCCCATCAATGAAAAAATGGTTACGTCGCACAGGCATTACACTGGTTCTGTTGGTCATTATTTTGCCACTGGCTTTTTTAGCCGCTGATAAAATTTGGCCGTTGCCGATTAAGCAAATTGAAATGGCACGAACCGTGGTTGCAGCGGATGGTACACCATTGTGGCGCTTTGCAGACAAAGAGGGAATTTGGCGCTTTCCTGTTACACTCGAAGAGGTTTCTCCTGATTTTATCGAAGCGTTACTAACGTATGAAGATCGTCATTTTTATCGTCATCCGGGGGTAAACCCGTTTTCGCTGATTAGGGCCGCGGGGCAGTTTGTGAGTTCAGGGCGTATTGTGTCGGGCGGAAGTACCATTTCGATGCAAGTTGCACGGTTAATTGATCCCCATGAAAGAACATTGGGTGGTAAGCTGAAACAGCTTTGGCGTACGGCTCAACTCGAATATCACTATTCGAAAGATGAAATTTTAGAAATGTATTTAAACCGTGCTCCGTATGGCGGAACCATTGAAGGTATTGGCGCAGCTAGCTGGGTATATTTGAATAAGTCACCGGCAAAATTGACGGCGAGTGAAGCGGCATTATTTGCCGTATTGCCGCAAGCTCCGAGCCGTTTAAGACCGGATAGATATCCAGAAAGGGCACAAGCTGCACGTGATAAAGTATTGGATAGACTAGAGGAATACCAAGTCTGGAGCCCTGAAAAAGTTGCCGATATTAAACAAGAACAAATTTGGTTAGCACCGCGGAAGAACCCGCATTCAGCCCCTTTACTTGCAAGGCGGGTAACCAAAGATACGCAACAGTCCATCATTGAAACCACTATCGATGCCAGTTTGCAAAGGCAACTGGAAGATATGGCCATGAATTGGAAAAACCAACTACCAAAACAAACATCATTGGGAATTTTGGTGGTTGATCATACAGATATGGCAGTGAAAGCGTATATTGGCTCAATTGATTTTCAAGATGATAGCCGTTTTGGCCATGTGGACATGATTAGCGCTTGGCGCTCTCCAGGCTCAACGTTAAAACCATTTTTATACGCATTAGCAATGGATGACGGGCTCATCCATGCGGAATCGTTATTACAAGATGTTCCACGGCGCTTTAATGATTACCGTCCGGGGAACTTTGACAGTGGTTTTAATGGGCCAGTGAGTGTTAGCGATGCACTCGTTCGTTCATTGAATTTACCGGTGGTTCAGTTATTAGATGTGTATGGCAGTAAACGATTTACCGCTCAACTACGCAATGTTGGGACTGAGCTGCGCTTTCCGTTAGGGAGTGAACCAAACTTATCGCTGATTTTAGGTGGCACAGCCACACGGATGGAAGATTTAGTTTCTGCCTATAGCGCATTTGCGCGAAAAGGCAATGTGTCACCGTTACGCTTTAAACCAACCGATGAAATTCGCGATAGGGCGCTGATGTCACCAGGAGCTGCATGGATAATACGTCGTATTATGGGCGGGGAAGCACGACCTGTTCCTGAGGCTAATTTAGCAGGGCAACTCAATTTGGCATGGAAAACGGGAACCAGTTATGGTTATCGTGATGCGTGGGCGATTGGTGTTAATCCGCGTTATACCATCGGCGTTTGGGTTGGTCGGCCAGATGCAACGCCTGTAGCAGGGCAGCTAGGCTTTGCAACCGCTATTCCGATTATGAATCAAATTAATGGCATGTTACTGAGCAAAATCTATCAATCCCACGAACCGCTACCAAAAGATGTGAAACCTGCCAGTGTGAGCCAAGCGGTGATCTGTTGGCCGGGAGGAACTTCATTACTGAAAGATGATAATAATTGCCGCCAAAGGCGTCTTAGTTGGATCTTGGATAACACCCTTCCACCCACGTTAATGGTGCGAGACCAAGAGTCACTATTAGGATTAAGACAAAAAATCTGGGTGAATGACAAAGGGCAACAAGTCGCGGCAGATTGCCCAAATGCACAGGAAAAAGAAGTACATTTATGGCCGATTACTGTGGAGTCATGGTTACCAAGCAGTGAGAAACGGGAAAATCGGTTACCTAAGGCGGATTCAGCTTGCCCGCCATTGAAGCTAGAAATGCCGCCATTATTGATTTCTGGTATCCGTGATGGGGAAGTTTTACAGCGTCTACCCGGGAAAACCAGCTTAGATTTACGTTTAGTCACGCAGGGTGGACAAGGGCAGAAATGGTGGTTTTTAAACGGAGAACAAGTGAATACAACCGAGCAAAACAGTTCTATTTTGCTGACACTCGATAAAAGTGGAAACTACCAAATTTCGGTATTAGATTTAAGCGGCCAAGTGACGGCAATGAGCTTTAGAGTGAAGTAATAGATGAAAAACGTGACTTACCCGAAAAAATAGTGTTTTTTGCTATAAAAAGTTTAACAAAATGTTGTTGTGACTGTAGGAAATTGTAATCAGAGCCCCTATAATCATCGCCTTATTTTTCTTTTTCCTAGATATGGTTGCTTTTGAAGTCTAAAAGCCTAACAATAGAATTAGAAATAATATAAAAAACTACAACATGCCTATTTTAAGTTCTTACATCCTAAGTCACAGGGAAGAATAAAGAATAAAGGCCTAATGAATCGCTAAGAGGTTATTTATGACTGTTCAACGTACATTTTCTATTATTAAACCAAACGCTGTGAAGAAAAACGTTATTGGTGCAATCTACAACCGTTTTGAAAGCGCGGGTTTCACAATCATCGCTGCTAAAATGATGCATTTGACTCGTGAGCAAGCTGAAGGCTTCTACGCTGAACACAAAGGCCGTCCTTTCTTTGAAGGTCTGGTTGAATTCATGACTTCAGGCCCTATCATGCTGCAAGTGTTAGAAGGTGAAAACGCAATCCAACGTCACCGTGACCTGATGGGTGCAACTAACCCAGATAACGCATTAGCGGGTACTTTACGCGCAGATTACGCAGACAGCTTCACTGAAAACGCAACTCACGGTTCAGACTCTGAAGAATCTGCTGCACGTGAAATCGCGTATTTCTTCACTGCTGATGAAATCTGCCCACGCTAAGACTTCTTTAACTAATGCATTAGCATTATTGTTATAAAGTTTGTACAATGCGACGCCCTGCTATGATTAGCGGGGCGATTATATTTTTAAGACCGCAAAAATTACGTCGTGCTATACTCACCATTAGCACTGCCGAAAGTGTAACAACGAGGCAATACACCATGTCTGATATGACGACAGATGCACAATGTGCAACTTCTTCCGCTATTTCTGTCACACCAGAAAAAACGAACCAAAAAACCAATTTACTTGATTTAAACCGCAAGCAAATGCGCGAGTTCTTTGCTCAAATGGGTGAAAAACCATTCCGCGCGGATCAGGTCATGAAATGGATTTATCATTATTGCTATGATGATTTTGACCAAATGACCGATATTAATAAAGTCCTTAGAGCAAAACTGAAAGAAGTCGCGGAAATCCGTGCACCGGAAGTTGCTGATGAACAGCGTTCATCAGATGGCACCATTAAGTGGGCAATCAAAGTGGGTGACCAACTGGTTGAAACGGTATATATCCCAGAAGCAGACCGTGCAACATTGTGCGTTTCTTCACAAGTAGGTTGTGCATTGGAATGTAAATTCTGCTCGACGGCGCAACAAGGCTTCAACCGTAACTTACGTGTTTCAGAAATTATTGGTCAGGTTTGGCGAGCAGCCAAAATTATTGGTTCGCTAAAGTCCAGTGGACGCCGTCCAATTACCAACGTCGTGATGATGGGAATGGGCGAACCATTGCTGAATTTGAATAACGTCGTTCCTGCGATGGAAATTATGTTAGATGACTTCGGTTTTGGTTTATCTAAGCGCCGTGTCACGATTTCCACTTCAGGTGTTGTACCTGCACTGGATAAACTAGGGGATATGATTGATGTTGCGTTAGCGATTTCATTGCATGCGCCAACAGATGATATCCGTGACGATATCGTTCCAATTAATAAAAAATACAATATTGAAACCTTCCTCAACAGTGTGAATCGTTATTTAACGAAATCGAATGCTAATGCAGGGCGAGTAACCGTTGAGTATGTGATGTTAGATCACGTGAACGACAGTGTTGAGCAAGCACATCAATTAGCGGAATGTTTAAAAAATACACCGAGCAAGATTAATTTAATTCCATGGAACCCGTTCCCAGGGGCGCCATACGGTAGAAGTTCGAACAGTCGTATTGACCGTTTTTGTAAAGTATTGATGGGATATGGTTTCACCACGATAGTGCGCAAAACGCGGGGTGATGATATTGATGCTGCCTGTGGGCAACTTGCTGGCGACGTGATCGACAGAACAAAACGAACGTTGAAAAAACGCTTAGCAGGGGAACCTATCAAGGTAAAAACAGTCTGATTTATAAATAAGCTTGAATCAGTGAATTAGGTGATGATTTAGGGCGTTTTAGAGTTAGGCAAAACGCCTTTGTTCACCTACAATAGTAGAAGCAATAAGAAAAATTTAATTGTTGTTTCAACATGATGATAAATTATTGACGAATAAAGCTGCTCAATGTTCGCTTTATATCTTTTAAACTTGGAAATAGTGTTGCCAGCAAATGACTATCGAAAATAATACCGAACAAGCTACGACCACAGTAGGACAATTATTGACGCAAGCACGTGAGCGCATGGGTCTAACCCAAGATGTTGTTGCAGAACGATTATGCCTTAAAATCAGTACGGTAAAAGAGATAGAACAAGATATTGCTCCCGCTGGCGTGGAACCGACATTTTTGCGTGGTTATATTCGCCTTTATGCTCGTATGGTAGGCATACCCGAGAGCGAATTAAAAACGTATATGAAAACAGAAGAAACCGTTACATTAGCCAAAGTTTCTCCTATGCAAAGTTATTCTTTGGGGAAAAAACGCAAAAAGCGTGAAGGTTGGTTAATGAAACTGACTTGGTTGATTGTGATTGTTCTCATCGCAATGGTTGGCGTATGGTGGTGGCAAGATCATAACGCCCAAAAAGATGAGCTAGTTTCAATGGCAAATCAAAATGATTTGATTTTGTCCCAACAAGATAACAACACCACACCAGTTGAATTACTGACATCAACAGAGGTCGTCTCAACTGATACGGCACCTGCTGTACCGGAAAATACCCTTGAATTACAAACTCAAGAACCCGTATTAGCCACTGACCCTATCACTGAGCCGGTCAGAACAATTCCATTACCTAATGCCCCACAATCTTCAGTTGCATTAGACAGAACACAAAATACAGAAACGACTGAACCTGTTGCTGCAAGCAGCCAAGCCCTAGTATTGAATTTTACTGGCCAGTGCTGGTTAGAAATTCGTGATGCAAATAATAAAATCCTATTCAGTGGCACCAAAAATAGTGGTGATAAGTTGGAACTCGATGGGCCGCAACCTTATCGCCTGAATATTGGTGCACCCGCGAATGTTACTGTACAGTTCCAAGGCAACGCTGTTGATTTAAGCCGCTTCATTAAAGCGAAACGTCCGGCAAAATTGAAGTTACCTGAAGCCTAAAAACAGACAGGTAAAAAGAAGCAAACTATATCCGAAAACATCTTTTTTGATAGGCTATAGTTTGCTTTCTTGTGTATAGTTGAGCGTATAAAAATAATCGTTAAAACTATATCACGGTAACAAAGAATATCACGGTAACAAAGAGTACCACGGTAACAAAGAGCACATGGACGTTCGGAGAATTAAACCAAAATGCATAATGAATCACCGATAAAAAGACGTAAATCCACTCGTATCAACGTAGGTAGCGTGCCAGTAGGCGATGGCGCACCTATCGCTGTCCAGTCAATGACGAATACCCGTACAACTGATGTCGAAGCCACCGTTCGCCAAATAAAATCCCTTGAGCGTGTTGGTGTTGATATTGTGCGTGTTTCTGTTCCTACCATGGATGCCGCTGAAGCATTTAAACTGATTAAACAACAAGTTAATGTTCCACTGGTGGCGGATATCCATTTTGACTATCGTATTGCATTAAAAGTAGCGGAATACGGCGTTGATTGCTTGCGTATTAATCCAGGTAATATTGGTAGCGAAGAACGTATTCGCCAAGTTGTTGATTGCGCACGCCACTACAATATTCCAATTCGTATTGGGGTTAATGGTGGTTCCCTTGAAAAAGATATTCAAGAGAAGTACGGCGAGCCAACACCGGAGGCATTAGTTGAGTCAGCAATGCGCCATGTGGACATCTTAGACAGACTTAATTTTGATCAGTTTAAGGTCAGCGTAAAAGCATCAGATGTATTTCTTGCTGTCGGCTCTTACCGTTTATTAGCGAATAAAATCGATCAACCCCTGCATTTAGGGATTACCGAAGCCGGTGGTGCCCGTGCAGGATCAGTAAAATCTGCAATTGGCTTAGGAATGTTACTGTCTGAAGGTATCGGTGATACCTTGCGTATTTCTTTAGCTGCTGACCCTGTTGAAGAAGTTAAAGTGGGTTTTGATATCTTAAAATCACTGCGGATTCGTTCGCGTGGTATTAATTTTATTGCTTGTCCAACTTGTTCACGGCAAGAGTTTGATGTGATTGGTACCGTGAATGAATTAGAACAGCGTTTAGAAGATATCATTACACCAATGGATGTATCGATTATTGGCTGTGTGGTTAATGGCCCCGGTGAAGCGGAAGTTTCTACGCTAGGCGTTGCAGGGGCAAAAACCAAGAGCGGTTTTTATGAAGACGGTAAACGTCAAAAAGAGCGTTTTGATAATGACAACATTATCGACCAGTTAGAGGCTAAAATTCGAGCCAAAGCGGCGATGATGGATGAAAGCAAGCGGATTGAGGTCAACTTAAAAGATTAATTTTGTGTATTCTACTGCTAAGCGGCTCACAGAGTCGTTTGGCATGTTTAGAACAAACACTATATCAATCGTCCGCATTTTTTTCTAAAATCGGTCGCTCACCGTACAAATTGACAGATAAATCCCGATTAGTATCAGTAATTGGTGTTTGTTGATTGAACCAGATGATATTTCGCTCTTATAATCAAACTTATGTAATTCTGAAAATAGAGAAATAAAGTGGGAAAAAATATCCAAGCCATTCGCGGCATGAATGATTACTTACCAGCTGACACGCGTGTATGGCAGAAAATCGAAGCAACATTGAAAAATATTTTACATGGTTATGGTTTTAGTGAAATTCGTACCCCGATTGTAGAGCAGACCCCGCTATTTCGCAGAGCGATTGGTGAAGTGACGGATGTCGTTGAAAAAGAAATGTACACTTTCAATGACCGCAACGATGAAAGTCTGACATTACGCCCTGAAAATACCGCTGGTTGTGTCCGTGCCGGTATTGAGCATGGTTTGCTGTACAATCAGGAACAGCGTTTGTGGTATTTAGGACCTATGTTCCGTTATGAGCGCCCACAAAAAGGCCGTTATCGTCAATTTCACCAGTTAGGGGCTGAAGTTTTTGGTCTTGCAGGTCCTGATATCGATGCTGAAGTCATCTTAATGACGGCGCGCTGGTGGAAAGCGTTAGGCATTAGTGAGCATGTGACTTTAGAGCTGAACTCGATTGGCTCATTAGAAGCGCGTGCCAATTACCGTGAGGCTTTAGTTGCTTTCTTAGAACAGCATAAAGACAAGCTGGATGAAGATTGTAAGCGTCGCATGTATACAAATCCTCTACGCGTTTTAGATTCTAAAAATCAAGAAATTCAGGCTTTATTGAATGATGCACCTGAACTGTTTGATTACCTTGATGTCGAATCACGTGAGCACTTTGATGGCTTATGTAAGTTATTAGAAGCTGCAGGGGTTCAATATCGTGTTAATCAACGCTTAGTTCGTGGTCTTGACTACTATAACCGAACCGTTTTTGAGTGGGTAACAACGGCACTGGGCTCACAAGGCACAGTTTGCGCGGGCGGTCGATATGACGGCTTAGTTGAACAATTAGGCGGTCGTGCAACACCTGCGGTTGGTTTTGCCATGGGTATGGAACGGATGGTGCTATTAGTCCAAGAAGTTAACCCAGAATTTACAGCGGATGCTTCAGTTGCTGATGTTTATCTTGCTTCTTTTGGCGAAGATAGCCAGCAAGCAGCGATATTAGTAGCCGAAAAAGTACGTGATGCACTACCAACACTGCGGTTAATGACTAACCACGGTGGTGGTAACTTCAAGAAACAGTTAGCAAGAGCGGACAAACAAGGCGCTAAAATTGCACTGATCTTGGGGGAAGATGAAATTAAAAATGACCAAGTCACATTGAAAGATTTACGCACAGGCGTACAAGAAACCATTTCGCAGCAACTTATGGCGTCACGCATCGCCGAGTTATTAGGTTAAGGAGAGACAAGTGGAAGTCTATACAAACGAAAATGATCAAGTCGATGCGATTAAACGCTTTTTTGCGAATAATGGCGTGGCATTAGTTGTTGGCCTCGTAATTGGCGTTGGTGGTGTATTTGGTTGGAATTACTGGCAGTCTCATAAAACCAATGTACTGCAGGAAAGTGCGCAAAAGTTTGAAGCAGTAAATAGCCAATTACGTTCAGGCTCAGAGCAAGGTATTGTTGCAGCGCAAAAATTCGCGGCTGAAACCGACGATGTATACAGTGCGATGATGGGCTTAGAGCTTGCGCAAATCGCGGTGGATAAAGGCGATTTAGCGAATGCACAAACTGCATTGACCAATGCATTAGCCAAGGCAAAAACCGTGGATATGCAAGATTTAATTAACTTGCGTTTAGCGCGAGTGCAATTAGCCCAAGGTAATGCTGATGGCGCGATAGCGTCAGTTGCAAATATTAAAAGTAAATCATGGCAAGCAACGGCACAGGATGTCCGTGGTGATGCTTTACTCCATAAGGGTGATAAAGCTGGTGCAAAAGCCGCTTATGCTCAGGGGTTAGAAAGTGAAGGCTCTCAATCTATTAGAGGTATTTTGACTCTGAAGTTGAACAACGTATCTAATTCATAAGAAGAAAGGAAACGACAAACATGCAGTTGCGCAAAACACTTTTAGTTGGCCTAGTCGCTTCAGCTTTACTTGCCGGTTGTTCCAGCGAAACTGATTCTATTATCATGGCGCCACTTCCACAGGTTGAAAATCAATTCACCCCATCAATTGTTTGGGATAAATCGGTTGGAAATGGTGTTGAACAATTTTATTCTGAATTATCACCTGTTTGGGATGGTTCAGCGGTTTATGCAGCAGACCGCAAAGGTTTAGTTAAAGCATTTGAACTTGATAGTGGCAAAGAGCTGTGGTCAGTCGATTTATCTAAACGAACAGGTTTTCTTTCTGCTAACTTGTCAGCATTGCTATCCGGTGGTTTAACCGTTGATGGCGACAAAATCTTTGTCGGTACTGAGCGCGGAACCGTTATTGCTCTGAATAAAGAAGATGGCCAAGTTGCTTGGGATGTCGAAGTTGCAGGCGAAGCCCTTTCTAAACCTGTTGTGAGTAATGACTTTGTTATTATTCACACCAGTAATGGTCAACTACAAGCTTTAGATGTCAATAGTGGTGAAATTAAGTGGACCGTTAACATGGATACTCCATCGTTGTCATTACGTGGTGAATCTGCTCCTGCGGTTGCTTTTGGTGCTGCGATTGTCGGTGGGGATAACGGCCGTGTCAGTGCGGTGCTATTGTCTCAAGGCCAATTAATTTGGCAACAACGTATTTCGCAAGTGACAAGTTCGACAGAAATCGGCCGCTTAAATGATGTCGATATGACACCAATTATTGATGACGGTAAAGTGTATGCGATTGCTTATAATGGTACTTTAGCAGCGCTGGATATGCGTTCAGGCCAAATTCTGTGGAAACGCGAGCTTGGCTCAATCAATGACATGGTGATGTCAGGTGAAAACCTGTACCTCGTTGACCAAAATGGCCGCGTGTTATCTGTTCGTAAAAGCGATGGTGTAACACTGTGGACACAGGAAGACCTGTTAAACCGTGGGCTATCTGCGCCAGAAATGTATAATGGTTACCTTGTTGTCGGTGATAAAGAAGGTTATCTGCATTGGTTAGACATGAGTACGGGCGGGTTTGTTGCACAAAACAAATTAAACAGCTCCGGTATTCACAGTCGTCCAGTGGTTGCAAGTGATAAGCTAATGGTTCAGACAAAAAACGGAACAGTTTACCTGTTAACTCGTTAATTTTCTGACAAACCGCCAATTTATCGATAAAATCAACGGTTCCTGAAGACAGGAGCCGTTTCGTTTTTTTGTTTTCTGAGTTAAAGCCTCAGAATTCCTTTAGTTAATAAAAGTTGTGAGGCATCTAAAAATGATACCCGTCGTAGCGCTGGTAGGGCGTCCAAACGTAGGAAAATCCACGTTATTTAACCGTTTAACCCGTACCCGTGACGCATTAGTAGCGGACTTTCCCGGTCTGACACGTGATCGTAAATATGGTCGTGCTGAAGTTGAAGGGCATGAATTCATTATTATTGACACGGGTGGTATCGATGGGACTGAGGAAGGTGTAGAAACGCACATGGCCGCACAGTCCTTGCAAGCAATTGAAGAGGCAGATATTGTTCTGTTTATGGTTGACGCAAGAGCCGGGTTAATGCCCGCTGATGAAGGCATTGCCAAACATCTTCGTAGTCGCAAGAAAAAAACCTATTTAGTCGCAAACAAAACCGATGGAATTGATGTAACTACGGCAATCGGAGATTTTTATTCTCTTGGCCTAGGCGAAATTCACCCGATCGCGGCATCACATGGTCGCGGTGTTACTCAGCTAATTGAACAATCGTTGAAACCTTTTGTGGGAGAAGACGAGGAAGAAGTTGAGTTGACTGAGGAAGAAGAAAATGCGGCATATTGGGCTGAGTTAGAAGCTCAATGTGAGCTTGATGAAGACGAAGAAGATGACTTCGATCCAACAACATTACCGATTAAATTAGCCATCGTTGGCCGTCCGAATGTCGGTAAATCGACATTAACCAACCGTATTTTAGGTGAAGAGCGTGTTGTGGTGTTTGATATGCCGGGAACTACCCGTGACAGCATTTACATCCCAATGGAACGCGATGATCGTGAGTACATTTTAATCGATACCGCAGGCGTACGTAAGCGTGGAAAAGTTACTGAAACAGTGGAGAAATTCTCTGTTATCAAAACATTGCAAGCGATTGAAGACGCGAACGTCGTACTATTAGTTATTGATGCACGTGAAGGTATATCTGACCAAGATTTATCTTTACTTGGCTTTATCCTCAATGCGGGTCGTTCATTGGTGATTGCAGTCAATAAATGGGATGGTATGAAGCCAGAAGACCGCGAGCACGTTAAAGACATGCTTGAACTGCGCCTTGGTTTCGTTGATTTCGCGCGTATTCACTTTATTTCTGCACTACATGGTAGTGGTGTGGGGAACCTATTTGAATCAGTGCAAGAAGCGTATGAGTCTGCAACTCGTCGAGTAGGTACCGCATTATTAACTCGTATCATGAAGATGGCAGAAGATGAGCACCAACCACCGCTTATTCGCGGTCGTCGTGTTAAAATGAAGTATGCCCATGCGGGGGGACACAATCCACCAATTGTGGTGATCCACGGTAACCAAGTTTCTGATTTACCTGATAGCTATAAACGTTATTTGATGAATTACTTCCGCCGTTCATTGCAAGTGATGGGAACGCCAATTCGAATTCTGTTTAAAGAGGGGGAAAATCCTTATGCAGATAAGAAGAATAAGTTAACGCCAACCCAGTTGCGTAAGCGTAAGCGTTTGATGCAGCACTTGAAAAAACGCTAATCAATAAAGCGCTGATGAAGGCTTAATTAGCCCTATTGGACGTATAAAAGCCGTAACAAAGTCATTATGTTACGGCTTTTTAATATTATCTGGATTAATATTTTAATAATAAATATCACCCTCACGTTACCAACATAGATCATGATGAACGTAGGGTAAGAATTAAAGATTGAGGAAAATTATGGACACTCGTTCTTCTACACGTTTAAACAAATATATTAGTGAAAGTGGTATTTGCTCAAGACGTGAAGCTGACCGTTATATTGAACAGGGTAATGTATTTATTAATGGTAAGCGTGCAGGAATTGGCGACCAAGTTTTTTCTGGTGACGTGGTAAAAGTTAATGGGCAATTAATCGAACCGCGTAATGAAGAAGATTTAGTGTTAATCGCACTTAATAAGCCTGTCGGTATTGTTAGTACGACAGAGAGTGGTGAAAAAGATAATATTGTTGATTATGTTAATCATAGTACCCGAATTTTCCCGATTGGCCGCTTAGATAAAGACTCTCAAGGGCTAATTTTTCTCACCAACCATGGGGATTTGGTGAATAAAATTTTACGGGCAGGCAATTCTCATGAAAAAGAGTATTTAGTCACTGTCAATAAACCCGTAACAGATGACTTTATTCGTGGAATGGGGGCTGGAGTACCCATTCTTGGTACAATGACGAAAAAATGTAAGGTCAAGAAAGAGGCCCCTTTTGTTTTTAGAATTACCCTTGTACAGGGGTTGAACCGTCAAATTCGTCGTATGTGTGAGCACTTTGGTTTTGAAGTCACTAAACTTGAACGTGTTCGCATCATGAATGTTAAGTTAACAGGCATTCCTGTCGGGGAGTGGCGTGATTTAACAGATGATGAACTGATTGAATTATTTGATATGATGGAAAAATCTGAATCAGATGTAAAATTGAAAAAGCCACAGAAGTCAGCTTCTGCTAACAAAAGTAATACAAAGCAGAATTCGCCAAGTAAACCTAAAGTAAAACCAGAAAACCCGACACGTAAAAAGTTTACACAACCAGGCAGAAAAAAGAAAAAACGTTAACGTGCAGGTTTGATTAATAAGGCTGAATAAAAGAGTTGTTTTAAGCTCTTTATTATCGGCCTTTATGTTTTATAGAAAAATTAATCTTAAATTAGTTTAATACTGTTTATATAAATTATTGCAGTTTTACAACTAATCCAACATCTAACCAGCTTTGCTGTGTTTTTTGCGCGATATTATCATCAAATAATTTCTTAGCAGCACGGATCGTTGCATCAGCAAATTCGATAAATGTTGCCTTTTTTGTCACTTTGTTGTCAGACACAGCTTCAAGCCAAATTTTACCGGCGATGTCCCATGTATAACCTCCAAGACTCTTAGCTAATAGGTAAAAGGCTCTATTTGGAATGCCTGAGTTAATATGCACGCCGCCATTATCAATAAAAATAGGTAAATCCTGATATTGAGACATATGACCAACTTGTGGGTCTCTAACATCGTCAGAAAGATAATAAGCATCCCCTGGATTTATCATAGAACGTAGTGCCGGTGCGTTTATTTGGTCAATAAATAAATTTTCGCCTAGCAACCAATTAGAAGCATCGGCTGTTTCATTATTTAAATATTGTTTCACCATAATCCCAAGCACATCTGCGACAGACTCATTGAGAGCACCAGACTGGTAAGTGTATCTAAAATCAGCTTTTGAACTAATAAAGCCGTGAGCCAGTTCGTGAGCGATTATATCGATGTCATTATAGAATGGGCCAAAAACGATTCCATCCCCGTCACCAAAGAAAATAGCTTGAGAATTCCAAAATGCATTAGCGTAGTTTGTTCCATAATGGATAACCGCATTAATATCAGCAGAACAGCCAAAAATTTGGTCAATATTTAATTTTTCCTTAAAAAAAGTACGGATAACGCCAATTGAATTAAATACTTGCCCCGCTGGTTCTGATGGTGCATGAGTATCTTCTTCGCGCATAATCACCGCGTAGTCATCATGTGGCATATGGCTATCAGGTGGAAGTCCTGAACGTTCACAAATTGGCAGGTCGGAATGCCAGTGATTTTTATGTGGGACAGGGCGTTGAGCATCGCGAATAAAGCGATTATAACGCTTTCCTATCATATCTATAGGGCAAGCTGAAAGGTTATTGCGGTGGAGTAATGCATCTTCATGTGAATAGGTTCGGCTCATAATATCATTGATATGCGTGAGCGTTGATTTTAAGTCTGTATGGCCTGATTTAGTGACTAAACTTGCTAATAAACAAGGTGATAATAATGAACGGCCTAAAATTTGATTCATATTACAACTCCATTCAGTTGGGTGAAATGGAATCATAATCTGTCGTGATTGTTTTGTAACTACCTGATATTTAAGCTTTAAAATTAATTATTGTTATTTTATGTTAGAAAGGTAGAACGGTTATCTTTCTACCTTAATTTATAAACCAGTGTTATTAATTATGGCGAAACCCACTCTTTATTTAAGACTAAAAATTCAGTATAGAGGGCAGCTTCTGGGCTACTAGGTTCGGGATGATAGTCGTATTCCCAGCGAACAATCGGTGGCATTGACATTAAAATTGACTCTGTGCGGCCTCCGCTTTGTAAGCCAAATAATGTACCTCTATCCCATACTAAGTTGAATTCTACGTAGCGGCCGCGACGATATAATTGGAATTGACGCTCTCTTTCACCCCATACATGATCTCGGCGTTTTTCAACAATCGGGACATAAGCATCTAAAAAACCATTACCCACCGCTTGAGTGAAGCTAAAACAAGACTCAAAACCACCTTGGTTAAGGTCATCATAAAATAGTCCACCAACACCACGAGGTTCATTTCTATGTTTCAGGAAAAAGTATTCATCGCACCAATTTTTATATTTAGGATATACATCAGTGCCATAAGGGCGACATAGATCACGAGCAACGGTATGCCAGTGGATGATATCTTCATGGAAACCATAGAAAGGGGTTAAATCAAAACCGCCACCAAACCACCAAACGGGCTCACAACCTTCTTTTTCAGCGATAAAGAAACGAACATTGGCATGGGTAGTTGGAATGTAAGGATTCAGAGGGTGAATAACAAGAGAGACGCCCATTGCCTGGAAGCTACGGCCAGCAAGCTCGGGCCGATGTGCGGAGGCTGATGCAGGTAACTTTTCTCCTTTAATATGCGAGAAATTAACCCCGGCTTGTTCAAATAATGCCCCTTTAGTTAGTACTCGGCTGCGACCGCCACCACCTTCAGCTCGTTCCCATGTTTGTTCTAGAAAAGTTTGCTTACCATCTAGTTCAGTAATTTTTTGGCAAATAGTCTCTTGCAAGCTCTGCAAATAGGCTTTTACGCGATCAATATCTGGGTAATTCATTGTTTTATAATAGAACCATAGCAAATAAATAATGGTTAAAGTATACCCTTTTGCTCGAAGAAAGGCATATTGAATATTGATTGTGTTGCAAAAGCAGAGATAATGGCAGAAAGATTAGCTTAAGTAGGCAAATGAGATGGAAATACGAGTCTTTCGGCAAAGTGATTATGAAGACGTCCTGACCTTATGGGAGCGTTGTGCTCTCAATGAGTTTTCAGGAGATCCTGAACTCGATATTGAACGCAAATTACAGTGTGGGGCAGACTTATTTTTAGTGGCTGAAGTTGCCGGTGAAGTTGTCGGTACTATTATGGGGGGCTACGATGGCATCCGTGGCACCGCTGTTTATCTTGCCGTTCATCCTGAATATCGTGGCCGTGGTATTGCTAATGCATTAGTGAGTCGACTAGAAAAAAAACTGATAGCCAGAGGCTGCGGAAGAATAGAATTATTAGTGAGTGAAGAGTCTGATGCTGCTATCTGCATGTTTGAAAAAATGTTGTATGAAGAAGAACAACCTGAACGTTTGATTTATTCGAAAAAATTAACGCACGAAACGGATTTTTAAGTTAATTGACTATTTATTTAACTTTCCATGGGAATGTTTTAGTAAATAGATTGTCACAATATGCATTATGCGACTCATAAAAGAGGATGATATGTCCCAACATGCAAAGTTGAACAGTAATAATGGATTATCGCCGTTGTTGAAGGTTTCTCTACTCTGTGGAGCTGCCTTGTTATCAGGGTGTGCGGGTGTAAAGGTTTTTTCGCCATCGACTTGGTTTAGTGGACCTCTGGTGGTTTCTAGCTCTGGGCTTGGTCAAGTGACAAGTTTTACACCAATGCAAGCGGATATCATTAAGAAACAACTTAGTGACCGCTATACATTACGCAGCGGTATGCAAATGGAAAGTGGGAATGTGGTCACAGTTTTCCAAGGTATGGATGACAATGAAGTAAAATTAGAAATAGTCGGCCCTGAGCACGGTTATGTATCACGTATAACAGTGAATGACCCGAATATCGTCACCGAATGGGGGCCTGCAGTTGGCACTGAATTTAGCGAAATTTACCAAAAAGCCTTCGGTATTTGTGGTTTAGGTGAGCGGGTCAATGACGTTCCGACTATTGAATGTAATTCACCGCAATCAAGTAAAGTGGTTTACCGTTTTACGGGTAAATGGCAAGGGCCAGAAGACTTAATGCCTTCCGATAATGACCTAAAAACATGGCAAATCTCACAAATTATTTGGCATAAATAGTTTTATTTCGTTAATGATATCGTCGGGCCTATTCAGACTGGCGATATCTTCCCACTAATACTTCTTTTTCGTTGTTTTCAAAGAAATTTCCCCTTTCTTAAATTTTCTTTCTTATAATAGACCTGAAACCTATATTCCCTTGCGTTAAAACAAGGTGAACATCATGACGATAAGATAGGATATTAATATCGTTTTATATAAGAAATAGGTTATATAACATATTCATTTTACGAGGTTTACCGTATGTCTCATTCTCAAAGTGGTATTTTGAAAGAACATAGCCGTTTTGGTATTTTTATTGAAGCGCAAGTGCTAGAGGGATCTCTGGATGAAGTCAAGTCTGGATGTAAAAGCTTTGTCGAGGCTTTAACCAAATTACAAGCGCAATACCCAGATGATCGCCTCGGCGCGGTTATCGCGTTTGGCTCTGACATCTGGAAACAGCTCGGTAAGGCAAATAGTGCCCCTGAATTGAAACCATTTCACACGCTAGGTAAAGGACTCGCTCCTGCCACTCAACGGGATATGTTTATTCATATTCAATCACTGCGCCACGATATTAACTTTTCATTAGCACAGGCGGCTTTAAAAGCATTTGGTAAATCTATCTCTGTGGTTGAAGAAATTCATGGCTTCCGTTGGGTAGATGATAGAGATTTAAGTGGTTTTATTGATGGAACCGAAAATCCGCAAGGGGAAGAAATTGCGGAAGTCACATTAATCGAAGACGGTGAAGATAAAGGCGGAAGCTATGTTTTAGTCCAACGCTATGAACACGATTTAAGAAAATGGGATCGTTTTTCGGAACATGAACAAGAGAAAATGATTGGTCGGACGAAAAAAGACAGTATTGAGCTGGACGAAGATGCTCGTAATGTTACCTCTCATGTTTCCCGTGTGGTTATTGAAGAAGAAGGTGAAGAGCTTGAAGTCATGCGTCACAGCTTGCCATATGGAACAGCAAGCGGTAAGCATGGCTTATTCTTTGTGGCTTATTGTGCAAGATTACACAACATCGAGCAGCAATTATTAAGCATGTTTGGTGAAAAAGACGGTAAATACGATGATTTACTACGTATGACGAAAGCGGTTTCGGGCAGTTATTACTATGCTCCGTCGATTGAGACATTGACGTCTCTGTAGCGTTACTCGTCATTCTTTGCGTTACAGCGTTGTTGGCTACGTAAGATTACCCTAGTCACATACTATTGTATGCTCCTAGGGCTAATCTTCCTTGCCGCCTAGCTGTAACACAAATTATTTAGAGTAACTGTTTATACTTAGCAATTTAAACATAATGATTTGTATTTATTCTATTATTATTAACCCGTTATCATTAATGCTTACTTACTACCTAGTAATGATTTAACTTATAGAATGCCCCTCCATTGAGTAATATTCATATCGCTAACTAATTAAAATATCAGTTAATTTTTCTGCTTATGACGTTCATTTCTTTGTTATTCCAATTTGATATATAAAAAGGTGATTGATAGCTACCCAGTTATAACCAAAACAGATACAGTGGTTTTAATCTTAGTCATTTGGGTTTAGTTACGAACAGGTGTGGAATGAAAAAATCATTTTTGAAAAAAACGGCACTCGCGAGTTTGGCAACGGTCTCATTACTCGGTAGCTCGCCACTAATTGCAGCTGAACTGCTTAACAGTTCTTATGATATTGCTCGTGAATTATTTGTGGCGTTGAACCCATCATTTGAAAAACAGTGGAATGAAGCTCACCCTGATGACAAATTAACCATCAAGCAATCACACGCAGGTTCATCAAAGCAAGCCTTGGCGATTTTACAAGGGCTAAAAGCAGATGTGGTGACCTACAACCAAGTCACCGATGTACAAATTTTGCATGATAAAGGCAATTTGATCCCAGCAGGCTGGCAAGCTCGCTTACCAAATAATAGCTCACCGTATTATTCCACCATGGCGTTTTTAGTGCGCAAAGGAAATCCTAAAGGAATTAAAACGTGGGATGATTTAGTCCGTGAAGATGTCAAATTAATCTTTCCGAATCCAAAAACTTCCGGAAATGGCCGTTATACCTACCTTGCAGCATGGGGGGCTTTTAACCAAGAAAATAAAGGTGATAAAGCGAAAACCCGTGAGCAAATGAAACAGTTTTTGAAAAATGTCGAGGTATTTGATACCGGTGGGCGTGGTGCAACAACATCATTTATTGAGCGGGAGCTTGGTGACGTCCTGATTAGCTTTGAATCTGAAGTGAATAATATTCGCTCTCAGTATGGTGAGTCAGACTATGAAGTTATTGTGCCACCAGTGGATATCTTAGCAGAGTTTCCTGTTGCTTGGGTCGACAAAAATGTACAAAAAAATGGGACTGAAGACATCGCTAAAGCTTACTTAAATTATCTCTATAGTCCGCAGGCTCAAGAAATCATCACTCAGTATAATTATCGGGTGAATGATAAAGCGGTAATGAATGCGAATAAGGATAAATTTCCTGAAACTCAGCTGTTTACGGTTGAATCTCAATTTGAGAGCTGGCCAAAAGTGATGGATGTTCATTTCTCCACTGGAGGAGAATTTGACAAATTAATGGCAGAAGGGCGCCGTTAATGAATCGTTCAGGAAAGCGCTTTTTGCCAGGTTTCGGGCTAACGCTAGGTAGCAGTCTATTTTATACCTGTTTGATATTATTATTACCCATGAGCGCATTGGTAATTCAGTTATCAGAAATGACATGGCAGCAGTATTGGGCCGTCATAAGCTATCCGCAAGTGGTTGCGGCGTATAAAGTGACGTTACTGTCAGCGTTAGTCGCAAGTTTGTTTAATGCAGTATTTGGCATGTTATTAGCTTGGATTTTAACGCGTTATCGCTTTCCTGGGCGTTTATTTTTAGATGGTTTAGTGGATTTACCCTTTGCATTACCTACCGCTGTGGCGGGGCTGACATTAGCAACCTTGTTTGCAACCTCGGGATGGTATGGGCAATATCTGCACCAGTTTGATATTAAAGTTGTTAATACTTGGTTGGGAATTGCGGTTGCAATGGCATTTACCAGTATTCCGTTTGTTGTGCGTACGGTTCAACCAGTGTTGGAAGAGCTCGGTCCTGAGTACGAAGAGGCTGCTCAGACCCTAGGAGCTAGCCGTTGGCAAACCTTTCGCCGAGTGGTATTGCCGGAGCTTTCACCCGCCTTATTAGCCGGAACAGTTTTATCCTTTACACGTAGTTTAGGTGAGTTTGGCGCCATTATATTTATTGCGGGTAATATTGCATGGCAAACCGAGGTTGTTTCATTAATGATTTTTAGTCAGTTACAGCAATTTGATTACCCGGCCGCCAGTGCTGTCGCCTCAGTTATTTTAGCGGTTTCATTGTTACTGTTATTTAGTGTCAATTTAGTACAAAGCCGCTTCGGTAAACGGTTAGGAGGCAAGTAATGGCGCAAATTACCCCCATTCATACGGCTAGTCGTACCCAAATTAACTGGGGGAAATGGCTATTAATTGCGATAGGTTTATTGTTTTCATTTTTACTATTAGTTATTCCAATTGTTTGGATATTTATTACAGCTTTTCAAAAAGGGTTAGATGCCGTTTTACTGAATTTGGCAGACCCTGATATGCTACATGCCATTGGTTTAACAGTATTAATTGCTTTAATTACGGTCCCGGTAAATTTAGTCTTTGGTACCATGATGGCGTGGTTAGTGACGCGATTTCAGTTTCCTGGTCGCCAATTATTACTAACCCTAGTTGATATTCCGTTTGCGGTTTCACCTGTTGTGGCGGGTTTGCTGTACTTACTTTTTTATGGCTCAAACAGTTGGTTTGGTGGATGGCTTGAAGGTTTTGACATCCAACTGATGTTTTCATGGCCCGGTATGGCATTGGTGACTATTTTTGTCACTTGCCCCTTTGTGGTACGTGAGCTAG
The DNA here is from genome assembly GCF_028481645.1 of Providencia sp. PROV141. Taxonomy (NCBI): domain Bacteria; kingdom Pseudomonadati; phylum Pseudomonadota; class Gammaproteobacteria; order Enterobacterales; family Morganellaceae; genus Providencia; species Providencia sp. PROV141. The sequence goes on along the minus strand of NZ_JAMPPR010000014.1, from coordinate 219,726 downwards.
TCCCGCTAATGTTAAGTCAGGGTAGCCAAGAAGATGAGGCGGCGGTTTTACTAGGGGCCTCAGGATGGAAGATGTTTTGGCGTGTGACATTACCCAATATCCGCTGGGCATTATTGTATGGGGTAGTTCTAACTAACGCCCGCGCGATCGGTGAATTTGGTGCGGTTTCGGTGGTTTCTGGGGCTATTCGCGGTGAAACATACACCTTACCGTTGCAAGTTGAATTACTGCATCAGGATTATAATACGGTGGGCGCATTTACGGCCGCAGGGATCCTCGCACTAATGGCAATTATCACCTTAATACTTAAAAGTGCATTGCAGTGGCATTTGAGTCGCCAGCAATCTGAATCAGGAGTCCATTAATCATGAGTATTGAAATTGAAAAAATCGGTAAATTATTTGGTAAAACCCAAGTACTCAACGATATTTCACTGGATATTGCATCGGGTGAAATGGTTGCCCTATTAGGGCCTTCCGGTTCAGGTAAAACAACCTTATTGCGTATTATTGCAGGGCTTGAGCAACAAAGTCAGGGGCTATTGCGTTTTCATGGTCACGATGTCAGTAAAATCCATGCTAAAGATAGGCATGTTGGCTTTGTATTTCAACACTATGCATTATTTCGCCATATGACAGTGTTTGATAATGTGGCCTTTGGTTTGACTGTCTTACCAAGAAAACAGCGCCCATCAGCTCAGGCTATTAAAGATAAAGTAACAAAATTGCTGGAGATGGTTCAACTGGGTCATTTGGCTTCACGTTACCCTGCACAACTTTCAGGGGGACAAAAACAGCGTGTAGCATTAGCAAGGGCTTTAGCCGTTGATCCGCAAATTTTATTATTAGATGAGCCTTTTGGGGCGCTCGATGCACAAGTACGTATTGAATTACGCCGTTGGCTACGTCAATTACATGATGAATTAAAATTTACCAGTGTTTTTGTGACTCATGATCAAGAAGAAGCCATGGAAGTTGCAGACAGAGTTGTGGTGATGAGCCAAGGTCATATTGAGCAAGTTGGCACACCGAGTGATATATGGCAGCGGCCAGAAACACGATTTGTCCTTGAATTTATGGGGGAAGTTAACCAAATCTCTGCCCATATCAAAGGTTCAACATTAAATATCGGTGGCTATGATTTCCCACTGAACCATACCAGTGTTCAACAAGGTGAAGTTGACGTATTTTTACGACCTTGGGATATCTCATTGCAGTCTGAAGTGGATGAGCAGCACCGTTTACCTGTAAGGGTCACTGAATCGGGGCCAAGAGGGCATTTTTGGCAATTAACCGTTCAACCGCTAGGTTGGGGGAAAGAGCCGTTGTCAGTGATTTGGCAGTCTGAAAAAACAATACCCACTCGAGGTGAACGTTATTTTTTAGGCAGCCAGCAGGCAAAGATTTATCAGGGGGAGCAGGCGTTAATTTTTCCCCAGCTTGCTGAAAGTGCATGAATATAAAATTCAATAATTTATAACACTAATACACAATATTATTGGTGTTATTTGCTCTATTACTTTCTAGGTATTATCATCGATAATTAGACTTTATATTTAAAATATATAGTCTAATCCTTTCTATATTTAAATCTCCATATAACGCATTGATATTATTGTGTTAATCGTTATATTTCTATGCGAAATATAACTGGTAATTCTATAAACTTATTGTAATATAATATATCAATTAGCTATATCAGAAATGGTAATTAAGATAATCTATTTTTCTAATATCAATGTGAAGAGATTTCAATTTTCACATATCAATATTGGGGTAATATCTTATTTCTATTGTTTCTTATTTATATATAAAAATTATAAGGATGGTAAAGTGTCGGCTCTGGAACAGTTTATCGGTAATACCCCATTAGTAAAACTTCAGCGTTTAACACAAGGGATTGACGCTGAAATTTGGGTAAAACTTGAAGGTAATAACCCTGCGGGCTCGGTAAAAGATCGTGCGGCATTTTCAATGATTAATGAAGCGCAATTACGGGGTGAAATTAAGCCAGGTGATACGCTAATTGAAGCAACTAGCGGTAATACCGGTATTGCCCTCGCGATGATAGCTGCAGTAAAAGGCTACAAATTAAAATTACTCATGCCTGATAACATGAGTAAAGAGCGACAAGCCTCAATGCAAGCTTATGGTGCAGAACTTATCTTAGTCAGTACGGCTGTCGGTATGGAAGGTGCACGGGATCTCGCTAAAGAAATGGAGCAGCGAGGAGAGGGGAAAGTTTTAGACCAATTTAATAACCCTGATAACCCATTAGCCCATTTTAAAACAACGGGTCCTGAAATTTGGCAGCAAACTAATGGCGCTATTACCCATTTTGTGTCGAGTATGGGAACAACAGGGACCATTACAGGGGTTAGCCGCTATTTAAAATCCCAGTCAGCGGACGTGCACATTGTTGGCTTACAACCTGCTGAAAAAAGCCAAATTCCGGGTATCAGGCGCTGGTCACCGGGTTACTTGCCCGGCATCTTCGATGGTTCATTAGTTGATAGCGTACTGGATATAAACCAGCAAGAAGCCGAGGAAACCATGAGAGCCTTAGCGAAGGTCGAAGGTATCTTTTGTGGTGTGAGCTCAGGTGGTGCGGTTGCTGGTGCTTTAAAAGTGGCTCAAGCTAACCGGGGAGCGGTGATTGTGGCAGTCATTTGCGACCGAGGAGACCGCTATTTATCAACAGGCGTATTTAATGGGTGAGTAAATTTGATTGCCACTGGCGTGCAATAAAGTGCCCCATCAATGAAAAACCATCAGGCAAGCCTGATGGTTTAAGCTAAATATGGGTAGTTGAGTTATTTCTTAATACGCATGACGACAGTTTCACCCACTGTCACTGAGCCTGTCAGTTTGTTTAGCTCTTTGATTTCGTCCATATTAGAAATGACAACTGGAGTTAGAACTGATTTTGCTTTCTCTTCTAATAGCGCTAAATCAAACTCAATGATTAAATCACCTTTTTTCACTGCTTGGCCTTCTTCGGCGATGCGTTTAAAACCCTCACCTTTAAGCTCAACAGTATCAATACCGAAGTGAACAAATAGTTCTATGCCATCATCTGATTCAATAGAAAACGCATGGTTAGTTTCAAAAATTTTACCAATTGTACCGTCTACAGGGGCAACGATTTTGTTACCTGCGGGTTTAATCGCAATACCATCACCAACAATTTTTTCTGCGAACACAACGTCTGGAACATCTTCAATATTGACAATTTCGCCCGATAAAGGCGCGATAATCTCAATACTGCCACTGCTACTTTTGTCTTCCGAAACGAGTGATTTCAGTTTGTCAAACAGACCCATGGACCTTCTCCTAATCGTTTTATATGGGACCGAACTAATGTGCTGTTCTTAGCATAACGTTTTTTCTTGGATAAAGGTATCTACAAGTTTCATCAATTCATCCGCTGTTGGTTGAGCAAGTGCTTGTTCAGCCAAAGCTTGAGTATCAGTAAAGCTCGCATTGCGAATTAACTTTTTGATACGTGGAATTGAAATTGCGCTCATACTAAATTCATCCAGCCCCATGCCAAGTAGCAATAAGGTTGCACGCTCATCTCCAGCTAACTCCCCACACATCCCAGTCCATTTACCTTCAGCGTGTGATGCATCGATCACTTGCTTAATTAAGTTTAGGACAGCAGGTGACATCGGGTTGTAAAGATGAGAAATCAGTTCATTACCACGGTCGACCGCTAAAGTGTATTGAGTGAGATCGTTCGTCCCAATACTAAAGAAATCAACTTCTTTTGCCAAATGGCGAGCAATAACAGCGGCTGCTGGCGTTTCAACCATCACACCGACTTCAATTGACTCGTCAAAAGCCTTACCTTCTTCACGTAACTGAGCTTTTAGCATTTCTAGCTCTGCTTTTAGTTCACGAACTTCTTCAACGGAAATGACCATTGGGAACATAATACGCAGTTTACCAAATTTAGAGGCTCTTAAAATAGCTCTTAATTGTGAGTGTAAGATTTCTTTGCGATCAAGACAAATACGAATTGCACGCCAGCCGAGGAATGGGTTCTCTTCTTTCGGCAAATTCATGTATGGCAGGTCTTTATCACCGCCGATATCCATAGTGCGGACAATAACGGCTTGGCTGCCCATTGCTTCTGCAACTGCTTTATACGCCTGAAATTGTTCTTCTTCAGTAGGAAGAGAGTCTCTATCCATGAATAAAAATTCAGTACGATAGAGGCCAACGCCTTCTGCGCCATTGCGTTCTGCACCGGCAACATCACGTACGGTACCAATGTTGGCACAAACTTCAACTTGATGACCATCAAGGGTGATAGCTGGCAAATCTTTTAATTTTGCGAGCTCTTCTTTTTCTTGAAGATATTCATCACGGAAGGCTTTTAGTTTATCGATTTCGGCTTCAGATGGATTCAAGTGGATAGTGTTGTTGACACCATCTAACACAATGAAATCGCCATTTTTAATTTTGCTGGTGGCATCGCTCGTGCCGACAATGGCAGGTAACTCGAGAGAACGCGCCATAATTGAGGTATGCGATGTACGGCCACCTAAATCAGTAATAAACCCTAATACTTTATCTAAATTCAGCTGTGCGGTTTCTGAAGGGGTTAAATCCGCAGCGACTAAAATAACTTCTTCGCTGATTGCACTTAAATCAACGATAGGAATATTTAAGATATTTTTTAATAAACGTTTACCAATATCGCGTACGTCAGCAGCACGCTCTTTAAGATATTCATCGTCAAGAGATTCAAGTGCTTGGGCTTGGTCTTCAATAACGGAATATGCAGCTGCATCTGCCGTTTTTTTATCACCTTTGATTAAAGAAACAATTTCTTGCTCCAGCTCTTCATCTTCCAGCAGCATGATATGACCTTCAAAAATCTCAGCTTTTTCGGCTCCAAGATTTTTTTCGGCTTTCTCTTTAATCAAATTGAGTTGTTCGGCTGATTTGTTACGGCCCTCAATAAAACGAGCAATTTCTTTATCAACCTGATCGTCAGCGATTTTTTTTGTGCTAACAACGATAGGATCTTCTTTGAGGATTAAAGCCTGACCAAAAGCAAAACCCGGGGATACTAAAATTCCTGAAATCATAATATTACCTTACTGCTGCTAGTGCTGGGAGTTCTGATGTTGCAGAGACGACAATGAATATAGCTGATTATACAAATGTCCCCGAATGACATCACTCAGGGACATTGAATGAAATCAGTAAATGCTATTTTCCTGCGAAATTATTCTAATTCGCCCATCAGTTTAACTAAATGCTCAACGGCTTCTTTTTCATCTTCGCCTTCAGCAGAAATTGTCACTACTGTGCCTTGTGTTAGGCCTAAGGTTTGTAATTTAAACAAACTTTTCGCGCTAGCGGATTTACCGCCAGAAATTAAAGAAATGTCGGAAGAGAATGCTTTTGCTTCTTTTACGAATTGAGCTGCAGGACGAGTATGTAGACCATTTGGTGCCGTAATAGTAACTTCTTGCTGAAACATAGTATTTCCTCAATAACTTTCGTTTTTTTAATTACCCAGCCAATTGTAGATGAAATAGACTAGGTTTGCGTATAAGTTAGATTATTAACTTGGAAAAAGGTTTCCTACTTTGTGCGGTATCAACCCTTTTTCTGTTTTTTTGCGAACTCGTAACTTTTTCTCGTTGGCAAATTATTTTACTTGGCCTAGAGATTGGCTAAAAAGTGATTAATTTCGAGGTGCAAAATAATTACTATGTTTAATACTAAACCCCGAATTAGAAATCATCTCCATCCGTGCTAAAGTTTGATCCATGCCACAAAAAAAGCACCATTTAGGTGCTTTTTTAACGATATTGTAACGAAATTATGTTATTCAGCAGAAATGTCAGCAAACAGGACAGTTGACAGATAACGCTCACCTGAAGAAGGTAAAATAACGACAATATTTTTGCCTTTATAAGCAGGGTCAGCGGCAATCTTAGTGGCAGCAGCAATAGCAGCACCCGATGAAATCCCTGCGAGAATACCTTCTTTTTCCATCAGTTCGCGTGCGGTTTTAATCGCTTCGTCATCACTGATTTGAATGACTTTATCAAGCAATTTTAAATCTAAGTTACCCGGAATAAACCCTGCACCGATCCCTTGTATTTTGTGAGGACCCGGCTTAATTTCTTCACCCGCCAAAGCTTGGGTAATGACAGGGGATGTTTCGGGTTCAACTGCGACGATAGTTACATCTTTACCTTTGGTATTTTTCAGATATTTTGCAATACCAGTAATTGTCCCACCTGTACCGACACCTGCGACCACAACATCTACATTGCCATCGGTATCTTCCCAAATTTCAGGCCCTGTGGTTTTTTCATGAATTTCAGGGTTTGCTGGGTTATTAAATTGTTGAAGTAATAGGTATTTTTTAGGGTTGCTATTCACTATCTCTTCAGCTTTAGCTATTGCACCCTTCATGCCTTTTGCTCCCTCGGTTAAAACGAGGTTGGCGCCCAATGCTTTGAGCAGTTTACGACGCTCAATACTCATGGTTTCAGGCATGGTCAAAGTTAATTTATAACCTCTTGCCGCAGCGACATAGGCTAAAGCTATTCCTGTATTACCACTGGTTGGCTCAACTAATTCTTTGTCTTTATTTAGGATACCTTTTTTCTCTGCGTCCCAAATCATGTTCGCACCAATACGGCACTTAACACTGAAGCTTGGGTTGCGAGATTCCACTTTCGCTAAAATATTGCCATTACCAAAATGTTTTAAACGGACAAGAGGGGTGTGGCCAATGGTCAACGAGTTATCATCATAAATTTTGCTCATGGGATATCCTTAAAAATCGGTTAGCCAGTAATGTAATCGGTATTAATGAAATAATGAGATGGATTCAACATACGTTAAGAACAAATTAATGCAAATATGATTTGAGTATAAGCTTATAACGTAATGCTATTTTAGATCCAATTGTTCTAAGAAATTTTGCTGAAAATAGGTGAAGTATTCGATGAAAGAAAAGCGCAGGTGATAAACCTGCGCAATGACTGATATATAACAATTGATATATTAGTAGCGTGCGTAACGGTCACGATAGCGGTCAACCCACATCAATGTTGCACCACAGACGGCAACAGGCATGATCACTAAGTTGACAAAAGGCACCATCATTAACAGGCTAACAACGCCACCAAATTGAACATTTCTCATCCGTTCTTTGGCAAGTGCTTGCTTCATTTCACTGAAACCAACACGGTGATTATCAAACGGGTAATCGCAATATTGGATTGACATCATCCAAGCACCAAATAAAAACCACAGTACCGGAGCGACAGTTTGGCCAATACCAGGTATGAAAAATAGGATTAATAACCCAATAGCACGAGGTAAGTAGTAGCCGATTCGGACAAACTCGCGTTTTATCATACGAGGGACATCTTTTAATAACTCAGCCACACCCGTATCTGGTGATGGCTTACCCGTTAGCTCAGCTTCGAGTTTCTCTGATAGCCAACCGTTAAAAGGCGCCGCGATAATATTAGCAACCGTACTAAAGAAATAGGTAAATACAAGCAGTATTGAGATAACGGCGATTGGCCAAATAACATAGTCGAGCCATTGTAGCCAGTCAGGAACGTAACTCATCACTTGGTTTATCCAGCCACCAAGCTTGGTATATAACCACCAAAATGCGCCGCCTAAGAATAAAATATTGGCTAATAGGGGCAAAATAACAAAACGTTTAATACCGGGACGAGTGATTAATCTCCAGCCTTGTGTAAAATAATAAAAACCGGAATGGTCTTTTTGTGTCGAAAATGTCGATTGGGTCATACTTCTTGTTCTCTCCTTTTCGGTTGACCATGTATCATATAGATATGAAATTAGGCTGACTAGCCATTATTCGCTTAAAAAAGCAGCAAATGAAAGCGGAATATTCTCTTTCTTGTAAGAAAATCGTTCTGGGGGTTGCACTTAGAGCCATTGAGAAATAATCTTAGGGTAGTTTCCGCCGTGTTGGCATTATCATTCATCAACTAGAGATAGCAGCGATGCAGGATTTGCGTCTGATATTAGTGGTCGTAGGTGCGATAGCGATTGTCGCTTTATTACTGCATGGTTTATGGACCAGCCGTAAAGAGCGCTCAAAGTTATTTCGCGATAGACCCGTAAAACGTAGAAAAAACGATATGCAAGAGAATTCATCAGAATATGATGATTCTGCATTATTTACTGAAAATCAACCTACTCAGCAAGCGCCTGTTCACTCCGCTGCGACTGAGCCTGTATATCCGGTAAAAAATGAGTCTCCAGTTGAACCTAATATACAGCCACAGGCATCGGTTGAACCTGACATTATTATGAATATGCAGCCAGAGGCTAAATCGCCAGTTCATAATGAGCTTACGATGCACCAACGAACTGAACCTGTTCATGTACCTGAGCAGCTCACCATTAATATGAGTGAAGAAGTGGCAATTGAGCCAGAAGTTCGTACTCAGCCAGTCATTGGTACTGCCGCTGAGCCGCATATTGATTCAACTAAATTGAGCGAAGAGCCTCAGCCGAGTACCTATGAACAAGAGACGCAGCATATTGAGAAGAAAGCTGAGCCGCAGGAAAATTCTGCTACAACAAGTAGCAAGGAGACAGTCCTGGTACTTCACGTAGCCGCTCTTCAAGGACAAGAACTTCAAGGTGAATTGTTACTGCAGAGTATTTTACAAGCCGGTTTCCAATTTGGGGAAATGAAAATATTCCATCGTCATGTGAATCCGTCTGGTACAGGGCCTGTGCTGTTTAGCTTAGCTAACATGGTGAAGCCGGGCTCATTTGACCCTGAGACAATGGCTGACTTTACCACCCCTGGGGTTTCCATGTTTATGATGGTACCGTCTTACGGTGATGCAGGGCAAAATTTCAAACTGATGTTGCAAGCAGCTCAACGTATCGCATCAGATGCGGGAGGGGTTGTTCTTGATGACGAACGCAAAATGCTGACACCTCAAAAAATAGAGGTGTATCATGCACGAATTAGAAACACACTAAATTAAATAAACGTTGAACAAAACCCCCATTATTGGGGGTTTTTTATCTGTATGAGTGAATCATGACTACCAAACAAGAAATAGACGAATTAAAAAAACAGTTACGTCATCATGAATATCAATACCATGTATTAGATGCGCCCGAAATTCCAGATGTGGAATATGACAAGTTAATGCAACGTCTAAAAGAGATAGAGGCGCAGCATCCTGAACTTGTCACCAGTGATTCACCGACTCAACGTGTTGGTGCTGCACCATTAGCTGCGTTTGATACCGTACGCCATGAAATTCCTATGTTGTCTCTAGATAACGTTTTTGATGAAGAAAGCTATCTTGCGTTTGATAAGCGAGTCAGAGATCGCTTGAAAAATCATCAAGAACTGACTTTTTGTTGTGAGCTCAAGTTAGATGGGCTAGCGGTCAGTTTACTGTATGAAAACGGTGAGCTAGTACAGGCTGCGACTCGGGGCGATGGAACCGTAGGCGAAAATATTACTGCGAATGTTCGAACCATTCGCGCTATCCCATTGCGTTTAACGGGAAGCAATATTCCTGATCGCGTTGAGATCCGTGGGGAAGTTTTTATGCCCCAAAAAGGTTTTGAAGCGCTTAATGAACAAGCACGCAAAACGGATGGCAAAGTCTTTGCAAACCCACGTAATGCAGCAGCAGGTTCTTTACGCCAATTAGACCCACGTATTACCGCCAAAAGGCCGCTTACTTTTTATTGTTATGGTGTGGGGCTTGTGGAAGGAGGCACTTTACCGGATACACATTATGACCGTTTGATGCAATTCAAGGCATGGGGTTTACCGGTTAGTGATTATGTTCAATTACGTGTAGGTCATCAGGCAGTATTGGATTTTTACCATGAAATTGAGCAAGTTCGACCTGAGCTTGGCTTTGATATCGATGGTGTGGTTATTAAGGTTAACTCGATTGCGATTCAAGAAGAGTTAGGGTTTGTTTCTCGAGCACCTCGCTGGGCGACCGCGTTTAAATTTCCAGCGCAAGAACAAGTGACATTATTAAAAGATGTTGAATTTCAAGTCGGGCGTACCGGTGCTATCACGCCTGTCGCGCGTTTAGAGCCTGTGCAAGTTGCAGGCGTCGTGGTCAGCAATGCGACTTTACACAATGCCGATGAAATCGAACGCCTTGGCGTGCATATTGGTGACACAGTTATTATTCGTCGAGCCGGAGATGTTATTCCGCAAATCGTCAGTGTTGTGGTTGATAACCGCCCTGCAGATAGCCGGGAAATTGTTTTCCCAACTCATTGCCCAGTATGTGGCTCTGATATCGAACGAGTCGAAGGCGAAGCGGTAGCGCGCTGTACAGGTGGGCTTATTTGTGGGGCACAACGCAAAGAAGCACTGAAACATTTTGTCTCACGCAGAGCAATGGATGTCGATGGCATGGGCGATAAAATTATCGACCAACTAGTTGAAAAAGAGTATGTCAAAACGCCAGCAGATTTATATCAATTAAGTGCAGGTATCTTAACAGGCTTGGATAGAATGGGGCCGAAATCGGCACAAAATCTGGTTGATGCACTCAATAAGTCTAAACAAACGACGTTAGCTCGTTTTATTTATGCCCTTGGAATTCGTGAAGTTGGTGAGGCAACAGCGGCAAACTTAGCCGCGCATTACACCACACTTGACGCCGTGATGACGGCAGATGAAGAGTCACTAAAAACGGTTCAAGATATTGGCCATGTGGTCGCGAAGCATGTAGTCAATTTTTTCCGCGAACCTCATAACCAAGCGGTGATTGAAGATTTACTGACTAAGGCAAATATTCATTGGCCTGAAGTGAAAGTCGTCAACAGTGCAGAAATCGATAGCCCATTTGCAGGTAAAACGGTAGTGCTAACAGGGTCAATGAGTATCTTGACGCGTGATGAAGCCAAAGACAAATTAGTCGCTTTAGGTGCAAAGGTTTCAGGAAGTGTCTCTAAAAAAACAGATTTGGTGATTGCTGGTGAGGCCGCAGGTTCTAAATTAGCGAAAGCGAATGAACTTGGCATACGTGTTATTGATGAAAATGAATTGATTCGTTTGCTGAATATTCAATAGTGAACTATATTCAATTTGGCTTAGTTGCCTACAATCTCTGTAGGCAACAATTTTGTACGCAGGTTGTTGTAAGTCTTAACTTAAATTCTCAGTAAAATTTCTGTGCAAAAAAAGCGAATACTAGGAATTGTTATAGTTGAAACGTGATCCCCTTCTTCTTTTTGCAAAATACACCTAGTAAGCTTTCATATTAATGTGACCTCCGTCTCATTTAAATGTTGTCTATTACATAGAATATGCACATAGACTGATTCTTAAATTTGTTGGAGTCGCATATGACCTCGATCCTGCATTTCGTTTTATCTTTAGTAGTAATTGCTGCTCTTGCAATTTTAGCTAGTAGTAACCGTAGAGGGATCCGCCCTCGCTATGTTGTTCAACTACTGGTTATTCAAATTGCATTAGCTTATCTGTTCTTAAAATCGAATATTGGCGAATCATTTGTTCTTGGTGTAGCAGGAGTGTTTACCCACTTGCTAGGCTATGCAGCAGAAGGGACTAAATTTATTTTTGGCGGTATGATTGAAGGCAACTTAGCGTTCTTCTTCTTACAAGTGTTATGCCCAATCATCTTTATTTCTGCGTTGATCGGGATCTTACAGCACGTCAAAATTCTTCCTATCGTGATCCGTATCATCGGTACCGTGTTATCGAAAGTGAATGGTATGGGTAAATTGGAGTCATTTAACGCAGTCAGCTCATTGTTATTGGGTCAGTCAGAAAACTTTATTGCGTATAAAGACCAATTGAATCGGATGTCAGATCGCAGAATGTACACCATGGCCGCAACAGCTATGTCAACGGTATCTATGTCTATCGTTGGGGCATACATGACCATGTTAGAACCACGTTTCGTGGTCGCAGCATTGGTTCTGAATATGTTCGGTACTTTCGTTGTACTCTCACTGATTAACCCGTATCCACCGGAAGGTGAAGAAGATATTCAAATGAGCAACCTGCATGAAGGGCAAAGCTTCTTTGAAATGTTGGGTGAATATATTCTTGCTGGGTTTAAAGTAGCGATTATCGTTTCAGCGATGTTAATTGGTTTTATTGCCCTCATTGCAATGATTAACGGTATTTTCTCAGCTGTATTCGGTATCGACTTCCAAACTATGTTAGGTTACGTATTCTATCCGTTTGCGTGGATGCTCGGTATTCCTGCTGAAGAAGCCTTACAGGTTGGTGGAATTATGGCAGTGAAAATGGTAACGAATGAATTCGTTGCGATGGATGGCTTACAAGCGATTGCTGGTGGGTTATCTGAGCGCTCTATTGGTATCTTGTCCGTATTCTTAGTTTCTTTCGCTAACTTCTCATCCATTGGTATTATTGCGGGTGCGATTAAAGGCTTAGATGAGAAACAAGGTAATACCGTGGCTCGCTTCGGTTTGAAATTACTGTATGGTTCAACCTTAGTTAGCTTCTTATCCGCAGCCGTTGTTGGGTTAGTTTTGTAATCCACTAAAACATGCTAAATTAAGAAACGGCGTTCAAATGAGCGCCGTTTTTTTATGCTTTGACACAAAAGAGAACTAATAATGGAAAAACAAGATCTCATCGATATGGCCAATACCTATATGCCATTTGGTAAATATAAAGGCTGCGTATTAATTGATTTACCCGAAGAATATTTATTATGGTTCTATAAGAAAGGAGAGTTTCCTGCTGGACGTTTAGGGCAGTTAATGGAGATGACCCTAGGGTTAAAAATAGAAGGTTTAGAAGGGCTAGTAAAGCCTTTAAAGCGAGGTTAATCGTGCCCCAGTGCGTGAGTAATCTTCTGGCTTAAAGTAATAAATAGTTTTTGTTCTTGGGGCGTTAATGCGGCTTTGACCTTTTCTGCATTTTCAGCACGTCCTGTGGCGGCTCGTTGCAAAAAATGATGCCCTTTTTCGGTTAAACGGGTGATCAGTTCCCGTCTATCTTCTTCAGATTGATATTGCTCGACAAATTCATAAGATTTCAAAACTCGAAGAAATTTTGATAAATTTTGGCGAGAAAGGCCAAGAGATTGGCTTAACTGACTTGGTGTTAAATCCCCTTTTAATCTCAATATTTCTAACACATCATATTGACCCCAAGTTATTTGCTCAGGGGTAAAGCTAACTCTGCGTGCAACTAGCGTACATTGCAGTAGCGAAAGCGCATCTTCTAGAGAATTTGGCATTATGATGATTCCGTAATATTCAGTCTATTGAGTATATATTGATTTTAATAATAAGACGACCAGTTGATTAACTTTAGTTAATTAACTATAGTTAACTAAAGTTAATTATAATCAAGGTGAGTTATGGGCAAATTTAATCAGCGAGTTGCACTTATAACAGGGGCATCGACAGGTGTCGGCTTCACTATTGCACAAAAGCTGTATTCACTTGGCGCGATAGTGGTAATTACGGGGCGTAATGAGGTAGCTTTACAACAAGCCGCTAAAGAAATAGACCCAACAGGACAACGTGTCTATGCCATAAAAATGAATGTCGCAAATGCACAAGACTTTAAAATAACAGTTGAAAAAATTGAGCAACAATACGGTGCATTGCACTACTTGGTGAATAATGCAGGGATCACTGGGCCTCATGGCGTCAATATTGAAGATTATCCTTTAGAGGCTTGGCATGAGGTGATCGAGACCGATATAACAGGAACATTTCATGGTTTGAAGTACAGTATTCCTGCGATTTTGCGCAGTGGTGGGGGAGCTATCGTGAATTTATCAGCTTGCAATGGGGTAACAGGGATAGCGGGCATAGCACCTTACACCGCAGCAAAGCATGCGGTACTGGGGTTAACGCGTTCAGCAGCCTTAGAAAACGCTCAAAAAGGTATCCGTATCAATGCGGTTGGCCCCGGCTATGTAGAAACACCGAATATTAGCGTATTATCACAGGAAACGAAGCAATGGATGGCTTCAACTCATCCAATGGGTAGAATGGCTACTCGGCAAGAAATTGCTAATGTTGTCGCTTTTTTGTTATCAGAAGAGAGTAGCTTTATAACAGGGGCATTTATTCCTATTGATGGTGGTTATACCGCGCAGTGATGCAAAATAATCAAGGTTTGGCGTCAGCCACAAAATGAGGGAAGACGCCAAAATTACTACCAGTCTACGAGCCTGCTTTTGATCCCTTGGTGGCTAGGGAAATGCGGTAAAACCTCTTCAGCTATTTCTTGTAGTACTTCTAAAGCTGGGCGCTCAGAGTATTGAATTCCAATCGCGGCATGGTTAACTCCCGCAGCTTGCCATTCTTCGAGTAGTTGAATCAAACCGTTACGGCCTGTTCGTAGAGTGAATCCTCCTCGTAATGGAGTGCGTGGGAAATCAGGATCATCGACAAGGTCAATCCATTCATTTGTCATATGTGGCCTAAAGTCATGTTCAGGGATGAGGGCGCGCCAGGCCGCAATTTTCTCCGCTAAACGAAGAGCGCCTTCTGGATGACTGGTAGCTTCAGGATAGGATAGCTGTGCATGGTGTTGAACATGATAAGCAAGCAACACGAGGTAGTGCATTTGATGATGATTATTTATTGATCCGTGCTGCGATTGCAGGGCAAGGTTTAGCCTTAGTCCCAAAAGAGTACGCGATACAGGAAATCGAAGATGGGCGGCTAATGCAAGTGATTGATAAGCCATGGCCAGCTCGATTTGCCTATTATTTGGTCATGTTACCCGAAGTGATTGAACGGCCTGAAATCATTGAATTTATAAAGTGGATTAAAGCAGAAGCAGGGAATAATTCATAAGAGAAATAAGATGGTGGAGCTAAGCGGGATCGAACCGCTGACCTCTTGCATGCCATGCAAGCGCTCTCCCAGCTGAGCTATAGCCCCAATCGAAATGTTTTGTATTGTGCCATCTAACAGGGAATTAGATGGTGGAGCTAAGCGGGATCGAACCGCTGACCTCTTGCATGCCATGCAAGCGCTCTCCCAGCTGAGCTATAGCCCCAAACAAAATCTTTTGGACGGGATGCATCATATTCAAGCTAACTTAGAGTGTCAATAAAATAATCGGGTTTTAGGTTTAATTGCTGAAATATAGAACATTTTGCAATCAGTTTAGTAAGAAAAGGAGGGGGCAGAGAACTGGCCCCCAATAAATTAGGGGCCGAAAATTTTAAATTATTGAGCCGAAGCTTCACGCTCAGCGATAAACGCTAAGGCTTTTTCAATACGAGCGATTGAACGGGCTTGGCCGATAGCGTGAACAGTGACATCAAGGCCTGGAGATTGGCTGGCACCTGTCACCGCAACACGTAAAGGCATACCCACTTTACCCATACCCACTTCTAACTCAGCTGCAGTGGCTTCGATGGCCTGATGGACATTTTCTGCTGTCCAATCTGTAATTGCAGCTAACTTATCTTTTACGACTTCTAAAGGTTGACGAGCAACAGGTCGTAAGTGTTTTTTCGCGGCATCAGCATCAAACTCTTCAAAATCTTGGTAGAAATAGTGGCAAGATTCCGCCATTTCTTTCAATGTTTTGCAACGCTCACCTAGTAATTTGATTAAATCAACTAATTGAGGACCTGTGCTGGTATCAATATTTTGTTGCTCAATATGCCATGCAAGATAGGTTGCAACTTCTTCTGCTGGTAACGTATTGATATAGTGGTGGTTTAACCATTGCAGTTTTTCAGTGTTAAACGCACTTGCTGATTTACTGATTGCATCAAGGCTGAAATATTCTTTCATTTCTTCAACGGTGAAAATTTCTTGGTCACCATGAGACCAACCTAAACGTACCAGATAATTAAGAAGCGCTTGCGGCAAATAACCGTCATCACGATACTGCATAACGCTAACTGCACCATGGCGTTTTGACAGTTTTTTACCATCATCACCTAGGATCATTGACACGTGAGCATACACAGGCACTGGTGCGCCTAATGCTTTTAGAATATTGATTTGGCGGGGTGTGTTATTAATATGGTCTTCACCACGAATAACATGAGTGATTTCCATATCCCAGTCATCAATTACGACGCAGAAATTATATGTCGGGGAGCCATCAGTACGGCGAATGATTAAGTCATCCAGTTCTTGGTTACTAAACTCAATTGGTCCACGAATTTTGTCGTCAAAAATAACGGAACCTTCTTGTGGATTACGAAAACGAACAACATGTGGCTCATCTGGTGTATGGTTGTGAGCATGATCACGGCAGCAACCATCGTACCGAGGCTTTTCGTTATTTGCCATTTGTTCTTCACGTAACGCTTCTAGGCGCTCTTTTGAACAATAACAACGATAAGCGGTACCCGCATCTAACATTTGGTCAATAACATCATTATAACGGTCAAAACGTTTAGTTTGATAATAAGGGCCTTCATCCCAATTTAAATTCAACCAGTTCATACCGTCCATAATGGCGTCGATAGCTTCCTGAGTTGAACGTTCTAAGTCAGTATCTTCAATACGCAGGACAAATTCGCCCTGATTGTGGCGACTAAATAACCAGGAATACAGAGCGGTACGTGCACCACCAACGTGTAAATAGCCAGTTGGGCTTGGCGCAAAACGGGTTTTGATTTTACTCATCGAGATTGCCTTAATTGCAAAACATGTTTTTGAAGCGCTTATCTATTTACTGTAGAAGACTAAAAACAAGCACAGTTAACTGGGTAGCAAGTTTGATGTTCTAAACAGTGAAATGTTTAAGCATTGCTAAAATGTATATCTATTCTATCATCCTACAATGATTCCTCAATCAAGTTATCAGGATAGAAGACAAGAAATTGCGCAGTTTCGCCAAATTTGACATAAATAAATGCGCTTTAAAAATAATTTCTGTTTTTTTCTTAAAAGAACAAAGAGAAAATGATAGGTAATTGATTAAAAAGGCAGCTTTTCTGGTGAATATTGAAACATCTTGATTATTTTTGCAACGAACGATAAAAATCTATTGAAAAAGCGTTGACTCAGAACTCAGTATCCCTATAATGCACCTCCATCGACGACGGGGCGATTAGCTCAGTTGGTAGAGCACCTCCCTTACAAGGAGGGGGTCAGTGGTTCGAGCCCGCTATCGCCCACCACCGTTGACGATGATAATAAATAATTGGGCGATTAGCTCAGTTGGTAGAGCACCTCCCTTACAAGGAGGGGGTCAGTGGTTCGAGCCCGCTATCGCCCACCAATTATTTATTACAATGTGATAGTATAAGTCATGAAGTGGGCGATTAGCTCAGTTGGTAGAGCACCTCCCTTACAAGGAGGGGGTCAGTGGTTCGAGCCCGCTATCGCCCACCACTTCATCCGTTACTCGCATTAAAATACAAATTTAGATGGGTCGTTAGCTCAGTCGGTAGAGCAGTTGACTTTTAATCAATTGGTCGCAGGTTCGAATCCTGCACGACCCACCATCTAAACCAGTATAAAATCAGAATTTCCAAGATGGGTCGTTAGCTCAGTCGGTAGAGCAGTTGACTTTTAATCAATTGGTCGCAGGTTCGAATCCTGCACGACCCACCATCTCAATATCAATTCAAGTCAATAAATCTAACCAAACAACATCAATACATTACTAAGTAAACGCTTAGTCGCTAAGCCATACCTCGGTAAGCTGGTTGTGGGTTCAGCCCGTAGGGTAAATCCGAAGGATTTAAATCCTGCACGACCCACCATCTCAATACCAATCCAAGTCAATAAACCTAACCAAACAACATCGATACATTCCCAAGTAAACGACTCAGTGGTTAAGCCATGCGTTGGTAAGCTGGTTGCGGGTTCAGCCCGTAGGGGAAATCTTACATGAGCTACCATCCAGACATAGTGTTATTGCAGATTAAATCTAGCGAATATACACATATTATGGCAGTTTCATTTCTTAAAGGGCTCGATAAGAATTTAAGCAATTAACAATTATGCTGCTTGCCTGATATGTAGAATAATTCAGGATACGCTTTGCAAGAATTATTTAGTTCTTACACCTATATTTCTATATGGTATTAGCAGAATATATTTTACTACTAATAGATAATAAAGGAGTAAGGGATAGACTATAATGATTTAATTAGGCATCAATGACAAAAGAAAATCGTATAAATGAATGTCTAATTGCTATTTTGTGGAATAGAGAAAGTAAATATCAATTTTTTATAAACTATTTTTATTATATCGTAAATGTGAGATACTACATCTTAGTTATAAACTCTGAGATCGTGTTTATTTTTGAAATTTTATAGCAATTTGCATACTGTAAAAAATAGAAACTAGTAAGAACCAAATTAGATTGTCGATGAAAGTCATTTTTCATAATTTTGTGATGCTCATCTAGTAAAATGAATAATAAGCTTTCTTAACGTTATGGTTTTGTTATGTTTGGTACTTGAATATTATAAATTCTATTCTTGCTACTTTAAAAATTTACTATTTCGCTAATTGTAACAGGTTAACTGGCTTTTTAACGTACTGATCTTTTGTCGAATCAGAGAGTTTTAGAGATAAAATTGATTGTTTTTACTATTTTTTACATAAAAGTACCATCTACACTGGGTTTATCACATTTCACCAACTTAAATTGTATCAATAACATTAATATTGTTACAGTGTTAAATAATTCTGTTTATTTCCTTTATTTTTAGGTTATACATCGGCCATATAGGTCTTTTTTAGACAAATATTCCAAGAGAAGGTGGGTGTCTTATGGAATATAAGCATGAGATGTTACTCATTTTGTGCGTAACTAGGTGATATTACAGTACTATTTTGATTTTAAGCATGAAGTGTATAGAGTGAAATACTTTGTTACATAGTTGCAATGTCAATTTAGGACTAGTTGAAACTAATTATAATGGTAGTATATCATTCTTTCCGATATATGCTGAATCGACTATAGCATTATCAAATGTTATACACATAAATATAAAAATAAAATATGTAGATAATTATCTGCTAATTTTTATTTCCTTAATATAAATTGAAGCGAGAATGTTTATGAACATGAAATATCCTGTCGCTTGTGCAGTTGGACAAAAAATAAAAGCCCTTAGAAGAGCTCAAGGCTTTACTGTTTTTCAGTTGGCTAAAGAGATAGATATAAGTGAGCAGCAGCTATTTCGTTACGAGCGTGGTGTAAATCGTATTGATATAGATTGCCTTGTTCGGGTATTAAAAGTTTTAGACGTTAACATGGGTGAGTTTTTTAGTGAAGTTCTACAAGAAGATACTCAAGTAGATGAGAGCACTGGTGATAAAGGGTTTGAAAGCTCTGCATATACCCTTGTATAACCAAATGTCATATTGTCTCAGAATGAAACGTAATTAACTTTCGTTCTTAATTATTTCAATTGGGAACGTAAATTAAATGTATCTGCTGTGTATGATTTAAATAAGACAATAGCTATTTTTAGCTTATGTTTCATAATAGAACAAATAAAAGCCCGAAAGGGCTTTTATTTTTATATCCTTAAACTAATAATTACTTAATATTTCACTCGGTATAGGCGTGTTTTTTTTCTGGCGTGCTTATGCCTAGTTAACTTTCTTGTTCTTTAATTGGCTCTAATATTACTGTGACGATACGTGTTCCTATCATTTCTCCAATTCTTAATTGCAGTTGTTCTAGTTTTATGACGGTATCTTGTAAAGGATCCGATATAGAAGCATAAATAAATTGGTTAAGCGTCCTTTCATCGCCGTTATCAATTTGGATACCATAAGAGGATTGGATCTCATTTAATCGCGTCGTTCCTTTTAGACTTAACCCTGTATCGGGTAGTTCAATAGGTATGTGCTCAGAGATATTTTTTTCTGAAAAAAGACGTTCAAGGAAAATACGATTTTCAGGCTTAAGAACAACAAATAAATGGTCATCAGCGTGAAGAATAGTTGACCCCCTTGGTGGTAAAACACTTTTTTCTCGCGTAATCATTGCAATGACAGTTTGGTCTGGTAATGCTAATTGTGATAATCGGCGACCTACCGCAGAGCAATCCTCCCCTAAAGTATATTCCACTAAATCAGCATCTATTTGGTCTACTGCGGTAATATCTAAAGTTGCTGCAGGGATCAATGGAGGTGGCTGCATTAAATTCAATTTACGTGCTACATAAGGCAAGGTTGAGCCTTGTAAAGTTGCTGAGATTAAGACCACAAAGAAAACCACGTCAAAAATCAGATGGGCATTAGGTAGCCCGTAGATAAACGGGAAAATAGCGAGAATAATAGGCACTGAGCCACGTAAACCTACCCAGGAAATCAATGTTATCTCAGGTTTTGGAAAACCAAATAATTTTAGGACAGGTATTACAGCCAACGGCCTCGCAATAAAAGTTAAGACAAGGGCAATAACTAAGCCTTCAAGCCAGACTTCAATAAGGGAACTTGGGTTGACAAGTAACCCTAACATAACGAACATGATAATTTGGCTTAGCCATGCCAACCCATCATGGAATAAAAATGTATTACGTTGAAAAACAAACCGATGATTACCAATTACCACACCAGTAACAAAAATAGATAAGAAACCACTGCCTTCTAAGTTACTGGCGAGCCCGAAAGAAAGTAGTCCACATGCAGCGACAAGGACAGGATATAACCCAGTTGCGAGTAGCTTAATCTTATTGATAATTTTGACTGAAACCCAGCCAACACTCAAGCCAACCACTGTCCCTATTCCCATCTGGCTAAAAAATAGCAAAATTAATTCACTACCTGAAGCTTGTGGATTCATTAAGAGTTGTAATAAACCAACCGTTAAGAATATGGCAGTAGGATCATTGGTTGCACTTTCTATTTCTAAAGTAGATTGCAGACGCTCATTTAAATAGATCCCAGCGTTGCGCAGTAAGGAAAAGACGGCAGCGGCATCGGTAGAACCGACGATAGCGCCAAGTAGTAGCCCTTCAAGCAGAGGGACGTCGAGAATATAAGCTGCCGCGAGCCCAGTCACGCCAGCGGTTACAAGAACGCCAAGTGTTGCTAGTGTAAAAGACGGTTTCCAAACTAAACGAATTGATTTTACGGATGTTTGCAGACCCCCATCAAATAAAATTAAAGCAAGAGCGAGAGATCCAACGGCATACGAAACATTAACGTTATCAAACGTAATCTTACCTATCCCATCTTCACCGGCTAACATGCCAATAAATAAAAACATGACTAGCATGGGTAAACCAAGTCTAGCTGACAATTTGCTAGAGAAAATACCCAAAAGAATAAGTATAGAAATCAATAAAATGAGTTGTTCAATAGTTGGCATAATCAGTTTAATCTGTAAGTGAATAAAACGCTGACGATGCATCGTAAAGCGCGCGTAGAAAGCAAAAAATGTCAAAATAGCAAGATAACTAAATATACACTGAGAATAGATTATTTTAGCGAAAAGCCGATAATATCCATTAAAAAGTATATCTACATGATTATAATATAAATAAATTTAAATAATTTGATTATTTATCGCATTTTTTATCATTAAAGTGAGTTAAAGCACGTAAAAAAGCGATAAATTTGAATAAGTAAGCATCGAGGTGAGTTTATTTTATTTTTTAATTAAAGATAATCATGGCGTGTGGGAGAGAAGCATTGAAGGGGGGGAATAGGCATTTATAAAGTAAGGTCAAATAAAGAAGGCCGAAAAGATTTTCGACCTTCACCATTACACTAATGGTAGCGAGCTTTTTTAGCTAAATAGTCGCCAATAAATTGCATGCCTTGAACGATAATTACCAATGTAACAACAGTGATAGCCATTGCGACATTATCAAAACGCTGGTAACCATAGTTTAGAGCTAAGTCACCCACGCCACCACCACCAACGGCGCCTGCCATGGCGGTTGCACCAACTAAAGTAATACTGGCAGCGGTTAAACTTAGGATTAATGATGACTTCGCCTCAGGTAAAATAAAGTGCCAAACAATTTGCCAGTTTGTTGCTCCCATAGAATCAGCTGCTTCAATAATACCTGAATGTACGCTGAGTAATGAGTTTTCAACTAAACGTGCAGTATAAGGAGCAATAAAAATAACTAATGGTACAATTGCTGCAGTTGTTCCTATTGAGGTTCCAACCATAAAGCGTGTTAGGGGGATCATGGCAACTAATAAGATGATAAAAGGCAACGAACGAATAATATTAATAATAGGGTTCACAATACGATAAATACATTTATTTTCCCAAATACCACCTGGCCTTGTTACAACAAGTACAATACCTAATAAAATCCCAAATATAGAGCCTAATACGAGTGCAACGCTGACCATCGTAAAGGTTTCTGACATCGCTAATAAAAACTGTTTCGTTGTTAAAGCGGTTTCGAATAATTGTGTCATAATGCCCCCTTATTGACAGCAACCCCACGTTGACGAAGAAAAGAAACGGCCTCATCCATTTTTTCTTTATCACCAATAAATTGGACAAACATACTACCCAGTACGACACCACTGATTTCTTTCATATTGGCAAATAAAATATTTATTTTGACAATCTCTTTCAGTATTAACTCATTAACAACCGGTTGCTGAGCGGAAGCCCCTAAAAATTCAAGACGATAAACATCTTGTTGATGTTCTAAGTTATGTAGAACGCGTTCTGGAATTTCTTCATTTAGCACGGTTCCTACAAACTTTCTGGTTGTGTCTTGGCGTGGGTTGGCAAAAATATCAAGTACGGTTCCTTCTTCGACAATTTTACCTGATTCCATAACAGCAACACGGTTACAGATTTGTTCAATAACTTCCATTTCGTGAGTCACGAGTAAGATAGTAATATGTTGCTCTTGGTTGATCTTTTTTAATAATTGCAAAATTGAGCGAGTCGTTTGTGGGTCAAGTGCTGAAGTCGCTTCATCACATAATAAAATTTGTGGGTTATTGATCAAAGCACGAGCAATACCAACTCGTTGTTTTTGTCCACCAGATAACTGCCCAGGGTATTGGTTTTTTTTATCGCTAAGTTCGACATATTCAAGAATGTTATCAACTCGCTGAGTGATTTCCGGTTTATCGACACCTGAGAGTACTAAGGGCATCGCAATATTTTGTGCAACAGTTTTCGTTTCCAGTAAATTGAAATGCTGGAAAATCATACCGATGCTTTTTTTATGTGAGCGAGTTTCTGCTGGGGTATGCTCAGCAACATTTTGGCCATTAATGATAACAGCACCACTGGTTGGTTTTTCTAATTGATTCACCAGGCGGATAAGTGAGCTTTTACCCGCTCCGCTATAACCAATAAATCCAAAGATATCCCCTTTATTGATATGCAAATTAATGTCTTGCAATGCAACTAAAGACTGCCCATCTTTTTCATAGACTTTTTGAATATTTTGAAAGGTAATCATAATTTACTCTACATTATCAGTTAATTGCATACGTTCTGAAGGGGGTGCAGCGGGGAGCCACTCATCACCTAATAATTCAGCTTCTTGGCTATTTTTAACTTGCTCAAGATGTTGTTCTTGATGGTTCAGATATAATTGAGCTGCAATATGGTCAGCCAATCGTTCTGCTCCAACATTCGTTCCAGGGATTAACCCTATAACGGGCCCCATACTGAGTGATGCGCTTAAATTAAAACAATATAACTGATTGATTTTTAATGTGTCTGAGTTGCTTTTAGCTTGAAATTCAAAGTGATTACCTAAATAAGGGTGCGAAGCTAACTCTGTATTTTCCTCATGGGCAAATGGCGTGTATACATCTTCCCATGTTTTAACTAGCGGGGATAATTGATGAAAAGCGCTC
Source organism: Providencia sp. PROV141 (assembly GCF_028481645.1). Lineage (NCBI taxonomy): Bacteria > Pseudomonadati > Pseudomonadota > Gammaproteobacteria > Enterobacterales > Morganellaceae > Providencia > Providencia sp. PROV141. The sequence goes on along the minus strand of NZ_JAMPPR010000014.1, from coordinate 195,931 downwards.
TCCTTGGCCCAATTAATTCGATAGCCAGTTGCCAAGATTAAGTAATCTAATACGAATTTGCCTGTCGTGGTCGTGACGTGCAATTTTTTGTTTTTTACTTCAATAAATCTAACTTGAGTATTGAAATTGAAATAAGCATTTTCATGGCGAGAGACTCTCAAGGTACTTCCGTGAGGGGCCGGTGTTTTAGCTTTTGCAACATAATCGGTGTAATGCCACTTTTGAGCATCGGTAAAATAGGCATATGCATTGGTAAAACCTGCACTTCCAGCAACTTTTCCTCGGTTTACACGAGGCATATCGTTAGCTCGGATCAAAATTTCAACTGAATTAGCGCCATTTTCTAATGCCGTTGCTGAACTATCCATGGCCCCTGCACTATAACCAACAACACCAATATCTAAGCCTTTAAAACGGCGATAGTCAGTACCTGCATAGGAGTGTTCCCAATAGGCTGTTGGAATATCATTCATAAAGCTAGGGATATTGGCCTCACTAAAAGACTCCATACCAGTTGCTAAAATAACATGTTGTGCTTGATAACTGACTATTCCTTCAGGGGTATTAAAAATTAATTCACGGTAGTTATCATTTAGCTGTACATCAACGAGATGGTATTGATTAAGTACATGGGGTGCTGTCATGGTTTTATACCATTGCAAATATTCGCCCCATTGCAAACGTGGAATTTTATCAAGTTCATCCCATTTTTGAATACCAAACTGGGCTTTAAACCAAGCTTGGAAAGTTAAAGAAGGGGACGCAAGCGCAGGGCCAACCACATGTTTTGGTGAACGTAATGTTTCCATTAGTGCAGGGGTTTGCCATGGGCCTTCTTTGCCAGAAGCGGCTTGATCGAAAACAATCGCGTTAATTCCACGTAATTTCAGAGCGAACGCTGCCGTAATCCCTGACATGCCCGCACCAATGATAGCGACATCAATAACTTGATTTTCTGGATTGTTTTTTGATAATGACCAAGACGTTATTGGTAAATTTAAATATTGCAAATCTTGTTTTATTTGCGCTTCTAATGCCTCTAAACCTATAATCAGTTCCATTGAATTACTCCTTGCCCTCGGCTATTTCAAAAGGTTCCCCTAGTGATAACATTAAGCGGTTTGCCCATGAAAAGAAGGCCGTTGATTGAACTAAATCGAGTAATTCAAGTTCAGACAAGCCTAATGTTTGTAACTCTTTAATTTGTGAAGATGTGGCTTGGATGGGAGTTGCAGACAAAGAAGCAACCAAATCTGTGATGGCGAGTAGCCTGTCATCAAACCCTTCAGCAAGTACAGAACCTGTCGCAGTTGCTAATAGTTTATCAACATCAGCACGTCGCTCTTTTGCATATTGACTGGCTTTTCTTGCGTGAACTGAAGCGCAGTATATGCAACCATTAACTTTACTTGTTACAGCTGCAGCGAATTCACGTTCCCAGCGAGGTAGCCCTTCAGAAGTGTAAAATACGCCACGGTCAACTAAGGTTCGTAATTCTAAAATTTTGCTTTGATGGGCGAGTAGTAAAAAATATTCAGAGTTTAATTGACCAAATTTTTTCATGACTTGGGCTTCTTCAGCGGATAATGTCTTCGCATCCCTTGCTGAAATCCAAGCTTCCCATCCTAAATTATCTTGTGTAAAAGCAGTTGGGGATGAATTTCCTTTGCGGGTTAAAGGTTGGTGGTTCCATTTACCTGCAACAACTTTTGGTGCACTATTTGTAAGATTACTACTACCTGTCAGTAATAGAATCCCTTCGATTAGCCGAGCTTGATAAGTGACATAAGTTATTAATTGAGCAAGTAAAATAATGTCACTTTCTTGCCAACCTTGGTTAGTTAATTCGGCAATTAATTGGTAATGGGTGTCTTTAGGTGATTGTGTTAAAACTTGCAGATATTCTTTTGCTGTGGCAAGTGGTTTGCTAAGTGGTTCATCAGGAATTGAGTTTACTAATTGCAAATAAAATTCAGCAAGGCGGGGACTTCCTGTAATTTTTGCGACCTCATGGGCAAAATAATATTTCACATCATTTGTTAGCAATGTCGATGGAGCTGAAAAAATGGCTTCAAATACGGCTTGAGTATTTTCAGTCGCCACAGTACGTTCATGGCGAATTTTAGCTAGATTGGAATCTGGTGTTAAATTAGTTAAATAATTAATTACATCATTATTGGAAATAGTCATAAAGTAACTCACTTTTTTTAAACGTTTTTTATCTCCTTCATTACATATCAATCACATCACTAATCGAACGATCTATTTGTTATATGCTTATAACCAAAAGAAATTAAACTAAGTCCTTATATTACTTTTGTATTAAGTTATAACGATATAGTCTAAGTCGTACTCTCTAATAATGATTATACTGCCCAAAATATCTTTACAGGGTTGTTACATATGTTAAAACAAAAAATAATAGGTTTGTCTTTAATTACTACGGCTTTAGTTGCGTTGGTAGGGTGTGGTGATAATAGTGAAAAAGATAATCCGAATAAAAAACAGATTACGATAGGCTTTGGTGTTGGTAATTATATTGACCAGGTGGATAAAGGTATCGTCCCGATTTTAGAGAAAAAAGGCTATACGGTTAATTTGCGCCAATTTTCGCAGAATAGGCAAATTAACCCTGCTTTTGAAGAAGGCTCTATTGACGCTTCTGTTAATCAAAGCCGTGCCTATATGGAAGCTTATAACAAAAAGAATAATATTAACATGGTGGCATTGACAGATTCACCGAGTGCGCCACAAAGTTTGCGGTCAAATAAACATAAAACACTGGATGATGTGAAAGATGGCATGATCGTTGCGCTATCTAATGACCCGGTTAATGCAGAACGTGGTGCTAGAATTCTGGAACAGTTAGGTTGGATTAAAATTAAGCCAAATGTGAGTACATTAAGCTTTAGTGTTAATGATATTTCACCTGATAAATATAACTTAGATATTCGAGAAACTGATGCTGCACAAGGGTTACGATTACTAGATGATGTCGATTTTGTCGTTGTGAATGGCAACTATGTTGCAAGTGCAGGTCAGCGCATTGCTGATGGCTTGGTCGTAGAAAATTCACCGTTAGAGCATCGTGTTATTGTGACTGTCATGCAAAAAGACCTAGATGCTCAGTGGGCAAAAGATTTGAAAGAAGCTTTTGAGTCTAAAGAATATGCAGATTATATTCGTTCGCAGCGTATTTACGATGGTTTTATTGAACCTGAAAGCTGGAACAAATACCCTAAATAAAATCCTAGTCTATTTTTTTATTATTAGTATTACGTTAACCACTAATTTTTATTAATTAGTGGTTTTTTCTATATAAACTAAATATCTTACTGATTTAATGTGAAAAATATTCGTGTTGAATTTGTAGACAATCTGATGTTTTTTCGTTATTTAATAGATTAAGAGCTGCATTATAAAAATAGAATATAGATAAGTTTATGTAAAAAATAGAACTGACAGGGGAAAGTATGAGTAACGAATTAATTGATGCATTTAATGTAATAAAATCCAAACGATGGGTTGATTTGACACATAGCTTCGATAAAGATTCACCGCATTTTTTTATGTTTGATTCTGCTGAGTTTAAAACATTATTTGGTTATCCAGAGGGTTTTTTTGCACAGCAATTTACATTTCCAGGCCAATATGGCACTCATATTGATGCTCCTTGTCATTTTGTCGAAGGAATGCGTTATTTACATGAACTCGAATTAAAGGAACTTGTTCTGCCATTGATTGTTATTGACCAGTCAGAAAGGGCAAAAAAAGATCCAAATTTTGTATTTTCTCTTGATGATATTCTCAATTTTGAAGCACAAAATGGCCGAATTGAATCTGGGAGTTTTGTTGCATTACGCACCGATTGGAGCAAACGTTGGCCATCACAAGAGCTTATGGATAATAAAGATGACGAGGGCAATAACCAAATACCGGGTTGGGGTATGGACGCCCTTAAATTTTTATTTGAAGAACGTGGAATAAAAGCTATCGGGCATGAAACATTTGATACTGATGCAGCAAAAGATTTTCGAAAAAATAATGCATTACTCGGTGAGTATTATGTATTAGAGCAAGATACATACCAAGTTGAATTACTCGCTAATTTAGACCAAGTACCCACACGTGGTGCCGTAATTTTTAATATTGTCGCTAAACCAAATAATGCCAGTGGTTTTCCTGTACGTTCTTTTGCAATACTCCCATAGGCAATATAATTATAACCAATCTGCTAATGTAATAGCAGATTGGTTAAAACGACTATAAAGCAAATATAATCCATGCAGCGGCTAATAGCATACACAATAGCGCGACAATTCCCCCTGATTTAGAAAACTCACTGAAAGAAATTTTTACGCCATATGCCGCTGATTGTTCAACGACAATAATCCCAGCAAGGCTACCAAAGACCAGTAAATTACTTGAAAAACCTGAACCCAATACAAGAGCAGCACCTAACGAATCGGCATTACCATCAGGTGTCAAGAATGGGACGAGTAACATAACTGAGGGGTTGTTTCCAACGATAGTGCTTAGAACACCGGTCACTAAAAATAGGGCTAATGGATTATTGAGATCCACACCGTAGCTTCGTAAATCAGTTAACAATTGCTGAGGAAGGCCTGTGGCGGCAAAAGCAGCGTTAACAACAAATAACCCCATGATGAGTAATAGAAGATTACCGTCGACGAGTTTAAGCATATCACTTGAGGCAATGGACCGGTTTAATAATAAAAACCCAGCAGCAGTCAATGCTATAAGTTCTTTAGGAATATCAGTCACAATAAAGGCAATGATGACTGCGAAGGTAATGACGCCAGCTTTTGCTGTTTCCCATACATTTAATGTTTCTTGGGTTGTTTGTAGGGGAGTTGTTTGCGTATTTTCTTTAGTCAAATACCAACGATTACGATATAACCAAACGAGTACCAACCATGTTAATGGTAAAGAAAGTAGAGCTGGTATTGCTGATGCCTGTAATAAGCCAACAAACGAGATATCGAGCCCTTGGGCTGCGATCATATTTTGTGGGCTACCAATTAATGAACCGGCTGCGCCATTATTCGCCGCGAAACAAAAACCAAGTAAAAATGGAATTGGGTTTAAGCCGCGAGACAAACTAATTGATACTAATAATGGTGTCATGGCGACAACAACAACATCGTTAGTGAGTAATGCAGAAAGAAAGCCACCGACAAGAATTAAAACCGCGAGTAATGTAGGGGGAGAAACTTTTAGTATTGCCACTCGGTTTGCGGTCCAACTATAAAAACCTGACACAACAAAAGAAGCAGAAACGACCATAAGCCCAAATAACATACCAATCGTTCGGTAATCGATAGCATTCCACGCATGAGGAGGTGTAATACTGCCGATAGCCATCATGGCTAGAGCGCCAATAACAGCAGCTCCAGTCCTATCAACTTTGAAGCCAGGTAGCTTACCAAAGCCCATTGCAATATAAACCAAAAGAAAAACAATAACGGTTAACGTCATGATATTCACATTTTAATTAAGAAAATTAGAGGTAATTTATCGATGAACACTCAGCGAAGCAAGGCTAAATAATGTATTGATAATAACATGTTGCAGTTAGCTCCATTTAAGATTGTCGCCAAAAGATAATAATAATGAAATTAAGAATGAAGTTTACAAATAGCGATAATAAGCATTGACCATAAGAAACGATAATCTGATTTATTGCAGTATAAAAAAACAAAGAAAATACATTGGGTAATTTTATTACAAAATTAAAAAAATATTTGTACAGATGAGAATTTGATGGCAACTCATAGGATTAAAAAAGAGAAATTGAAAATTAATTGTGACAAAAGTCACTATTTAAAGATAAATAACGTTTTTTAATTTGTGACAAAAATCACAAAAAATGGTTTTTTAGTGCAAAAAAAGAGCAATGTAATTTAGTAACACGAAATTTTTGTGAACTGCATCAATATAAATATAGGGTGGATAGGGGGGTAATGGTGACTTTGATCACATAAAGGCCCACGTGGTGCGAATCTGATAAAGCTCATGCTAGAGTGAAAGTGTTGAAAAAATCACGGACGTTATTTGGCGATAACGTTACAACTTTATCATTCTCGTACCACGGGGTTCTGTCATGGTAACATCAAATATCAAATTAAAGGTACAGAATTTTGGGCGTTTCCTCAGTAATATGGTTATGCCTAATATCGGTGCTTTTATCGCTTGGGGATTAATTACTGCGTTATTTATCCCAACTGGCTGGTGGCCTAATGAGACATTAGCTCAACTTGTAGGCCCTATGATCACCTATTTACTACCACTATTAATCGGTTATACCGGTGGCCGTTTAGTTGGTGGAGAGCGGGGTGGAATAGTTGGTGCAATAACAACAATGGGCGTAATTGTTGGTGCCGACATGCCAATGTTTATGGGGGCAATGATTGCTGGCCCATTAGGCGGATATGCAATAAAACGTTTTGATTTGTGGATAGAAGGCAAAATTAAAACGGGTTTTGAAATGTTAGTGAATAATTTTTCATCTGGCATTATCGGCATGTTATTAGCCATTTTGGCTTATTTAGCAATTGGGCCTCTTGTTGCAGGGCTATCCAAGATATTAGCAGCCGGTGTGAATGTGATGGTGGAGAATAATTTACTTCCACTCACGTCTATTTTTGTTGAACCTGCCAAAATCTTATTTCTTAATAATGCTATCAATCATGGTATTTTTTCACCACTAGGTATTCAGCAAGCGTCTGAAACAGGTGCATCCATCTTTTTCTTAATTGAAGCCAACCCTGGACCAGGTTTAGGTGTTTTACTCGCATATATGTTTTTTGGTAAAGGTAATGCTAAGCAGTCTGCGCCAGGAGCCGCAATTATTCACTTTTTTGGTGGCATCCATGAAATTTATTTTCCTTACGTCTTAATGAATCCTCGGTTAATTCTTGCTGTTATTCTGGGTGGAATGACAGGGGTATTTGTGATGAACCTTTTTCATGCTGGGTTAGTCTCTCCTGCATCCCCGGGCTCAATATTTGCAGTTCTACTGATGACGCCTAAATCATCACTTATCGGCGTTATTTTATCGGTCGCAAGTGCTACAGCTGTTTCTTTCATCGTTTCAGCTCTTTTATTAAAACGAACACGAATTGGTGATGATGATGAACTCGAGAGTGCGACGAAAAAAATGCGTAATATGAAAACGCAATCAAAGTCATCATCAGTAAATTCAATCAATAAAGATGCTTCTATCAATTTAGCTCAAGTGCACAACATTATTGTCGCTTGCGATGCAGGCATGGGTTCAAGTGCAATGGGAGCGGGGGTATTAGCCAAAAAAGTACGTGATGCTGGCTTGCTAGACATCACCGTCACTAATATGGCAATCAACGATTTACCAGAAAATGTTGATATTGTTATCACTCATAGGGATTTAACGCAAAGAGCGAAATCATTTGCGCCAAATGCAATCCATATTTCTTTAACAAACTTCTTAGATAGCCAGACGTATAATGATTTAGTCACGAATTTAATAGCTAAAAAAAATCCTAAGGCAGCTAATGATGGGCATTTAATTAAACAAACTATTGTTGCGGCTAATGATGAGTCATATGACATAACCGAACATGAAGAGGCTTTGTTTACTTTAAGTGCGAAGCACATCCATTTAAATCTGGCGGCAGAAAATAAAACTCAAGCTATCCGCTTTGTAGGGCAGAAGTTAGTTGAAGGCGGGTATGTTGAGCCAGAATATATAGAGGCTATGCTAGCTCGTGAAAAACTAACACCAACGTATCTTGGAGAGTCTATTGCGGTACCTCACGGAACAATAGAAGCCAAAGACCGCGTATTAAAAACTGGCATTGTTATTTGCCAATATCCTGAAGGCGTACAATTTGGTGAAGAACCCGATGAAATTGCTCGCTTAGTGATTGGTATTGCAGCACAAAATAATGAGCACATTGAAGTTATTACACGAATTACTTCCGCTTTAGATGAAGATGGGGTCATTGAGCGTTTATGTGAAACCCAAGATGTTCAGGAAGTACTCGAAATTTTAGCGTCTCAAAGTGCAGCATAAGGAGAATAATAATGAAAGTCATTCATTTTGGTGCAGGAAATATAGGCCGCGGTTTTATTGGCAAATTATTAGCAGACGCAAATTCACAAGTAACTTTTACTGATGTCAATCAGCCATTAATTGACCAACTAGCACATCAACAATCTTATAATGTTCATGTTGTTGGTCAGGAAAATCGTATTGAGAAAGTCCAACACATTCACGCTGTTAATAGTAATGACCCTAAAACGATAGAGTATATTGCAACGGCAGATATGCTTACAACAGCAGTCGGGCCTCAAGTGCTTGAAAAAATTGCCTCAACGATAGCTAAAGGCATTATTCATAGAAAATCGTTGGGAAATAACCAGCCACTCAATATTATTGCATGTGAAAATATGGTGAGAGGAACTAGCCAATTAAAGCAACATGCATTGGCTCAATTGCCTGAAGAGTTACATCAATGGGTTGAGCAGCATATTGGTTTTGTAGACTCCGCAGTTGACCGTATTGTTCCTCCGATGGAGGCAGCGAATGATGACCCGCTTGATGTTACCGTCGAATCCTTTAGTGAGTGGATTGTTGATCAGACACAATTTGTTGGTGATATTCCTATTATCGAAGGAATGGAATTAACGGATAATCTAATGGCATTTGTCGAACGTAAGCTATTTACGTTAAATACAGGCCATGCAATAACAGCTTATCTGGGACAATTATATGGATACCAAACAATTAGTGAAGCGATTGGCGATTTGAGGATCCACACTATTGTTAAATCGGCAATGAAAGAAAGCGGGCAAGTATTAATTCAACGTTATGGCTTTGATTCGAAAATACATAATCAATACATAGATAAAATACTGAGCCGCTTTGCGAACCCATATTTAAAAGATGATGTTAGCCGAGTAGGACGACAACCTATGCGAAAATTAAGTTCAAATGATCGCCTAATTAAGCCGTTATTAGGTACATTTGAATATCAATTATCACATGAAAATCTGATCATAGGTATTGCAGCTGCATTGCATTTTAGGTGTGAAACTGATCCCCAAGCAAATGAAATGGCAAGGTTAATTGTAGATAAAGGCCTTATCCAAACAGTCATTAAACTTTGTGGAATAGAGCAATATCCAGAGGTAATTGATAAAATTTGTACTCAATACCAGTTAATGATGTTGAGTAAAAAGTAATATTACGGATAATGGGTTAATTATTGAGGTTCAATCACTTTATGGCTATCTACTATGTCAACGAAAGTAATATAGCTATAAAGTGATAAAAGAAGCTAATATGGAAAATAAACAAAACATTGAAAATCAAATTCTTGAGCGGTTGAATCAACGACCAGAGGTGCACTTATTTGTTCAAGATGTCGTTATTTTAATTTCACAAGCTATTGATAAATTAATGTTAAAAGTTTTCAGAAAGGATGACTATGCAGTAAAATATGCAGTTGAGCCTCTTTTAACTGGAAATGGCCCATTAGGGGAGTTATCGGTTCGTTTGAAACTCTTATTTGCGTTAGGGGCTATTTCTCGTGAAACCTATGAAGATATAGAATTATTTCTTGCTTTGAATGAGTCATTATCTGCAGAAAAAATAAATGTAAATTTTACGGATGATGAAATTTTAGGCAGTATTAAAATGCTTCATTGTATAGAACCATTACCAGAAATGATGAGATTTAATCAGCCAGAAGATCTTATTGATAATCAATTAATTGAATTGCAAAAACACCGTTTTCAGCAAATGATCAAATCTTCATTGATATTGTCTGTAACAGCCTTAATTACCCAAATTATCGAAACGGATGTATTTTAAAATCGGTTATTCTATCATCCCTATTTTACTGTTTACTTATCAAGGTAAATATGTTTGAAATAATGCATTATTAGCCGAGAATCAGCAGAGCATCGAATGAATATTATTATTGCACATGAAATCACCACCGAAGATAAAGAAGAATTACTTGCAGGGTTGCGTAGTTTTAATACTAAGTTTTTAAATGCCGACCGATTTAGTTCATTAGGAATTTATTTTAAAAATGATGATGGCGTGATGCTTGGTGGTTTACTTGCCTCAATTAAGGCAAATTGGTTATGTATTGATTATTTATGGGTTAGTGAAAGTGCCAGAAATGATGGATTAGGCCGTGAATTGATGTATACCGCTGAACGGGAAGCAAAAAAACTAGGCTGTATGCATAGCTTAGTTGACACATTTAGTTTCCAAGCTTTGCCATTTTATGAAAAATTAGGATATGTGAAACAAATGTCATTACCTGACTTCCCGGAGACAGGTATGCAACGACATTATTTAACTAAGCGTGATATATGAATTTTATTATTACAACTAATTTCGGTGATAACTTTATTTGTATTCTCCTCAGTTGGGCTTATGCTCTCTAAAGGCTATTTTTACTTCATCTCTTTTCTTCTGGTATCGGCTAAATAAATTTACCAATAAAAAATACTATATACATGAGTACTTAGATTCCACTAAAAGTTACTAGACCTTCTTGGAAGTAAAAATAATCAATTTATTGTTTTTATTTGAAAATGGAGGTCTTAATAGATCTTTAGAAGTCCCTGCAGGAATCGATTTTTTATGTTATCAGTTTGATTAATAATGATTAAATTAATATTTATTTCTGATTGTAACCTTCTTTATACCCTCACTTTTTATTGGTGCTTTAATTACAAAGAATCTAAGATACTTAACTACCAAACCTTTATCCATGCCATGGGTCGTATTCTTATCGATATGTGCGAGCCTGGTTTCAACCCATGCTAAGTTAAAACCTTCCTCATGCAAGATAGTGCCCATCTTGTGACGGATACCATGTTTTGTTAGCCTTCCCTCATACCCAAACAATTAAATAGCCATGTACATCTGCTGCTGGTTGTAACATTCTCCAATACCTTTAATGATTACTTTAATATAATTGTTGCTAGCTATGAGGTTCATGATGCGCTTACCTTTTCTCCATTGATTTGTATACTTAATGTTATATATGGAAGGCCATATACTTTGTTATTATCCTACCGAAGGAGCAATACTCACGAGCCAAAATTGGTATTATGCTTATGTGGTTTCAGATTTAAAGAAAAACTGTTGATAACAGCCTGTTAATGAGCCCAGAAGTGTTGGCTTATTTTTCAATTAATCAATTCTCGTATAAAAAGTAAAATAACATTCAAGCGGCCAAGTCATTTCAATTACTCAGAACGGCACTCAATCAGTTGGTAGGAGGAGGGATCATTAATTAAAAGTGACTCATTTTTAATTAAATATCTATTAGCATTTTTGCTTATAACGAATTGAGGTGGGGGGATTTTACAATCCTGTTTATTAATAATAGATGCATTAAATCCTGTGGCTATTTCTTTTAATGTATAATTCCCCTCGCAAGAATATAATTCTTGCCAAGATGAAATAGTTAACTTAGCCTCATTGTTAAATTTAAATTTTAGATTAATAAGTGTATTAACATCATTATTTGATTTTTTCTCGGGATCGTGAAAATAATAGCAACCGATGGTTTTAGTTGCATATGCACAATTTAATATAATGAATGAGAGTAATGCACTAATAAATAGAAGGTAACTCATTTTTGATTCATTCATCGATGATAACTAGTATACATAGCGTAATAGCAGAAAGTAGGTTAGCACTTCGTTAATTAACCGATTAATAAGCATTTTGACGAACTTTAAAGGATTGTAAAATCCTATTCCAGATTTCAATCATTTGTTATATCTGTCTTAATAATGAACTCTAAAATTTCTTTTCTGTCTAAATTTATAGAATATTTAGGCACTGTACCGTCACCGTGCCCGCCCTCATAATCCATTGATGGCGTACTTTTCCATTTATTGCTAGATTTGAGTAACGTATATTCGTGCTTATCGCCATACATCTCAGTAGAACGGTTGTCATCAGATACCCATAAGCAAGGGGTCTTATCACGTAATTTCCACGTCACTGTTGCATCTGAACGACGACTATCTTTCGGGGCATTTTCATCAAAATACGTTCCGTAAAATTGGTAAGTATTCGCATGATATTGATCATTTATATCTAAAATGAAAGGATGAACATCATCATTACCTACCTTTTGACTAAAATCCGTTTCAACTGCGTTAGAGTCTAGTAATTCACGCCAACGCTTTTCTGACGTAAAAACTCACCCGAGAGTATCCCATGCTATTAATGCCAGATTACGGCGTATTCACCAGACTGAATCGCCCGTATCTTTATGTTTTAAGTTAGACCCCATAATGCTAGGTAAAAAAATAACAGGAACCACTTTGGTTGCAGGGATATCAAGGTGGACTTTGGCGTTCCGTGATTGATGTTCAGTCGTACATTCCCAAGAAACCCGTTTTTTCACATTAAATTGACAAAAACGGTGTTGGATATTTTCGCCTTGTTCATCCTGACTCATTGTATTTCCTTCAAATAGAGCATGGCGATGATTGATTTGATGTTCCCACTTATACTCAAATACATTTATTAATGAAAAATAAGGCGAGAATGATGACAATATCGATGAGCAATTTATTGAGTGATAGGGAATTATTTATTTTGCTGAATCAATGCATACCGGTTCAATAGTTGCTTAAAGTGGGTATCAATACGTTGATATTCTGATTCAGGTACAGTGCCTTGCGCTTGTAATTGTTCTAGTTGGCGTAGCTCTTCCTCGAGTGGCAACCCTTGATTAAAATGCTGACGTGCATTAAAAATAATCGTTTTTAATTCAGATCCAGTGATATAGCTGCGAGGTTTACCATCGAGACTGTCTAAGCGCGTACTGAGATTATTTAACTCCGTCATCCCTTCCGACCACTGTTGGAGTTTATCGCGAGATGACGCGTTGATTTGCATATTTTGCTGCCATTTATCGTTTAACGCGGTGACTTCTTGTCGCTCACTATAGTGTTTGGTGAGGTAATTCACCATACTCAGCCCATATTGCTGAGCCCAAATCGGGGATATCGACTCCAATTCCATAAGGTAGTTATCGATCATATTGAGTTTTTCGGGCGAGAAACTATTCGGTTGGGCTGAATTGGTTTGTAATTGCAGCTCAACTATCGATGCAATATTCGGTGTAAATTCAGGTAGTTGTGGGAGTGCCTGCGCTAAGGCATGACTATTAGTTGATGGTTGGAAAACATAGAACGCGCTGGCACAAAGTGCCCCTGTGAGAATGATACCTGCCGCCAATCCAACGTAAAGTCCTTTACGATAAGAAGGTTTGGCAAGTGGTGGAGGACTTATGGTCTCACTGGTTTTAATGGAAATCGGGGTGACTGCGGTATGAGCTTGAAATGTCGAGGGTGACGTTTTCGGGAGTTGCGGAAGTGTCGGTGGAATAAAACCGTTATCGGGCGCATCTGTACTCTCTAATTGCCTTGCTTGAGAGGCGAGTAAACTTTGTAAACGCTCTAGCTGAGTCAGGTGTTTGAGTTCTAATGTTTGTAACTGCTGTGCAATTTGGTTCAGCGTGATTTCAGTTTGGTAAAGTGCAGGGAGATCGGCATAAATGGGAGCATATGCACGTAATCCCGTCACTAATTGTTGGCTTAATGTGGCGATAATTTCGACGCGAGCATGGGTTTGCTGTGGCCAAAGTCCTTGCCAGTGGTGACGGAGTAAATGCTGGAGCAGTGATAATCCTTCATTTAATCCTTCGATGCCATTTTGATGCTGGCGGATCAGGGTAAACCAGGCGCAAGTTTGTAGATCTCCTCCATTTTGATTGAATAAGGATAAACATAAGCCATGAGCTCGAGCCCAGTCAACATCAGGGCGGGCAGGGTGGAAGCGTTTGTTTAACTCGTCTTTAAGGGCAGAGAAATCAGCCAGGGTGCGCGGGTCACCACCAAGGCGTAATGTCTTTAAGTCTGGATTCATAATTGTCTCATGCAATCGTCGGTTTAAATCGTATCGAATTGTTTTTTTAGATGATGTAATAAAATGCGTCCATCAGGCATAAATTGGGTGCCATAGCGGATCAAACCTTGTTCGTGCAACTCAACTTCAAGGGCATAGTGGAGTGCACCAAAGCTATTTTGCGGTAATAACATTAAAGAAAGAGATTTGATGCGGGGCTCATACTTGAGCAACGTTGCCGATAAAACAGTCATCATATTGTGAGCGGTGCCGGGGAGACCTTGGATCATTTTACTCATATCGGGAAGCCCGTAATCTGGAATATGTTCGATGCTCCCTGCTCTGGTATTGAGAATACGGCGAATATTGTCCATGACGGAAACCATCACTTGGTCATGTTCTGGAATGTCATCAATATTCAATCCTCCCGCAAAATACCCTGTCAACATTTCATATAATGAAGGTTGAGACATGTTATTTTTCTCCCAGCGGTTTTAGTGTCATCGTGTTATCCACGAGCGTTAATAAACGTGGGTCATCAGGTAATAACCGTTTTTTGGGGATCACCACACGCCAATCATCGGTGACAAGGTCTGGATGGTGAAACATCACGGCGATAGCAACAAACTCAGCGCCTTCTTCGAGAGGCATATCAAGAGAAATTGATTCGCCAGGGCGAATTCGCAGGTCTTTTTGTGTGACTAATGAGGATTTGAGTACTTGGCTATCTTTAGCGAAAAGGGTGGAATAGTCGCTTTCTACAAAGCTTTCAAAGTTTTTTAGTTGATAAACACGGATAATCGTTGATAACGATGCGCCAGTATCATCGGTATTTAATGCTTCACGTGCGACAAAATCTAAGTGTACGACTTTCACTTGTTTATAAAAGAGGGAGCTTGCAACATTGCGAGTACCATCACCGACCATCTGAGTAAGACCACAGCCCGATAGATTTAATGCGCTGAGGAGCATTAATGTTTTGCCGCAAAAGGAGAATAGAGGGAATTGTTTCATAAGTGATCCTCAAACTTAAAATCGATAATTAGCATAGTGTTGGGGAGGCGTACTCTGTATTGACGTCGTTAATCGTTGGTAACGCCCTAAATTTAACGTGATAACGTGTTCTTGATGCGCAGTTTGTGGGCTGAGTGTTCCCATTGCTGCGGTACGCCCCAATTGAACACCTTGGTGAGATTGAGTGCTTAACGCCGCATTGGGTAATAACTTTCTTGGTAACGTTAAGTTAAGACGAGCATTGACGCGTGATCCGAGATAAACATGCAATAGTGCCATTAAATCTTGATACAGCACCCCATCAGGCAACCAGTTCCGAGCTTCTTCAAGGTTATTGGTTTGTAAGATAATCAAAATTTGGCTATTAACATCGGTGGCGTACTGACCTAATACGGGTTTGTTGGCTAATGTCATCGGTGTTCTGCAGGATAACCCTGTTTGAGTGGCTTGCTCGATGCGTCTTGGGTCATGAGGCTTGATGTTAACTTGGGTATCAGGCGCCAGTAATTTAACTAATGATATAACCCCTTCGGCGGTACGAGTTGGAAAACGTAGCGTACCCAGTAATGCGAGAAATCGGGATAATGGCGCTTGTATATGTTGCGCCGTGCCAGGTATACCTAAGCCAATTAACCCATATAAATACTGGGAAGTTTCGTCTTCACCTCCCGCTAAAAATGTTGCAGGGTAAGAGTATTTTCGCCAAATACGATAAAACTGCGTCGTCAGTCGGTGGTTAAAAATATCTAAAAAATCGGCAAGAGACTCGGTTCCCTCACGTCGTTGTGCAATGTCATCAAGGTAGGTTGTCGGTAGCGGGGAAGTGACACCATATAACCCTAAAAAAGTCGTTCGAATGCTCGGAGTTATACTATCACGGTATCTATCGTCAATATCCAACCCTTTAATTTCGGTGACGGGAAAGCCCATTCCACGGTGAGGGCGAAAACGAATCGCATCTGTTTTGGGGTCTTGAGTACTGCCGAGCGGCGAGCTCTGTGCATTACTTTGTTCTAGTAGCTGGCAAAATCGATAGAAATTAACTAACGGAAGACGCTCCCCAAGCGCATCAAGAAGCGGATTTACTGAGGATGATTTTCGGTCCATGTCAGACTATTTCCTGTCGGTAAAATATGTAAAGTCAATTGGTTAAACAGGTGTACATCGGTATAGAGGGCAAAAAAACGGTTGAGCATTTCGCCAAAAAGATGAATGTCACCTTCACCGTTAAAGCCGTGGCTATCAATAGTGATGTCAATGGCAATACCTCGGTGTAAAAAGCCTTTTTCAAATCGTTCGATGAGATGCTGCTCAACGTGGATCATGGCATCGAGTTTACGGCTATTCAGGTCATCCTCTCGCCAATCGTAAAGTGCGAGAGTGCCTCGTAATACCTCTACGTTATCCATCATATTCAGGAAGCTGGCACCAAGGTGGCTAAGTACACGCCAATGAAATCTATCTTCAGCAGGTGGGTAGCAAGGTAGCGTAGGTTTGCATAAGTTACGAACCCGTAACTGTGTCTGTAAAGTCTCTTCAGTTCTGTCTAATAATGTACTTTGTAACGCTTTGCGAGGGAGTTGTCCGTTAGTCCCGGTTAATTGGAGCGATAGTGTTTCACTTTCAAGAGATGCGCTTGGTTGCTCGTGCGCTCTCCCTACAATTAACCATGTGTCATGTAGTCCGCTGACGCCGCGTTTAATTCGTGTGTGATAGTAATGTTCAGGGGCGTTGTGGCGGAGCATTCCCCCTCTGTGACGGAAACTACTGAATGGCACATAGTGAATATGTTCATCTCGCCTTGTGCCATGAACCGTATCGACTGCATAAATTTCGGTGTGTCCATCTTGCAAGCGCCGAGGGCGTAGTAAATATTCACTTTCTAGCCCATTAACCGTCAGTGGGTCGGCTTCAATGTTGAATAAGTTGATCACCGGAACGCTGTGCAGTTTTAGGTTATCCGTACTTAATGGAATATCGCTATCCCATAGCGTATCAAGCACAATTTCGAGTTCAAAATGACTCAATCCTTCAGGTAATTGAATCTCACCGAGCCCGTTTAAGTTGACGAAGAAAAATTTTTCACGGAAAGAAAAATACTCCAGTAATAGCTGGTAGCCGCTGAAAGTGCTATCGCTTTTAGGCCACAGTTGGTCTTCTTCAGCAAAGCCCCCCGGGGAAAACCAAAGGGGTAAACGAATACGATCAGGGGACGATGGCAGGCGAATATAGGTGGCTGCAACTTGCTTAGTCAGCGCTAAATGGAGTGCATAGGTCGTTGGAACGTCACCAGAGAGATAAAAGGGGAGTGCATTAAGCGCGGTTTGTTTCCAGTCAGCGAGCTTCCCACAATCGAACTGCAAACGAATTACGGAACGGCCATCAGGCTCTGTGGTTAAATTAACGGTTGATAGCACAATGGGATTGAGCGTTAAGTCTCGCGTTGTGCGATAGCGGCAGACGGTCTTTTTGGGACCAATCGGGCGCGAAAGCACTTCAAAGTTAGCAGGGATCACCGATGAGAGTTTCATATCGTGAATATCTGGCGCGAGTTCAACGACAGAAAGTGATGGAATAGTTTGTAGATAATGAGGCCAAAGTAGGCTAACTAACCCTTCTGTTAACTCAGGTAAATCATCATCAATTTTTTGGCGCAATTGCCCCATGGAGAAGGCAAAACCTTCAAAAAGTCGTTCAACAAAAGGGTCAGGAATGCCCACTTTGTCTAAATCTAATAACGCCGCACGATCGGGGTGAGCTTGAGCGAATTCTTTAGCTGCTTCACGCAGATATCGCATCTCCGCATCATAATAGCGAAGGGTTAAATCATCCATTTGTGTGGTTCTCATTGATTAATTTAGGGGTAGAGCACTAAGGCTCGCACAGGATCTAATCGTGTGAGTTGAGCCAGTAACTCAGACATTTGATGATGCAGTTCAGCTTTGTCAGGCGTGTTACGCTGCGTTTTCCCTCGCAACAGTTGCAATTGGCGGGCTTTAACTTCAAATAACGAGTGTGGTTCCCAATCAGCGAGACGCATCTGCTCAGCACTGTGGTCTAATTCACGAAGTAAATTCAGTGCCAAATCATAACGAGCAAATTGTTCAGCCACTCTTGCCATCACTAATTGCAGCAACCATTTTTGACGGGGTGTTTGGATATTCGGACGTGACATTAACCAGGCTAATGCGGCTTCAACGCCTTCAGTGTCAGCTTGAGTTAACGCTTCTTGTTCTAACGAAAATATTGAGTCGTTATCATCGTCACTTGTGCCACGAACAGGCATGTGGTGGAGAGACTGAATATTCTCTTCTAGAATATGCTGTTTGATCCACGCTAATGTAACTTCATCAGCGAAAGGTGTGCCATCTTCCCAAGCGAGATTTTCTAAACCCGGTAAGCGAAGTAAGAACTGCTTTAAATCAGAAGTAATCACTTCTGCCCAGCCGTCCCACGGCGCAGGGGATTTACTCAATGCCTGATGCAAATACCACTGCACATCTAACCAAAAATGATTAACGCCTTCTGCAAACAATCGATCGGCTTGCTCGGTGAGTTCGAGCCAATTTTGTTGCAGATATAAACGTTTTAGCTGCGCTTTGGCATCTGAGCGTGGTGGGGCTAATCGAGTACAACCTTGCTGATTTTGTGGGGGAGATTGGTGTAGCGTATCCCACCGTACGGATTTCATCAGCCGGTGACCTGACAACCAACCATTAGGTTGATTACGCAGATAATTGGCAAGCACTTTGGCTTGGTCAAGTAATTCGCGACCCGATTGAATAGGGGTAATAGAGCTGATACCCGATGATGTCTGTTTTGTTGATGTATTTTCTGTTGATTTAATATTTTGAGGAACAACACTATTCGCACCGCCAGATTGTGCAAGTCGATTTTCTAAGGCACGTAAGAGGGGCGCAAGGTTAGGGCGGCTTGCTTCATCCCATGTACTAAATTCATCCACAATCGAGCTAAGTAACGCCACGATACGTGCAAATTCGTTACTATCCACTTCAGGATAAAGGGATAAGCTGTCGATAACTCGTTGACCCGCGAGCCATTCAATGGCGGATTTTCGGCTATTTGGGCGATTTGGCAGCAAGTCATCATGGTAACGGTGGAGTAACCCTGCCAGTAATCCTAACCCATCGGCTAATCCCGTTTCCCCTTCACGATGCAAACGCGCCCAAATATAGTAAGTGATAACGCGTGCGTCTTTACAGACATGAGTTAAGAGATTTTCGGCAAGTGTACAGATTAATTGTGTATCTGAGCCTGATAACTTGTTGACTTCTTCTTTCATACGTTCGAAGTCATCGTCATAGCCAGGGTCTTCCCCAACCGGATTTTCAGCTGTGATTGGCAATAACCAGCGTTCCCATAACACGACTTGTTGTTCCACTAATTGATTAGCGACAAGCGGATTTCCGGTAAAACAGGCTGTGCGCAAGGCAGTTAATAAAGGCATAGGTGATGTCCTATCGAGGCTAATCCAAGAAGATTTTTTCAGGTAGCACAAAGTTACGTAGTTTTAATAGCGCCAGTGGGCCTTGGCCCATTTCAGTACGCAGTTGGTAATTGAGTGTATTGCCAGCTGGCGTGGTCCATGACACGGTATAGCTACTGGTGCTTCCTGCATAAGGCGCGACATTGGCTGTCTCGAGTAAACGGATTAACCCCCAGACACCAGGATGATCGCCATAGAGTCGGGTACCGGTGGAGGTCGTCATCCAAGACAATGAGGCGCCTGACGCGATGGTATCGGCAGGCCATACAAACCGTTGCCATTGCGGGAACTGGTTATCGTAGGTAAGATTTTGCTTATCGATCACCAGTACGGTCTGCATCACCTGTTTACTGGTTCCCGGACGCATCTCGAAGTACAGGCGAGCCTCTCCATCGGCGAAGGCCACATCGCCTAGCTCACTCAAGGTATTCATAGCCTGAATAAACTCAGGGTTAAAGCGTAAACCTTGAGCATTCGTGCTATTGGGTACCCAATGGTTACCTTCTTTGCGTAAGACACCTTGCAAACGTGTTTCTAAGAAGCGCTGAATACGTCCATTATCAGGGCGAAGATATTGTGCCATCAGAGGCAAAGAAATATCACTTTGCGTGTCTTTCAAGGGATAGCGACCGCCAAAGGCGTTGTTCCATTCATTGACAATCGCATTTTGCCATTCGCTATTGATCCCTTGAGCGGTAGGTGTGAGCAATTGCTGCCACGCTTGGGTCATGGGCTCCACTAACAGTGCATCGCCAAAAGGTTGCCACTCTTGCCCAAAACTGGCGGCAATCAAGCTCCCCATATCCCGCGTTTCGGCAAAATCGACACTTTTACCTTCTAGAATACTTTGTGCGAAGGCTTGGGACATGGCTTGTGGGTCGGGGGCATTTACCACTTGCTGAAGTTTTAAGCGCACACGAGTAATACGGGTTAAATACGCTTGTAAACTCAGATTATCACCGGTTTGTGAGGTGGCTTGAGGATCAACAAAGTTTAGGATAGGACCAAACGTCTCTTCCAATGGCCCCGTAAAATCGGCTTTTTGGTTAATCACCGGTTTTTGTTCTTTGTTGAGCAGCTCTTTTGCCGAATTAACAAACGAGTCGGCCAGTTTTTCTGCCTGACGTCCGGTTTTCCCTTGGTAGGCGAGGGTATTCATCAGGGCAATGACCGGAGATTGGCGAACATCGCTCATTAATGTGAGCTGGTCAATAGTATCGGACAGGCTGTCGGTCTGTCGCCATTGCAGGCTGTTTAAAAAATTTAACCAGCTACTTGAAAAATCGGCAAAATAACGCTCGGTGAGTTGCTGTTTAAGTACGTCAGGCGAAATATCTTGGCTAAGTTCATGCTGGTTGTCGCTCAATACCCAGTCAATTTCATTGCGACGGGATTCAACCACTTTTTTGATGGCGGGTTGAATGGATTCTTCCCACGCTTTGCGGGTAAAAATGCCCGGTACAAACTCTTCTGTCGTCAATAAAAAGCTAACATCAGTATCGTTTGTCATGTCATTGAGGGTCATATCCGGAAATTGGTTCTGTGCCTGCAAAAGCACTTTTTGGTATAATGAAGCACTTTCGCTGCGTTGGCCGATTTGTCGAATGAGTAAGGTACGGCTTTGATTAATCAGGTTATTGTTAGCCGATAATTGCCAGCCAGGGTGCTTGGGTAGCTGCTGCGCGTAGAACATAAGCAACTCTTTGCCGAGAGTGTGCCATTCTCCTTCATCCATTCCCTGAGGGGCGGGTAGGGTAGTTAGGATACTATCAGTAAAAAACGCCGGATCCATGCGTTCAGGCGTACTCATCATGAGATAAGTTTTTAAATCTTGATATGCACGTTGTGTCGCTTGGCGACGCTCATCACTATTTGGCGATAATTGTGTATAGGCTTGCAATCGTTGCTCAAGTTGTTGACGGATATTATCTCGCAGAGGAGGGAGTACCGTCTGCTGATACAACGGCCATAAATGCGCTAATAGCGGCTCATTGCTATTCAAGCCAAAATGCAGCCAAAAAGGCACTGAGTTCTGTTCCCGATGAGTTAACAGCCCAAGAGTTTGCTGAAAATCATACTGAGCTTTGAGGCGTTCAGTTTCCGGTAATTGGCTGTTAGCGGCGACGCTCGCACTTTGGTAGCTCTCTTCGATAAGCTGGCGATTGGCGAAATAAGAGACAATCATGCCTGCACCCCACAAGGTCATGGCGGTAGCAGCACCGTATTGAAGGAGACGTTTTTTGTCAAAGCCTAAAGAGGCAGGCTGTAAACCGGATGCCAGTTCAGATTGCACATTTAACCAGCTTTGCCAGCGCGTATCGGGGTGCCAACTATTGGGTAAACGTTGCTGATTTAACGGATTGATAGAAGGGCTAAATGCGATACCGGAAAAAGGCAGCGTACGTAATTGGGTATTGAGTGGCGCTAATGCGGTCGCAAGCTGCTGGCTGCCCCCGTTTTGTAGAAATTGGGCTAAAGCGAGTAGATAGGTGTGTTTCTGTTCGCGAAGTAATGCTTGGGTTCCGTTGATCACAAGTGCGGGGATCAGGCTTAACAAGCTAGGTGATAGCGCCTCGGCTGGCATATTTTGTTCTGTCATGCAGACAATAGATGGCATTTCGACAGCACTGAGGGATTGTTGGTCACTGACACTCCATACCCAAACAGGCGCACGCCAACCTAATGCTTGGAAGAGGTTTTGGATTGCACGCCCAGCGTTATGGGCTGTTGCGGTATTGAGGTTAGTGAAAGTGACGTTGTTGTCTAAAAGCTGGGAGGAAATGCTGTTTTCAGTCACCCAAATCACGCCATCGAGCGGACGACGTCGGCGTAGGTGTTTGAGGATCTCTAGTCGCTCTGAATCTATAGAATTCCCTATGTCACCACCATAGACAAGTAGGGTGCCATCGCACTCTTGCCAGATTTCTTGAGTCAGGCTAGGGGCGAGTTTTTCGACGGCGGAGTGGGAGCCGAGGAGATAAATAACAGAAATTTTATGTAAACCAAATCGACCATATACTTGCCTTAGAGCCTGCAACATTTCATTCGACGTATTATTATCATTGGCTTTTTTTAACCATTTATATTTATGTAAAAATGGCGCTATTGATGAAAGCGATATTCGGCGAATGAAGAACAAATAGACAGGGGCAATTAAGAGCAGAATGAACCAAGAAATAATTGAATATAGAAAAATGGATTTATCAGAATATTGGGTCGCAAAATAGTCATTTCCGGATAAGGAATAAAAAGTGCCCGCTAAGATCACGATTACAGTGATCGCGAGTAAATAGCCAATAATCAATGCACTTATTGGGGTTTTGGGGCTTATTTTATTTTTGCTCATGACGGGAAATAACTCCAGCAAGGTGTTTATTGTCAATGATGTTCGACGTCCATCCACAAGAATCGACATTATTCTGTATGCAATGGGTTGTTGATTGAGAAATAGCTAGAAACGGAGAAGAGCGAGTGACTCCGCCGTAGTATGGAAAAAGAACATTATCGATACAGTTCCAATCGGTAGAAGTGAATGCAATGGCACTGTCACTATCCATGGAAATGGTGAGGTTAGGAGCCGTTTCTAAGTTTGCATATCGCTTTAAGTGAGTTGTTAGCTGATTAATATCTTCATGATGAGCATCAATGGTTTCACAACGATGAATAGCGTAATTTCCCGTATTCCCAATTAACCAAAGAAACCCGCTTTCGGATTGAATCACATGTTCTTCTTTATCAAACAGATTTGTTCCGGCAATGATGAGCTGTTCGTTATCGCCATAATGTTCATAATGACTGTCAATAATATTATCGAGGTCATCAATGGAATGGATGATATTCCCATCGATTGGCGTATTACTATAGAGCTCATTAAATAAATTCAAGAAAATCGCTAGCGTTGATTCGGTTCCGAGCCAGTAAATACTCTTAATATTTAAATTTGAGTTCATGTGTTTAAACTTAAATTCATTAAATAATAGTTTGGCGAGCATTTCATCTTTGTTCTTTTGATGACCGATTAAAATGGGACATCGAATAATTTGTTTTTCACCATTAATTTCTGGTGGTGGAGGGACGATTCTATTACGGATTAGCATCTGCCAATCCGTTTGATTGCTCCCCAAACAACCAATAATGATAGTATCTATAATAGGTAAGTATTTTGATTGATAATCCCACCACATACTTTCATCTTTTTCAATTGATTCAAAGTGAATATTTTTATGATAGGTGCGTATTTGGTAAATAAGGTAATAAATAGAAAATATCAGTAGATAAACAAGAGTAGGTAGAATAAAACCAGTAAACCAAAAAAGTGTGGTTTTATTGGGTGTGTCTTTAGGCCAATAAATATTAGTGATGAGTAAGAAGATAGAAATGATAATAAGGATACCTTGCCCCCACCGTTTCCAATTAATCGGGGGGACATTGGGTGTTTCAGGGTAGTAAGGGGGCATTCTCATGGCTTAATATTCATCAATGCAAGGGAACTGACCAGCGTGCAACCGCATGCACAGCGATGCCCATCTAGAGCGACTGGATTTCCATTCATGGACGAACCTGATGTCCCTTCTACGATAGTGGTGTGTCCATGACGGTTGCATACAGCGCTATCGCCAACACAGGCAACGGGTTTACCAAAGGCGAGATATTGACCTGATAGCACGCTTCCGCCATAAGGCTTTAATGTATCCCCAACTCGAATAATGTTTTTCATAATTTATTTACGTTATAGAATTTGTTTTAAATTAAATTCAGGTGAATGATTATTTAATTACTAAATAGCATTATGTGAGTAATGTTGTATTTGGAGATGAAAGTAATTTATTTTGATTATTCACATAAATCTCAAGTGATTTTTGTTCTTGTATATAAGAAAGTAATACATCAAACTCATCGGTAGGAAACGATATTTGACTATTTGGAATAATGCTTTTTTCTCCTGTTGTATTATCTATATAAGCAACTTTTTCATTATTGTCTTGAAAAATAAATCCTTGGCGCGAGACGATTTTTCGTTTAAAGTTTTCATCATCAATTAATACAACTGAACAATATTTGTTCCATTTCTGACCAAAATAAATCATTCTCATCAAAAAGTAATCACCTGCTAATTCACGAATTCCGAGCTCTGAATGCATAAACCACGCTCTGGAGTCATGGATTTGGTTGTCATAAAGGTCAATGACAAGTGCAACATCTGTTGTTTTGTTCTCATGGTTCAGAGCAGGAAGAATTTTGCCAGTATAGAGAGTTTGGGCATTTTCTTTTAAATACAAATACTCAGATTCAGGTTCTGAATGCATAAGCCCATAAAATTCCTCTTGCAATAGGCTATCAACAATAGTGATTATCCATTTACCTTGCAGCGAATGAAAGTCGTCAATGTCATTAAGGTTATCATCGTATCGACGCCTAAAACTTAAAGCTGCATCCCATAACTGTCCTCGCGCGTTTGTTGCATCATATAACGGTGTACCGATTAATGGCTCTCCTTTTTCATTGACTTTGGGTGGAACCCAATCAGGATTATTAGCGAATTTATCTTCCTCTAATTTTCGGTTTTTTTTGATAATGTCTAAATTATCATTACACGCTTTTTCTTCATTTGAGAGTGCAATATCTATTTTCTTAGCAAAAAGCGGATCCCAGGGGGGGATAGTGACATCACTGTGTTGAGCCGCATGTTGGAAAAAGGCTTGATGTGTAATGTTGTGTGGATTCTGACGAGAACAGGCGAAGCGCGCAATACGCCAAGCTGTCATCCATATCATTTGCTCTTCAATAACATTTTCTAGTGAAAATAGGTTACATTGCGAAGGAGAATATAAGCCTTGCGAAACGGGACTGGTTGAGTCTGTGATGGTTGTACGCCATGCGTTAAATCGGCTAACAAGATTTGACGAAATCTTGAACTCTTTAATACTACTTTCACTCATTTTTCTAAATGATTGTTTTTCCATTACATTAGGTGCTAATGATAGATTAGCTGGTAACATTGACAGTGGTGCTCCAGCTTCAAAAGCAGCAGCATACATATCATGTAAAATAATTTGTGAAAGTAATTCACCATCGGAATCCCGTGCTTTTCCTTGGTCGCCTTGTGGGTAACCCCCGCCAATATCAGAATGCATCCCCGGATAGACAACTTCTACGGCATTCGAGGGGTATGTGCCATCAGGGTAACGAATAGAATCCAATGAAAAACACTGGCGCTGTTCATGTGCTGCAACAAAATGGCAGCAGCGCTTGACTAATCCAGAACGCGGAATTTCTTGAGTTCCCCCCGCCCAGCCATTGTGACCACTAAATCCAGGAACGAGATTGGCAATACCAACTGCGGGGACAGTATCACAAATGCCCATAAATTCTATCGAAACAGGAAGTTCTAATAATGTGCCTTTTGAAGATAAGGCGGAGGTAGATAAAATTTCATCTAACCAAGTCGAAAAGGTTCGGGCTTCGGCAGCTCCACGAGAAAAGCCATAAACGAATAATTTAATGTTTAATAACTGGGGCTTAAAATAATAAACCTTATCCTTAAGTGGCGCTAATATTGATTCTATTTGTTGTAAGCGGTCTATACGTGCAGAAAATTTTCCTTGTTGAGCATCTTTATAATTTTTCACTGTTTGCTGACTTGGCATACCTGGTCTAATGGTGATTGCATCCATGACGGCACTGGTATGTGCTATCATTGCTTTGTCTGAATCCATGTTTTTTACTGCGGTTTTCATGACACCATTAGGAATAAAGCTTTGCGTTAATGTATGTTGTAGGGCATTACAAATTTGTATAAGCGCCCAATTAATTCTGGATTCCCCTCCCGTTGCATATTTAAGACCATCAGCATAATAGTCATAGGTTCCTATTTCGGGGAAAGGTGTGCCGACTCCAGGCATATAAAAAGAGTAAAATCCTTGTTCATTTGCTTGATTCGCTTCGATGCCTGTAGCTGTTGAGGCATGGTACAATTTTGCAATATTAGTGGGATGAGCGGGTGTGGCAATATTGGTATCATAAGGCTCATTATTATTGGTTCCATCAAAAAATAGACTGATATGAAGGCTTTTACAACATCGGTCCTGCTGTGACTGAGAGGCTTGTCGCTGATATAGGCGTTCTTCCGCAACAATTTTTTTGTAATTAGCTTCAATTTGTTTAGGTGTGAGTACAAGCCTTCCCTGCTCAGGAAATTCGGGGGGGGCCCAACATGGGGCTCCACACTCAGTCTTATTCCAACCAGTTATTGCGGGCATGATTGATTCTCCTGTTGATTTATGAGAGCTTTGAATGGGTGGTCGGGGTGTTCTATTCCCATGCAGGTTGCAGTAACTTTGACTTGATTGCAGGCAAAAAAATGCACTTGTAACCCGCAAGAGTCACCGTATTCAGGGACCTCAACGATGGCACTGTATTGACGATAATTGGCCTCGTGTTTTTTCATCCAATTATCAAAGTTTGGGTCGTTAAAGCGAGGTATATCTTTAGAGTATGGAGAGGGGTCAATTTCCCATTCCACTCGAACTTGCATACCCGGCTGCCATTTTTCAGGCAGCATAATGCAACAAGTAAAACCCCCAACACGACCGTAGTAGCCATTGACAGAAAATTTATTCACCGCGATCCCCTTTACATGAACATACCCTAGGAGATTAGCTCCCACATAGTTGACTTTTTCGGGCTTGGGCGGGGTCTTAATGTCGTTAGGTTTTGTGTCTGGAGAGCAGGCTGTTAATACAATAATAGAGCATACGAGTATCAATTTAGATATACTTAGCATTCATAAATACCTTTTTTAATGGAAAGCTGATGCCATTTAATTCAATATTTGTGGATGATACTTATTAATATAACTTTCGAAATCTCCGAGGTATTCACTGTTGTTTGCTTCAATAGCTAATGCATAAATGTCAGAAAAAATATCTTCAGCGTTTTTATTTTCAGTAATAGATAAATTGTCATCTATAAATAATGATGCATCACTAATACAGCCTAATCGATTTAGCTGTGTGTCATTTAGAATGATATTAGGTTGAATATCATCAATAAATTCAATTTTGTGATCACAAACCAACCAGTTGACTTCATGATTTCTATCCATCCAGCCCCAAAGCTTGGCGACTTTACTAAAATAATCTCGTTGTTCTTCATTTAATATATCTTTCATCAATTCAGGAAATATACGGGAGTCATAAAATCGAAAAAGGCATACTTGGTTACCATAGCTAGCTTCAGATAGTTTTTGTAAGTATCGTGATAATTTATTGAAATTAATATAAGATAAAAGCGCTAAAACTCGAGGGGTACAAATAAATAATTTAAAAATCTCATGAAGTAATAATTGTTGTTTGGGTTTATCCCATTCAATACGAATAAGAATAGGGGATTGGTCAATGTAATTTTCTTCTGGAAAACCCGTAAATAATGAAAACCATTGTAATTGATGGTCAATATTTTTTAATGCTGGAATTATCGAGGTTTCATAGCCAGCTAAATCTATGATGATATCAATATAATTTAATTGATAACTGAGGCTATGTTCTTTTAACTGTTTTATCCAGTAGGTAATTAAATTTTCTTTAGAATTGGCAGTCATATTATTCACGATATATTATTCCTAATGCAGATTCTTGTGCTTTTTTTAAACACTCTTCACACACAGACCGTGGTAAATCCGGCAATGGGAAATCTTGACCTTGAGGTCCATCCCACACATGTTGACCTTTAAAACTGATACGACTTGGGCTATGAATTTCAATTTGACCGTCAGGAGCGATACGAATATAGCCGCCACCACAACCTAGGGTGATCCCATTTTTAGCTGTGACTTGAATATGCCCTTGGGTAGATTGAACAGTGATATCTTTCAGTGCTATCGCATCAAGCTTATCAGCGTGTGATTCGATTTCAAAAGGCCCTTTGCCTGATATTAATCTCACGCCTTCTTTTTGCGACAACATGGATATTTTTTGACTTGCATTCAGGCTGATATGTTCGCCACTGGCAATGTGCATTTCCCCCATGCTTTGGGAATAATGAGCTTGCGCACTTTGCAGCAAAATAGATTGTTCTGTGACTAACCCAATCCCCTCTTTTCCATGTATTAAAATGGCTGGTGAAGCTAAATTTTGTGCATTCTCTTGGAATGTTTTTAAACTGTCTTGTTCAGGTTGCGCGTTATTATGTTGTTTGGTGATTTCTCCCCAATTGGCGAGTTGATTGTTAGCGCCTTTTATTAACGATGTGGCAGGTGCCATCGCCAACACATCCCCACCGGCTTTATCTTGCTTATCGGTGGTAATAAACAACCCTTTACCTGCCCGAATAGCGCCCCAGCTGTCGGTGCGCAGCTCAAAACCGTCACCGCGTTGTTCGCGCTCGGCGTTGACCAAATGCCCCAGATTTAACTGGGTTTTTCCACCATACTCGGTGCTGAGCTTAATATGCTCTTGCCCGCGCTTATCCTCCATGCGCAGTTTGTTATTCGCAGGCGTGCGGATCACATTGCGGGTGTTATTTTTATCGGTCACGTGGTCGGGGTGGCGGGAGTCATGGAGTGCATGAGCGATGTAAGGGCGGTCTGGGTCACCCTCATGGAAGGCGATAGCGACTTCAGTCCCTTGAATTAGCGGGAAATGCATCCCATACGTATCCCCCGCATAAGGTTTCGCCAACCGCACGGGCATACTTTCATAGCCCTTGGTTTTATCATCTCTGTCCGCATCGAATTTGACCCAGTAAAACCCGTGTTCATTTTGGTGGGCATAAATATCGTGGTCTTTTGCGCTGGTGACGCGTGCCATTAATGTTCCGGCAATGACAGGGCGTGGTTTTAGAGCAGGACGCCAACACAGTGATTCCGTGTAAGGCACAGCGTCGAAACGGACGGTTAGCGCTTTATCTCGGCTGGCGGTAAAGTGTAATCGCGTAATTAAAATCGGTGATTTAAAGACGGCCGGTAAGGTCGAACTGAGCGGGTTATCTTGAATGTTTAATACCAATAATGGCGTCAGGTCTGCTGCGCTGCTTTCTCCTCGTAGCAAAGTCTGACGAGCCAAAAAGCGCTCGTGATCGAGTCTTGCCCAGAAGTTAGCGGTTTCAGTTTCAGGGCGAATTTTATCACCACGGGTGAGGTGGCGGCCTTTGTAATGATACACATCGCCGTAATTGGTTTTTTCGCCATCACCGCGAGTCATGTCGGCGACAGCGGAAATCAACGTATCTTCCGCCAGTCGGTGGTTATAGTCTTTGGCAAAAACAGTGCTTTCAACTACTTGATGACGTAAAGATAATCCCCAAACACTGTCGACATGGTTATCGCTCAGCCCAGATGGGCTATTTAATGGCAGCGTTTTGTCATACACATAGCCACGTTGGCTGTCAGTAAAGTGGAGCACCTCGGTTTGGGTATCATCTTGTAAACCAAAGCGGTAAAAAATACCCACTTCACTGAGTAAGCGTTCGATAAATTGGCGGTCACTTTCGTTAATTTGGTTGATTTGTTCGCGTTTTGGGTACGCTTTTTCGAGATGAAATTCGAATTCCCAGCCTTTGAAATTATGTTCACGTAAGATTTGCTCGACCACATCCGGTATGGATTGGTTAATAAAAAAACGATGACTGCGAATTTGATGGCGCAGTAGCGCAAAAAATGGCTCGATAATTAACTGGTAACGAGCTTCATCTGCAGAGCCAGAGAGGCGACGAAAATCTGTGACCACACCAGGTACACGTTTGGTAACAGTAGGTTGAGTGGCGAGTCCCATTAAGTTATTTATCGGTGCACAAAAGGTCAGGCTAGCATTACGACGCAGTAATTGTTGAGCAGAAAGATCTTGAGCGGAACAGGTAAACGTAATCTGGTAGCGATAGGGTTCGCTAGCGGCTTCACGCCCGGTAAAATGTTCAACGTCCAGTAGGTCTGAGCAGCCTTGCACTTCAAGGCGATAGCGGTTTTGACCTTGAAGGAGGTTTTTGGCTGTATCGAGTAGGCTCATGGATTTATCTCCTCAATATCACTGAAACTCAGGGTGATCCCGTCTTCTTCGCTATACCCTAACGTCAGGCTTTGTGCTTGCTGGTGGTTGGCTTGGCGCATGAGTAATTGTTGGCTAAGTACTGGCAAAATTTGTTGGTTAAGTAGGCTGTCTATATTACGGGCGCCGGTGTCAGGTAATAAACAGGCACTCACGAGGGTGTCATACAGCGCTTCTTCGATAATCCCCTCAAGCTTGTAGTGGGTGTAGAGACGCTTAATGACGCTACCCAGTTTCATTTCAACAATTTGGCGCAGTGCCACAGGGCCTAATGGGCGATAAATTAGGGTTTGGAAGCGGGCAAGTAATGCAGGTTGGAAGTGGTCACGCAAGGTTGGGCGCAGCAGTTCTTGTAACTCGCCGTCGGTCGACTCAGGGAATTCTTCGAGTTGTTGCATGATCAAGTCACTGCCCAAGTTGGCTGTCATTAAGATCACGGTATTGCGAAAATCGATTTCGCGCCCTTCGCCGTCTCGCATAAATCCACGGTCGAAAACTTGATAAAACAGGTTAAGCACATCGCGATGGGCTTTTTCCACTTCATCAAGTAATACGACGCTATAAGGGCGCTTGCGAACAGCTTCCGTTAAAATCCCGCCTTGGCCGTAACCCACATAACCCGGAGGCGAGCCTTTTAATTGGCTGACGGTGTGGGCTTCTTGATACTCGGACATGTTGATGGTGATTAAGGATTTTTCGCCACCAAACAGGACATCAGCTAAGGCTAAGGCCGTTTCTGTTTTACCAATTCCGCTTGGACCGACTAATAAAAATACGCCTTGAGGGCCATTTTCTGAGGCGAGACCCGTACGCGCAGCACGCAGTCGCTGTCCGAGCCCTAACAATGGACTTTCTTGACCTACAACGCGTTTGCCTAGTGAGTCTTCTAACTCCAGCAGTTCGGTTTGTTCGTCTTTTAATAGGCTGGATAATGGCACACCCGTCCAGTCGGCAATCACGGTTGCCACTGTTCGCACATCCACATCCGGAGTGATCAGCGGTTCATTTTGTTGTACGAGTTCTAACTGTGATTGGATATTGCTGACATCTTGGGATTGACGGCGTTGTTCTAAGAGCTCACCGATAAGATTTTTTTCTTTCTCAAAACACTGTTCTAATTCAGTCAGCTGTATGGCGATTTGCGCATCTTGAGTGACTAATTCGCTCAGCAGGGATTGGTTGGTGGTGTTGCCAATGGCTAAGTCATCAAGGATCGCTTGCTGCTCAAGTTCTAAGGCATTACGCTTGGCTTTTAAACGCATCAGTTCTTCAGGGAGTGTATCGAGGCTCATGCGGATACGAGCGCTGGCGGTATCGAGTAAATCCACAGCTTTATCGGGGAGTTGGCGACCAGTTAAGTAACGGCGAGATAAGGTGACAGCGGCTTTGACCGCATCATCGGTAATGTGAACACCGTGATATTTTGCATAGCGAGGTTTTAATCCACGCAGCATTAAACAGGCTTTTTCATCATCAGGTTCATCGACTTTGACCACTTGGAAGCGGCGTTCTAAAGCGGCGTCACGCTCGAAATATTGCTTATATTCAGACCAAGTGGTTGCGGCAATCGTGCGTAATTCACCACGGGCAAGAGCGGGTTTGAGCAAGTTAGCAGCATCCGCGCCACCCGCTTGGTTGCCTGCGCCAATGATGGTATGAGCTTCATCAATAAACAGTAAAATCGGAGTCGGGGATTGTTGTACGGCTTCAATCACATTTTTTAGGCGCTGTTCAAATTCGCCTTTTACGCCAGCTCCCGCTTGCAGTAGCCCTAAATCTAATGTGCGTAATGATGTTGTTTGCAGGCTGACAGGAACGTTGCCTTCAACGATGCGTAGAGCTAAACCTTCTACTAAGGCGGTTTTACCCACCCCCGGTTCGCCCACGAGAATTGGGTTATTTTTACGACGGCGGGAGAGGATATCCACCATTTGGCGAATTTCATCATCACGTCCAAAGACAGGGTCAATCGCGCCTTCGCGTGCTTTTTCGGTCACATCCACCGTAAATTTATTCAGGACGGCCAGTAGAGCTTCACTCAGAGTGTCGCCAATTACATTTGAGTTTTTCGCCTTTTCTACCTCGTTAGCGTCAGATGGCGTTTCTTGGGATAAAGACTGATTATGTGCGGCGAGTTGTTGTACATCAGGTCGTTCATCGGATTGCGCGTCAAGCATCGGCCTTAAGCGCTGAAGTTGGGTCGTACTTAATGTCATTAACGGCCACAAATTATCATTCGGTACCAGTGACGGTTGCTGAGTCATGGCAGACAAGAGATGCACGCTGCGAATGTGTTCGATGTCTTCATCCAGAGACGCAATCACCCACGCTTGTTGAATGAGTTTAAGGAGAGGTTTCGATAAGGAAGGGCGGGTATGAATGGAGCGTGGTAAGCTGTCGATATCTGTCAGTAAACTCTGCCAAAGGGCTGACATATCCCACTCATAGCGACGAGCTAACACCGTGATATCGCTTTCCCCCATTTCCAATAATTTGAGCAACCAATGTTCAATGGTAATTTCCGCATGCGCCCGTGTCTGGCAAAGTGAAGCTGCCGCTTCTAATGCGCTGGCACAGTAAGGGTTTAGGCGACGTAATAGCATCACGGATGAATTGTCCATATTCTCTCTCTTGTATTGGGGGGAAAATGGTTAGAGACAGCAAGGAACGCTACCGCCCCTAACCGTTAACCGAGGTTCATTAGGTATCAAGATAAATTGTGTGTTGTGTATCATCGGCGTACGAATACGTACAAAAAAGCAGACGCCGAAACGCCTGCTTGTTCTTAATTAAGCGGTAGCACGCTCATTCCACGAGTCGGAATGAATGATGTTGCCGTCTTTGTATGTCCAAGTGATTTTTTCATAGCGCAGCTCAATCTCTTCGAGATGGTTGTGCTTCTCTTTATTAGGGTCTTTAATGTCGTGCATTTTTGGTGCGACTTTGACCACTTTGACGTTTTCGAGCTTGGTATTGAAATATTCGACTTCTTGTCCTGCATCATCAATGCGGTACCATTTGAATTCGGCTTCTTTCAAGGTTTGGCCAGTCGTTACCGCTTTGTACAAATAAGGGCTTGATGCATCAATTTCTTTCACGAAAATAAACGGGGTATGAATACGTGTACCTGTTAACTTACCGGTATTGTTATCGGTTGGGATGTACAGGTTATGGTCTTGCGCGACCACTTCAATACTGCCTTCACGGTCTTGTACATTAACAGAGCCCTTGATATCTGCACCGCCGTCATCTTTTAGCCATAAATAAACAGGAATAGCCATTGTTACTTCTCCTTTCGGGTCGAATGTGTGTCATCGTCCATCGGTGACACGGTTTGATTATCTGTCTCTTGGCAAGCATCTGCCTGAGGGATGAGTCGTATTTCAACGCGCCGATTCTTCGCTCGGCCTTCAGCGGTTTGATTATCGGCAACAGGGTTATTCTGGCCATCTCCTCGAACGGCAAAACAGGCTGGACTGATATCACTGGTCTTTATCATCCAATCTCTAACCGATTCAGCGCGTTTCAAGGATAGTGTTTGATTGAGTGCTGGGTTTCCGGTGTTATCGGTATAGCCAGAGACGACAATCAACCAACCGGGCTTCGCTTTAATATTGAGTAAGGCGTTGACTAAAACCTTGGTGGCACCTACTTTTAGCGACGATTGTCCCACATCGAATAGCGATAAGCTGTCAAGGCTGACCATTTCGGGGGCATTTTGAACAATGATAGGCGCAGGAGGTGGTGGGGGCGCCCAACCACTTAATAGTGCATGCAAGTAGGGTAATATTCTCGTTCCCTGATATAACGCTAAAGAATGAGAGGTTGGAACGCCTTCGCGTTCCCAGCGCGCTAATTGAGCAGCATCATCTTGTAGTTGTTGGTAAGCAGTCTGTTTTGGTGCAAGTGGTGTATCCGACAGTTGCGAAAAACGCGCAATATCTTCGCCAATATGACGAATGAGTTGCTGATTATGGTAGTAACTTCCGATTAATGTGCCTATTAAGAAAACACCAAAAATAATTCCGATAGCGCCGAGGGTTCTTTCTGTACGGCTTAAGCTAATATCATGGTGTAAGCGACGCAACATTACATCGGGCAAAGGTAGCAAATCCGAGGTTTGAATTGATGAATATAGAGGCAGCATAGTTTTTTCTTGAATAAATTGCTGCCATAAATTGTTTGGGTGGCTAGTGATATCAATCCACTGAATAGCCCATGCTGAAGGGATTTGTTTCGGTGCTCCAGCTTGAGGTAGTATGAATTGAGGAACTAAAACTTGGTTTAGCCAGCTTTGTAAGGTATCTAGCCATAGAGAAAATTGCAGGCTTTGTTCTGATTGTCCGATATGCGTGGGTAGCCACACAGAGTAAGGGACTGACATTGCACCTTCTTGCTCTACCTGAAATTCAGTTTGGTGGCTGAGTAACGTCATCCAAGGTGTATGTTTATCATCAACTTGCATAGCGGTATCAGCGTGATGAGGTTTAGAAAGGTATACCGTCACCCAAAATGGTAATTTAACCCCTGTTTTTTGACGGCTTTCCCCAATAGCTCGACGCCAATTGAGTAGCGTTTGTGTCAGGGTTTCTTGTTGGGTAAGTTGCTCAGGTAATACAACATAAAGTAAGGATAAGTGCCCAGATAGCGAAGGCGCATATTCCACCAATGCGGCAATTAGATTAACGAGCTCAGTGGGTGCGGATACGCGGATATACCAACCTTGATTTGTTTCTCTGTGTAATTGGGCATCCAGAAATAGCGCTTGAGATTGACCACAGACTAAAATGACAGGTCCTTGATAATTATCAGCCGGAAATGCACCTGTATAATCATGTTCAGTGGATAACACTTGGCGTCGTTGTTTATATTGCCAAAACAGCATTCCACCCGTCAGTACTAAGACGAAGACGGAAACAAAAATGGTGACACTTTGCCCTAGAGACCAAAACCCCCAAAGTAGCCACAAGAAAAGCCCCGTAGCAAAAAGTGTCAGACACGGTTTGATTGGATTTTGCATGCCTATCCTTGTGTCATCCACTGTTGTAGTAAATGTTCTAGCGAAGCACTGAGCCCCCACCACATGGCGGCGAGTATGAGAATGCCGCCTATCCAACCAAACCAGTAAAGTCTGCGACGGCTAAACCGTAATTTAGGTTTTACGACGAGAGGTAATTCTGAAGTGACCAGATAGTCCGGAAGTTGAACATTCAGTTGAGCGACGATCCGCTCACGTTCTGGCGCTTCTTTTTGACGAAACTTACCGACAAACCCGAGGGTAAGCACACGATGAAAACAGAGCAAAACGTCAGGATTAGGCGCGGTTTCATTTAAAATACCGCGTAGGCGATCCCAAAGTTTGTCTCCCGCTTCTAATGTATTGAAGTAGCGGGCTTGCAAAGGAGATTGGATCCAAGTGTTGTACCCATCATCTTGGTGCTGGCGATTCATCACGCTTTCATCAATTAGCGCACATTGGGCATATTGCATATGTTCAATGGCTGATTCGGGGTAGCCATGTTCGAGCAATTTTTGGCGTGTTTCATCAATGAGTTGGCAAACGTGACGATAAAAACTATCACCTTGAGTGATGGCAGTGCCTTGATGTAATTGACAAACCATCAACCAAGTTTGAGCGAAGATCATATCGATAGTATGGTGCGATGTTGTATTGTTCATGAGCGAAGTACCGCAAATAGCTCTAATTGAATGTCACCTAACGTGCTTGGAACATAGAAAGCACATTGCCCTGAAGAGAGCATGGCTTGACCTGCAGGTGTTTCAATATCTAGCGCAAAATATTGATTCTCTAAACGAAGTGGAACCGCGGTTGGTACATGGTTGAGTGGTTTTAAGGGGATACCATTGAGTGCCACATTGACCACATCGGCAACATCATCACGACTACCTGCTTTGCACAGTAAAGGAAACTGAGCAATAAGCAGATGAGCAGGTAAAGATGAGCGAACGGATAAATAGAAATCCGCCTCTTCACGTAAGCGGCCATCATGAAGCTGCCCTTTCCAGAAAGGACCTTCTTTTACTAATTCAATACTGATAACACGCGAAGGTAAGCTGGCTTCAAGTAGCGTATTTAATAAAGAAAAAAGCGGTGGAAAAACCTGCTCAGGTTGCTCATGTTTGTATAGTGGAATATCTTCCAATTTATGTTCTAAAGAGAATGTTAATAAGCTCCCTGCTAAACGAGCAAGTTCTCGATAGAGTAATTCAGGATGACGATGTAATGCAGACCCGAGTTCATTGAGTACGGGTTCAGCGCTGTTTAGTGAATTCAATAGCCAAAATAATGAGACATCAGCAACGACAAAGTCGGCCATTTTTTCATTACTTTCGCGACGTAGAGCCATTAAACGGCGGCGTTTAGCCACTAATCTATGCATAAACTCAGAGAGTAATGAACGTAATTCAAGGCTACCCTGACAAGCAAGCAAGGGGGGAATAAAACGGTTGTCGAATTCCCACATCCCTTGAGCGTTGCGGATAAGCCGTGCAACCGGACAGGTCATATAGGCTTCATTCTCATCATGTGCAAAACGTAGCGTTGCCACATGACGCAATACGGCAATATCCGTTTCCTCATGTCCGAGCAGATCTTGAACTTTAACCCACTCTTGACTAAATCGACGAGGGCGATCAGTGCCCGCTTCAGAGGCTAAGTTGCCACCATTTGCTAGCATTAAAGGTAATGCTAAAACGATGTCTAATGACTGGCGGTCTGCGTAGTCAGCAAGGGATAACACCGGAGGAAGCGCATCAGCCAGAGTAGTGTCAATAAGTGTACCATCATGGAAACGCACAACCATTTTTTGTGCGCTAACGCGAGATAAGGTTAAAGCACTGGCATCAAATTCCGCGCTAATCACCCCCCACGTTGAGGCAATACCCATTTGAGCAACGACTTCAGCGACATGGTTGTCCCAGCGGGCTTGTTGTTGAAATTGCTGAGGGGCCAAAAAGGCCCCGTCTGTCCATAGGGGACGGTAGATTTTCATCCTGAATGACCTTTATGAACCGTTAGGCTTTGGCTTTAGGCATTTGTGAAACTAACGATAAATCAACATCCATACCTTCGACTTGGAAGTGTGGGACGGCATACAGTTTCACGCGGAAGAAGCCAGGGTTATCTTCAATATCTTCGACAACCACTTTTGCATCGCGTAAAGGATGAGAGGCTTGTAAATCATCCCCCGGATCGGTCATTTCAGTCACTAAACCACGCACCCAGTTGTTGAGTTCTAATTCAAGAAGGCGTCTATCTTTGGTGGTACCAATGTTTTCACGTTGGATCAGTTTCAAGTAATGTGCGATACGAGATAATAGGAAAATATAGGGCAAGCGGGCGTTGATTCGACTGTTTGCTGTCGCATCGGCGGTGTCATACAGTGCTGGCTTCTGGGCTGAGTTGGCAGAAAAGAAACAGGAATAATCACGATTTTTGTAGTAAGACAGCGGGATAAAACCAAGATTCGCAAACTCAAACTCGCGGGTTTCTGGGATCATCACCTCAGATGGGATTTTGACCTGACTACCTGTTCCTAAATCAAATAAATGAATAGGTAAATCTTTCACTGCGCCACCTGCTTGCGGGCCACGAATTTGCACACACCAGCCATTATTGATAAAGCTTTTTACCATATTAGCAGCAAAGGCAAATGTGGCATTCGTCCACAAATATTTCTCGTGATCTGGCCCTTTTACTTCTTCGACGTAATTGAAGCTACGAACAGGTACAGTATCTGGACCATAAGGTAGGCGACCCAATACACGCGGCATGGTTAAACCAATATAACGGGCATCATCCGAGTCACGGAAGGCTTTCCATTTGATGTATTCTGCACGGTCAAAGTAGTTACCAATATCTTTGATTGCAGCCACTTCTTCCATGGTTTCTTTACCAAAGAATTTTGGTCCAACAGAGCCAATAAATGGCATATGGGCAGATGCGGAGACTTTAGAGATACTACGTAATAAGGCGATATCTTGAGGGCTGCGATCGAATTCATAGTTAGAAATCATCGCTGCAATAGGCTCACCACCTGGAGTGTCATATTCTGCAATGTAGGTATGGTGGTAAAGGCCACTTTGGATAATTTCTGGGCTATCTTCGAAATCTTGGCGTAGGTCATCTTTGGCGATATCCAGTAGCTCAATTTTGACGTTTTGACGAAAATCAGTGCGATCAACGAGGAATTTTAAACCACGCCAAGTAGATTCAACTTTTTGGAAGTCTTGATGGTGCATCACTTCGTCAAGTTGTTGACTAATTTGATTATCAAGTTCAGCAATATGATGATCAAGTAAGTTGCGGTCTAAACGTTCCACTTTTTGACCGGATGATTTTAAACGGTCTAAAAAGACTTGAACAGCAACCGTGACACGTTCATCCGCAGTTGCATCCGCTAGTGCAGTATTATCTTGGAATTCATTAATATCACTAATTGTAGCAACAGGGGTTAAATTAATTTTTTCAAATAAAGAAGCATAAACACCGTGATTAGACGTATCATCAAGTACAGTTGTTGCACCTTGGGTTGATTCAGTTTTTACAGACATCAGCATAATCCTTTAGTAATCCAAATTAATCTTTCTTCGGTGCAAGTTGGGCTAGCTCTTCGCGCAGTTCATCACTGAGTGTTGGATCCTTAAGGATATTTTCCAATTCACGGCGAAACGTGGCGTTATCGAGGAGATTAGATTTTAGGTCGCGTAGCAGATTACGCATGGCTAACATTGCGCGCAGTTGTGGGATTTGACGAGCCACTTGCTCGGGTTCAAAGTCCGCCATGTTTTTAAACGTTAATGCGACACTTTCTTCACTTCCATCCCCTGCTAAGGTGTTTTTAACCGTTAGATTGACTGACGGTGAGAATTCATTGAGGACGCTGTCAAAGTTATTTTTATTGATATTGACTTTTTCACGTTCAGATAGCGCACGATCATCTTGCCCATGACTATAATCACCAACCGCTAACAGCTTCAGGGGTAACTCGACTTTTTTCTGAGTCCCCCCCGTGTGCAGATCTAATTTAATATTAACCCGCGCTTTAGGGACTTCATTTTGAAAGCTATCTGACATGAGTGAATTTCCTTGAATTTTAACAGGTATATTTCTTGTATATTGTTAAATAGTTACAATTGAATTTGATATATTTAACTTATGTGATTATTTTATTTATATCTTCACCAAGTAAATAAATCAACTTTTCTTATCAATAAATGTGAATGCAAATTAATGTATTTTTTTGAGTTATCTTAGTTTTGTAATTTTAAAAACCAATAATATCAATATGTAATGGGTTTTTTTTCTTATAATTGTGATTGTTCTGTGTCAATCAAACCTTTTTGTAACACTTTATTTCAAGTTGTTACAGAGTAATTCATAAGAATATTTACTCGTTTGTTGTGTGGGAACCCTGATTTTGAATAGAAAATTACTTTATGAAAAGGAATTGATGAGCCTTATGAAAAATCATCACTTTTAATGGCCTTTGATAGAAATGCGTGACATCGAGCATTATTACGACCGCAGTAAAAAAGGGATATTGCAAAACAGCCACGGCCATTTGATGACAAACGCAAAAATTGGGTTGTCATCAATCTAAAACGTTATTTTGATGTGAGGATGAAAAGGTAAATACATCAAGCTTGCGTAAAGCTTTAAAAGAAGAATATGTTGCTGAAGTTTCAAGGCTGATTAATAAGGAGAATGGTGAGATCTCTGCGAAGGGCTCCAAATGATATTTTTTTCTCTTTTCCTGCAAATGGGTATTTCATTCACTAGTATTTTGAACCGTTAATAATGACTTGCAGGTATAACTCGTCTC
Source organism: Providencia sp. PROV141 (assembly GCF_028481645.1). Lineage (NCBI taxonomy): Bacteria > Pseudomonadati > Pseudomonadota > Gammaproteobacteria > Enterobacterales > Morganellaceae > Providencia > Providencia sp. PROV141. The sequence continues at coordinate 155,569 of NZ_JAMPPR010000014.1, read as the reverse complement.
AATCAGCCATCTTATAGGCTTTTTCTCTAGGCTTAGCTGTATCTACTTGACGTGCATTAAGTGGCATTGAGGGCCTGATTTTTTATTGAACAGGACGAGCCCCTATTTATTAAGCCTCCAATTATAAGTTGATTTAGGTTTTATTGGGTAGAAGCCGGTTGACGTTATAATCTTAAATAAAGAGATTTAATTGATTAGAAAGGATTTTTATTGAGTTAGGTAGACTTCGGGAGAGTTAGGCATGGTGTCCCCTGCAGGAATCGAACCTGCAACTAGCCCTTAGGAGGGGCTCGTTATATCCATTTAACTAAGGGGACTTTTGGCGTCATAATTACGACAGCGAAGGCATTTTACTGTTCAGACCTAATTGAATCAAGTTGTTACGGGCAAATAATCGAATTTATCTACCATAAATATTTTTTTGACTGTTTTTTATTCGAAAATAGGGGGTTATCATTTTTAAAGTTGAGTGAGGGAACATTTCTGTTTTGTACTAATTGTTCAATTTTCTTATAATAAGAATATGATTAATTGGCTTATAATTAGCCTTTATGATAATCAAATAACTCAAAAGGATTAACATAATTCTTTTTTTAGCCTTACTATAAGCAAAACAGTTATTACAGTGGAAAGTACCGTAGTAGGACGGTGCAGGGAATGGAGAAATGTTATGAAGTTTCGCATGACGGGTGTTTTTCTGGCAGGGGTGCTGATTGCAGGTTGTGCAAGTAGCATTGATCCAGAAACACATGAGCGTTCAGACCCTTTAGAAGGGTTCAACCGAGCAATGTTTAATTTCAACTATAACGTCCTTGACCCTTATGTCTTGAGGCCTGTAGCGGTTGCTTGGAATGATTATGTCCCGATGCCAGCTCGTAATGGATTAACCAATTTTTTCGTTAACCTTGAAGAACCTGCAAGTATGTTAAATAGCTTCCTACGTGGTGAAGTGACTCAAGGTTTCAAACATTTTAACCGCTTTTTCCTTAATACCGTCTTTGGTATGGGTGGCTTGATTGATGTGGCATCAATGGCCAATCCTCAGCTAGTTAAGGAAGAACCCAAACGCTTTGGTAATACCTTGGGTTATTACGACGTGGGCTATGGTCCCTATGTGGTGCTACCGGGATATGGCAGTGCAACACCAAGGGAACAAGGTGGTGATTTAGTTGATGATTTATATCCAATGCTAAGTTATCTCACATTCTGGATGTCAGCAGGTAAGTGGGCACTGGAAGGAATTGAAACCCGAGCAAGGTTATTAGATTCAGATGGATTGCTGAAAAACTCTTCAGACCCGTACTTAATGATGCGAGAAGCCTATTTCCAACGTAATGATTTCTTATCAAGTGGTGGCGCGTTAAAAGCAACAGAAAATCCAAATGCGGCAGCGATTGAAGACCAACTTGATTCGATAGATTAGTAAATTGAATTGTTTTGGAAGGTTTATCACTCTCTTGTATACGAATGATACTAGAGAGTGATAAATAAAAAGCTAATCATTGTCTCTTTTTCCTCGTTGAGAGATAGTGTCAATCAGGGCGATTACCCCTAATACACCAATAAAACCGACAGTAAATAGTGTTCCCATAAAACCTCCTAAGTTTTTGTCATTGTTGCCTCTTTTACATGCCTTCACGGCCGTAGCCAATAATAGAATATAGCGTGATTAATACAGTTTGATGAAAAGCCATACATATTAGTGGATATCATCAGTATAAATTATGCTATTGGGTTGTACTTGCAAATAAGAACATTCAGAGAATGAATTATAATTTAATGAAATATAAAGCGAATTATCTCAAAAGTGAGGTTGTATCTATTTTATAAAGAAATGAAAAAGTGAATTATATGCTTAACATTTAATTTACATATGATGTGGGTTAGGGTCAAGAAAATTTATGTTAAGTTTTGAAAATTAGTGGGATGAGATAGTTGAACATAGTATCAGGGAGGGAACTCCCTGATACTGAAAATTCAATTAATTAGAATGTATAGTTGAAGTTCACACCATATAACCAAGCAGAACCTTCAGATTTGAAATGATATGCAGGAAGAACACTTTCCGGAATATCTTCACTTAGCCGTTCCTTGATATCAACTTTCTTACCGTGCATGTAGGAGATACCGACATCAACAGAAGCATTTTCATTGAATGCATAAGTGGTACCAGCACTTAACCAGTAACGATCTTGGTCAGGTATAGAAATTGAACGGTAATCAGAGCGTACAGGTGTTTGGTCGTAGGCAATACCTGTACGGAATGTCCAGTTTTCATCATAGAAATAAGTGGTACCCAGTGCTAAACGCCATGCATCTTTAAAGTGCTCAGGTTTATGGAATAACGGCTCACCATCACTTTTTCTGTAGGCGGTTAATTCTTTAAATTCACTCCAGCCAGTATAGGCAACGCTGTAGTGTAGAGCCCACTTAGGCGCTACTTTATGGTAGCCAGAGAATTCCCAGATATCAGGTAAATTAAGGTCTAACTTACCTTTGATTTTTTCACCACCAGTACCATTTAATTGAGTTATTGTTTTTGGTATGTCATTGGAATATTTACCATCTTCAAACTTAACTTTAACTTTTGAACGGTAACTTAGGCTTAAACGATTATCATCATTGATTTCATATAAAATACCTGCATTCCAACCATAACCCCAGTCATCGCCTGTTAGCTTGGCCATGGTAGTGCTGGCAGGAAATGCAGGAAGGTTCATTTCTGGAACCATAGGTGCTAGAGCGCCAAGATCACCAGCATGACGGGTAATTTCAGCATCGGCATACACGGCATTCACGCCCAAGCCAAAACTGAAATTATTATTTACACGATATGCACCACTTAAGTTTAGATTAACTGTTTTTAGGTCTGTCTTACCGCCGATAGGGCCTGCCGCATAATTTTTATTAAAATCAGTGGCTAAACCAAAGTTGGTGGTCATTGATGTACCGACTGCCCATTTGTCATTAATTGGGAATATAAAGTGTGCATTGGGTACAACTGCACTTGGCGCAATGTCATTTGCGGTGGTATTGCTACCGAGAAGTGAACCGCCTTTGCCTTTAATATCAACACTTGGGTCAATATAAACGGCACCAATAGAAAGAGAAGGGCGATCAAACAACATCATGGCAGCAGGGTTTCGGCTTCCCTCACTTGCGTTGTCGCCCATCGCACCAGCTCCCGAAAACGCGCGTCCCAGTGCGGATGTAGAATATTCATTAAGCAAAAAACCAGCCGCGCCTGCGTTGGATGATACAATTGCCACTGCTATTGCTAAAGCTGATCTAGAGAACAGGTTTTTCTGGCTCATGACCAAAACCCTCTTATGTTTTATTTTGAATAAAGCGACTTCTATCGCAAGAAGCGCAGAATTGTAGGGTCCCTTGCCGTTATGACAAATCAGACCAGTTACTAGAGTATAGGTCTGACCACCTGATATGTTGCAAGCTTGTTTTGCTATTATTGTGATATTGTTTTCAAAAATGCGACATATTTAACAAAATTGCAACATAAGCGGATAAATTGGGAACAATAAGTATGCGAATACGGGGTAAGATCAAACTTATGTTTAATTATTAGCGATATATTTTGATACACACTAGTTTTTAGCACTTTTTCAGCGTTATGATAGCGACTTAACAGTTTGTTTATTTGGAGAGTAAAATGACTGATGCGATTAACCGTTGTAGCGCGGATGAAACCGCAGCCTGCTGCTGTGTAGATGTAGGAACAGTATTGGATAATAAAGACTGTACTGCGTCGTATCAGCATGTTTTTGCTACACAAGGTGAAGCTGAAACCATGCTGAAAACACTCACAGAAAAAGCAAAATCTGTTGAGTCTGATCCTTGTGTAATAACCCATTCTATTAAGCCTGTAGAGGGTGGTGCTGAGCTGACGGCTGAATTTAGTTTTAGCTGTGAAGCAGAAAGCTTAATTTTTCAATTAGGCCTTCGTTAATCAAACGTTTGAATTTGCTCTGATTTGCCTTTTATCGCTAAAACGGTGGTCTGATTAACACTCAGTGATAAAAGGCTTCCTTCATCCCCTCATTTTCCCTTACTGCAATTTGTTGCGTTTTTACTCTAAGTTGCGTACCTGCTCGCATTTTTAATTAATACCCATTGATAATTGTGAATTTTATGTTAACAATCATTACAGGTCAGACCTCTTTATCCGGTTAGTGAGTTAGTTAACTATAATTTTCATTTTTGCTTTAGCAGGAGCGACCATGAATCAACATCTCCACCATGGTGAAAATACAGATAAAACAAATGAAAGGATCGCCATTGTCAGTGGTCTACGCTTGCCTTTTGCAAAGCAATCTACGGCATATGCAGGAATTCCAGCAGTCGATTTAGGTAAAGCGGTAGTTGCTGAGTTATTAGCCCGTAGTGATTTAGACAAAAACCTGATTGAGCAACTGGTATTTGGCCAAGTGGTACAAATGCCCGAAGCGCCTAATATTGCGAGGGAAATTGTTCTCGGAACAGGTATGAGCGTCTCAACGGATGCTTATAGTGTATCCCGAGCGTGTGCGACGAGTTTTCAAGCAATTGTTAATGTTGCACAAAGTATGATGGTAGGTGATATTTCTATCGGTATTGCTGGCGGGGCGGATTCATCTTCTGTGCTTCCTATTGGCGTATCAAAAAAATTGGCAGAGACATTGTTAGCTTTAAGTAAAGCAAAGTCTGTTGGGCAAAAATTATCACTGTTAACGAAATTACGCTTGAAGGATTTAGCGCCTGTCGCACCGGGTGTTGCGGAATACTCTACGGGGCTACGCATGGGGGATACCGCGGAGCAAATGGCGAAAAGTTATCAGATCAGCCGAGCCCAGCAAGATGAACTCGCTCATCGTTCGCATATGTTAGCGGCAAAAGCGTGGGAAAATGGCGTTTTAAATGATGAAGTTATGACTACCTATATGCCTCCCTTTAAGCAAGCATTTTCCCAAGATAACAATGTGCGTACAAACTCAGTCTTGTCATCTTATGCGAAATTAAAACCTGCATTTGACCGCAAGCACGGTAGCGTTACTGCAGCAAATAGCACGCCGTTGACGGATGGTGCCGCTGCGGTGTTGATGATGACAGAATCTCGAGCAAAATCGTTGGGTTATACACCGCTTGGTTATATTCGAAGTTATGCGTTTTCCGCGATAGACGTATGGGAAGATATGCTATTCGGGCCTTCTTATGCCACACCACTCGCTTTAAAACGAGCAGGGTTATCGTTGCAAGACTTATCCCTGATTGACATGCATGAGGCCTTTGCTGCGCAAACTCTTGCTAATTTACACATGTTTGGTAGCCGTAAATTCGCTCAAGAGAAACTGGGAATGGACCACGCAATTGGCGAAGTGGATATGGAAAAATTTAATGTCTTAGGCGGTTCTATTGCTTATGGGCACCCATTTGCGGCGACAGGCGCACGAATGGTGACACAAACCCTAAATGAGTTACGTAGACGCGGTGGTGGGTTTGGGTTAACGACAGCTTGTGCTGCGGGTGGTTTAGGTGCAGCAATGATTTTAGAGGTGGAATAATGGCTCAAAATTCTGCTATAGAAGTTACAAGAGAAAAAACACAACAGGCCTTTAGCTTAGAAATTTATGACGAAAATGTGGGGGTGATCTTCATTGATGTCCCCAATGAAAAAGTAAATACACTAAAAGCGCAGTTTACGGAGCAATTCCTGGCGATTTTACAACAAGCGCAGTCTACCTCAGGTTTGAAAGGGCTAGTTATTACCTCAGGAAAAAAAGACAATTTTATTGCAGGCGCTGATATTAGCATGATAGCAGTCTGTGAAAATAAATCCCAAGCCAGTGAGCTGTCAAAAGCAGGTCACGTACTGTTTGATAAAATCGATAACTACCCATTGCCTATTATTGCTGCGATACATGGTGCGTGTTTAGGGGGTGGGCTAGAACTTGCTTTGGCATGTCATGCGCGGGTTTGTTCCAATGATGATAAAACGAAATTAGGCTTGCCTGAAGTACAATTGGGGTTATTACCTGGCTCCGGGGGAACTCAGCGTTTACCTCGGTTGATTGGTATTCCGCATGCATTGGATTTAATGCTGACAGGCCGCCAGCTAAAAGCTAAACAGGCGCTGAAAATAGGGTTGGTTGATGATGTGGTTCCTGAGCCTATTTTACTCGACGTTGCGGTGAAAATGGTGAAAAAAGGGGGCGTTCAGCGTCCCGCTATCCATTGGCAACAGCGTTTATTAAGCAGCAAATTACTACGTAATAAAGTGTTTGAGAGTGCCAAACAAAAAACACTAAGCAAAACTAAAGGCCATTATCCAGCCCCAGAAAAAATTATTCATGTTGTGAAAACCGGCATGAATAAAGGTTTGCAAGCAGGCTATGCGGAAGAAGCGAAAGCTTTTGGTGAGCTCGTGATGACACCAGAGTCTGCTGCATTACGTAATTTATTTTTTGCGGTTACTGCATTAAAAAATGAAACGGGGGCACAAGCAACACCATTGAAAATTGATCAAGTTGGTGTACTTGGCGGCGGGTTGATGGGGGGAGGAATTGCTTATGTCACTGCGTTTCAAGGTAAATTACCCGTCCGCATAAAAGATATTTCAGACAAAGGCGTCACTCAAGCCTTGCGTTATAGCTGGGATCTACTGACCCAGCGAGTTCTCAAGCGGCGATTATTAGCCCGAGAACGTGCAGCTGTTATGGCTAAGGTATCAGGCACATTAAATTATCAAGGGCTCGAAAACGCAGATATTGTGATTGAAGCCGTATTTGAAGATTTAGCACTGAAACAAAAAATGGTTGCTGAAGTTGAAAAGATGTCGAAACAGCAAGTCATTTTTGCTTCTAATACATCATCTTTACCTATTCACCAAATTGCACAGAAAGCGGCTCATCCAGAAAAAGTGATTGGCCTACACTATTTTAGTCCTGTCGATAAAATGCCTTTAGTGGAAGTGATCCCTCATCAACAAACAGATGAAACTACAATTGCGACAGTGGTTGCTTTAGCGAAACGCCAAGGTAAAACAGCGATTGTTGTGGGGGATGATGCAGGCTTTTATGTCAATCGCATTTTAGCACCATTTTTATGTGAAGCCGCGCAATGCCTTGTTGAAGGTGAATCAATTGAACACATTGATCGCGCTTTAGTTGAATTTGGCTTCCCTGTTGGGCCATTTAATTTGTTAGATGAAGTGGGCATTGATGTAGGAACAAAAATTTTACCGATTTTAGTTGAACGTTTTGGTGAGCGTTTTAAGGCGCCTGATATCCTCGACAAAGTGGTTAAAGATGACCGTAAAGGTAAGAAAAACGGCAAAGGTTTTTATGAATATGGTCATCACACCAATAAGTTGTGGTTTTGGAAAAAAGCCAGTAAACGTCAAGTTGATAAAACCATTTATTCACTAATTGAAGTGGTTCCCAACAATAAACTGACTAAAGCGGATATTGCACAGCGCTGTGTCATGATGATGCTTAACGAAGCTGCCCGCTGCCTTGATGAAAACATCATTAGAAATGCTCGTGATGGAGATGTGGGAGCGGTATTTGGTATCGGTTTCCCGCCCTTCTTTGGTGGTCCGTTTAGGTATATGGATAGCCTAGGGATTGCAAAAACGGTGGAAACTCTGAATAACCTCGCCGTGAAATATGGTGATAAATTCCAGCCTTGTGAATTGCTATGTGACATGGCAGAGAATAATCGAACCTTTTTTTCTGCCAATGTAGAAGGTGGGGTTGATGTAATAAAACCAAGTAATGAACAATAATGGCGTGGTGAGCTAGCCTATTAACTGTTTGTTGCTTTGTTCAATAAAACCAATCAATGCCTGATACCAAACATATTTTTGGTTATCAGGCTTTTTTACGTAAAGCTCGTATGATTAGAATAAATCATTATATTAAATTTAACTAATTGATAATAAATACTAAAATTTAACATGCGACATGGCCTGCTAAAAAAACATACACAAAAATTTACTCAAATCATTTTCTTTGTTGATCATTTCATGCAGAATCACATTTCACCCCAACTGATGGTTACTTTTACAACAATTAGCTTAACAACAAAAGAATAACCGCCTTAATCAGGTAGGTTACTCAGATGGTGGATTATGCAAGTTTATATTATGCGTCACGGTGATGCAGCGATACACGCGCCTAGCGATGCTGAGCGCCCATTGACACAAAAGGGAAAAGACGAGTCAGTATTGATGGCTCAATGGCTACAGAATCAAGGTATTAAAATTGATTCGGTATTAGTGAGCCCCTATTTAAGAGCAGAACAAACTCGGCAAGTTGTGAGCCAGCACCTTGATTTGCCAGCAAAGTCGGAAGTTTTAGGGCAATTAACGCCAGGAGGGAATGCCGCATTTGTGGCTGACCATATTCGCGATATTGCTGTGCTAGGCGCAAATGCGATATTGGTTGTATCTCATTTGCCACTGGTTGGCTATTTAGTGTCGGAGTTGTGCCCACATAAAGAACCACCGATGTTCACGACATCAACAGTGGCATGTGTTGATATTGATGTGGCTCATCAAAAAAGTCAGTTTGAATGGATGTTGAGCCCATCTCAATTGCTATTTGCTAAATAATACAGAACAACATGAGCGCTTAGCGGCGAGCGCTCTCAGCAGTTTCTATAAGCAGCAATAAGGCTGCATTACCGCCCCATTCTTTAGGTGCTTGGTGAAAAGCAATAATATCAGGATGTTGGGCAAGCCAGAGTGGTGTTTGCTGCTTTAAAACATGTTTACCATGGCCGTGCATAATGCAGGCGCAATAGACATTTTCACGCTTACAGGCCGCAATAAGCGCGCCAATTTCTTGCTTTGCTTCCATTTGTGTTAAGCCATGTAAATCTAAAAACAACTCCGGAGCGTAGTCACCGCGGCGAAGTTTTTTTAATTCATAAGGATTAGCATCAGGCCTTAAATAACGCGTTGGGCCTTCATTTTCAAGTTGAGGTTGAAATTCATCTGAAAAATAAAAAGAGGCGTCAACCTGTTCCTGTATGATTTTTTTATTGGATGGTTGTGTCACTTTGGCGCGGACAGGTGCGTGCAGGACTTGGTCCTGACGGATTTTTTTTGCTCCATTAATGGCTTCTTTGAAAAGACGAACATCTTCATCTTCTAGACCAAATTTTTTCTTCATAATTTTACTAATATATTTTTGTGATTAATTTTTCTGGTTGGTAGTGTAACTCATTTTTGATGAATGGTGATAATCGCAGATTGTTCGTGTGAAGTAACATATTTATAACCTTTTTACAGGTAAGCATTGACAAAAGGGGACTTGCTAGTCTAATTGTATATACATATCTATACGATTTATTAATGCAATGAATAAAACTGAATTCAACAACAATAGGAAAAGCGATGGTATTCAAAACACACTCTCGGGATGTCGTTTGGCGTAATGGCCGTATTGCCACTATGGATCCAGTACTATCAGCCCCTTATGGACTGATTAATCACCATGATTTAGTTGTTCGTGATAATAAAATAGTTGCAATTGTTCCTACTCAAGACATTGAATTGAATGACTGCGAAGTTATTGATGTCGAAGGTAAATTAATAACTCCTGGATTAATCGATTGCCATACACATTTAGTTTTTGGCGGCGACCGAGCTTCTGAATGGGAACAGCGAATGAATGGGGTTTCTTATGAAACTATTAGTGCGCAAGGTGGCGGAATTAATTCGACTGTGCGTGAAACCCGCAAAATGAGCGAGAACGAATTATTTGATCGGGCAAAGCCAAGGCTCGAAGCATTAATTCAAGAAGGTGTCACAAGTATTGAAATGAAATCAGGCTATGGGCTCGACTATGAAAATGAAGAAAAACAATTATTAGTCGCAAAGCAGTTATCTGCACAATATCCTATTTCAGTCAGTTCAACTTTACTTTCTGCTCACACTGTCCCCGCTGAATATAAAGATAAACCTGATGAATATATTGATTTGATTTGCCAAAAAATCATGCCTGAATTATGGGAAAAAGGCCTGTTTGAGGCAGTAGATGTTTTTTGTGAAAGTGTGGGATTTTCCCTTGCTCAAAGTGAAAAGTTATTTTCAGCGGCTCAGAAGTTAGGGATCCCAGTAAAAGGGCATGTGGAGCAGTTATCAAACTTAGGTGGCAGCGAGTTGGTTGCCCGCTACAAAGGTTTGTCGGTTGACCATATTGAATATTTGGACCTAGAAGGGATTAAAGCACTTAAAGCGAGCGGAACCGTAGCCGTCTTATTGCCGGGGGCATTTTATTTTTTACGGGAAACCAAACTACCACCAATTGAGCTGTTACGGGAACATGACGTTCCTATGGCGGTCTCAACAGATTTTAACCCAGGTACCAGCCCTTTTGCCTCATTGCGTATTATTATGAATATGGCGGCCGTATTATTTAAGCTGACACCTGAAGAGATATGGGCAGGGGTGACACGTAACGCTGCGAAGGCGTTAGGCCGCGAAAATAGCCATGGGCAATTAAAAGTGGGTTTTGTTGCGGATTTTGTTGTGTGGAATGCGCAAGAGCCTGTAGAAATGATTTATGAACAAGGGAGTAACCCACTGTTCATCAGAGTACATGAAGGCAAAATTACCCATCGTAACGGCTGAAATGGGTGGGCTGCAGTTCTAACCATAACAATAATGAATAGCGGTGAATGAGGTTGTTTGCCGCTTTTTACCCTAAAAATTTGCTGTTTTTTGTTTGTTTTTATTAAAATTACATCATTTAATTATGTTAATGCTTAATAATTAAGCATGATGTTTTTATTCGCGACTGTCAGGATAAAAAATGTCCGATAGCACTAAGGTCGTGTTGTATGCTATTCAACGAATAGCATATTAATACTTAAGATTTTAATCATTAAATTGGAAATGACTGTGACAGCCGATAAAAAGGATAAACAAGGGACACCACTCCCGCTATATTTGCAAGTGAAACAATCGATAATTGAAAAGATCCACACCGCAGAATGGCAAGCAAATGACCGTATTCCATCCGAGTCTGAGCTCGTGACACAGTTTCAATGTAGTCGAATGACTGCTAACCGGGCACTACGTGAATTAACCGCTGAAGGGTTATTGGTTCGCTTGCAAGGTGTGGGAACCTTTGTGGCTGAGCCAAAAGGGCAATCTGCACTATTTGAAATACACAGTATTGAAGCGGAAATACTAGCAAGAAACCACAAATACAGCTGCAGGATAATTAAGCTCGAAGAAATTCAAGCGTCGCCCGCGCTGGCAAATGAGTTAAATATCAGCCCAGATACCATGGTGTTCCATTCGATTATTGTCCATTTAGAGAATGATGTCCCTGTTCAAATTGAAGACCGATATGTCAATGCGTTAGCAGCTCCGGATTACTTACAGCAAAATTTTTTATCGATTACACCACATGATTATTTGTCTCAAGTGGCTCCTTTAACACAAGGGGAGCATATTGTGGAGGCCGTGGAGGCAGATGAACGTTCCGCGAGGTTATTGCAAATTAATACAGGTGCATCTTGCTTGTTAATTACAAGACGTACTTGGTCTCAGTCCTTTACGGTGACAAGTACAAAATTATTGTTCCCGGGTCACCGTTATAAGCTGAAAGGCAGTTTCACGTCATAAGTTTTTTTCACCACGTCAAAGCATGGGCGGAATGATATAAAACATATTTTCCGCTTATCATATCGAGTGCATGCCTTCTCTACCTATTTTGTGTGAATTTATTGTAAATCAAATGTGATCTGGCAAGCAGATTTAGAATAAAGAAAATACAGCAAAATATCAGATGATTTATTTATTTCATTGTTTTATTTGACTAAAAATATTTTTATATCATATTTTTTTAATCTTTATGTTAAAAGATTAATTGATCGTACATGTATATACAACTATATCTATAGGAACAAGAAAAGGTAGCTAATGGACAGATAAAAGAGGGTATACAAGTGACAGCACTGAATAATAAATATCGAAATATCGAAATTAGGGCACCGAGAGGGAATACATTAAATGCCAAAAGTTGGCTGACAGAAGCTCCATTACGCATGTTAATGAATAACCTTGACCCTGATGTTGCAGAAAACCCTCATGAATTAGTGGTATATGGCGGTATTGGGCGAGCAGCACGTAATTGGCAATGCTATGACCAAATTGTCGAGTCCCTGAAGCAGCTTGAGAGCGATGAAACGCTGCTGGTTCAGTCAGGTAAGCCTGTCGGTGTTTTCAAAACCCATGAAAATGCACCACGTGTTTTAATCGCCAATTCAAATCTCGTACCACATTGGGCAAATTGGGAGCATTTCAATGAATTAGATGCGAAAGGTCTTGCCATGTATGGGCAAATGACCGCAGGTAGCTGGATCTATATCGGTAGCCAAGGCATTGTTCAAGGAACGTATGAAACCTTTGTGGAAGCCGCTCGCCAGCACTTTAACGGTGATTTAACTGGGCGTTGGGTATTAACAGCAGGGCTTGGTGGAATGGGGGGAGCCCAACCTCTTGCTGCCACACTGGCGGGTGCCTGTTCATTGAACATTGAGTGCCAACAAAGCCGTATTGATTTCCGTTTAAGAACTCACTATGTGGATGAACAAGCGGCTGACCTTGATGATGCGTTAGCGCGTCTGAAAAAATACACATCGGAAGGAAAAGCCATTTCTATTGCACTATGCGCCAATGCCGCTGAAATTCTTCCTGAGCTTGTCAAACGTGGGGTAAAACCAGATATGGTGACCGATCAGACAAGTGCTCATGACCCTTTGAATGGTTACTTACCCATTGGTATGAGCTGGGAAGAGTACCGTGAACGCAGTGTTCAAGACCCGCAAGCCACTGTATTGGCTGCAAAAAAATCTATGGCTGAACATGTTAAAGCGATGCTGGCATTTAAACAGCAAGGCATTCCCACCTTTGATTATGGAAATAATATCCGTCAAATGGCTCTGGAAATGGGCGTAGAAAATGCGTTTGATTTCCCCGGTTTTGTACCTGCTTATATCCGCCCGCTATTTTGTCGCGGTGTTGGTCCATTCCGCTGGGTTGCGTTATCAGGAGATCCTGAAGATATCTATAAAACAGATGCGAAAGTGAAAGAGTTACTGCCGGATGATAAACACTTGCATCGCTGGTTGGATATGGCTCGTGAACGTATTAGTTTCCAAGGTTTGCCAGCGCGTATTTGCTGGGTTGGTCTTGGGGATCGCGCTAAATTAGGTTTAGCATTCAATGAGATGGTAAGAAGCGGTGAGGTTTCAGCGCCGATTGTTATCGGTCGTGATCACTTAGATTCAGGTTCAGTAGCCAGCCCAAATCGTGAAACAGAATCAATGAAAGATGGTTCTGATGCAGTTTCAGACTGGCCATTACTTAATGCGTTATTAAATACAGCCAGCGGGGCAACGTGGGTGTCTTTACATCACGGTGGTGGCGTAGGTATGGGCTTCTCTCAGCACTCTGGCGTGGTAATTGTGTGTGATGGAACGGATGAAGCAGCAGAGCGCATTGCCCGAGTACTGCACAATGACCCTGCAACTGGTGTCATGCGCCATGCCGATGCAGGCTATGACATTGCTATCGCATGTGCGCAGGAAAAAAATCTTAATTTACCGATGATTAAAACACGTTAAGGAGTGCCATTAATGACTAAGTTAACTATTCACCCAGGAAAAATGACACTCGAAGACCTGCGTATTGTTTTCCAACAATCGGTAACAGTGGCATTAGATAAACGCGCTCACGGTGCTATCGAGAAAAGCGTTGCGACGGTCAATAAAATTATTGAAGAAGATAGAACCGCTTATGGTATCAATACCGGCTTTGGTTTACTTGCTAATACGCGTATTGCGACTAAAGATTTACAATCATTACAACGCTCTATTGTGATGTCTCACGCTGCTGGTGTGGGTGAACCGTTAGATGATGACCTCGTGCGCTTAATCATGGTTCTCAAAATTAATAGCTTAGCGCGTGGTTTTTCAGGGATCCGCCTTGAAGTCATTAATGCTTTGATTACATTAGTAAATGCGCAAGTTTATCCATTTATTCCTGCGAAGGGGTCAGTGGGGGCTTCTGGAGACTTAGCGCCATTGGCTCATATGAGTTTAATTCTGTTAGGAGAAGGAAAGGCGCGTTACGAAGGCAAATGGATTTCAGCGAAAAAAGCGTTAGAAAAAGCAGGGTTAGCGCCACTAAAATTGGAAGCCAAAGAAGGTTTAGCGTTATTGAACGGCACGCAAACATCGACGGCTTTCGCGTTAAAAGGGTTATTTGAGGCAGAAAAATTGCTGCTATCTGGCATTGTTTGTGGTGCGCTTAGCGTTGAAGCCACATTGGGCTCTCGCAAACCCTTCGATGCTCGAGTGCAAGAAGTTCGAGGGCAAAAAGGGCAAATTGATGTTGCGGCGATGTTCCGTGATGTTTTATCACCGACCAGTGAATTGGCGAAGTCTCATGAAAACTGTGTGAAAGTGCAAGACCCCTATTCATTACGTTGTCAGCCGCAAGTGATGGGCGCTTGTTTAACCCAAATTCGCCAAGCAGCTGAAGTGATATTAATTGAATCGAATGCTGTGTCGGATAACCCGTTAGTCTTTACTGATAATGGCGATATTATTTCAGGCGGTAACTTCCATGCAGAGCCTGTCGCTATGGCAGCCGATAATATTGCGTTGGCATTAGCAGAAATCGGTGCGCTATCCGAACGCCGCATTGCATTACTAATGGATACCCACATGTCACAGTTGCCACCTTTCTTAGTGAATAACGGGGGGGTTAACTCAGGATTTATGATAGCTCAAGTCACCGCGGCTGCATTAGCCAGTGAAAACAAAGCATTAGCCCACCCTTCGAGTGTTGATAGCCTGCCGACATCAGCCAACCAAGAAGACCACGTATCGATGGCGCCTGCGGCGGGTCGTCGTTTATGGGAAATGGCAAAAAATGTCACGGGTATTTTAGCCATTGAATGGCTTTCAGCGTGTCAGGGAATGGATTTCCGTGAAGGTTTGAGGTCGAGCGAAACCTTGGAGAAGGCACGTAAAACATTGCGTGACCAAGTGGCTTACTATGATAAAGACCGTTATTTTGCCCCTGATATCGAAGCGGCAATTAATTTAATTAACCAATATAAACTGTCTGCGCTGTTCAAGGCTGGCGCTGTTTTCCCTAACTAGTTTATCAAG
The DNA here is from genome assembly GCF_028481645.1 of Providencia sp. PROV141. Taxonomy (NCBI): domain Bacteria; kingdom Pseudomonadati; phylum Pseudomonadota; class Gammaproteobacteria; order Enterobacterales; family Morganellaceae; genus Providencia; species Providencia sp. PROV141. Next base: position 140,380 of record NZ_JAMPPR010000014.1, on the reverse strand, counting down.
CAAATAAAAGGTGGCCGGCAATGTACTGGCCGCCTGAAGTATTTATCTGCACGACAATAAAATAATACGAAGGATAAATCATGCAAAGCACATCACAACTTGCGCGAGGGCTTTCTGCGCGTCACATTCGATTTATGGCTTTAGGTTCTGCGATTGGTACAGGTTTATTTTATGGTTCAGCTAAAGCAATAGAAACCGCTGGGCCTGCGGTATTACTCGCTTATATTATCGGCGGTGCCGCTGTATTTATGGTCATGAGAGCACTGGGTGAAATGGCGGTTCATCGACCACTTGCGGGGTCGTTCTCACAGTACGCCAGCCATTATTTAGGGGCGAGAGCCGGTTTTTTTGCGGGTTGGACTTATGTTTTTGAAATGCTCATTGTTTGCTTGGCAGACGTGACGGCATTTGGTGTATATATGAAGCTGTGGTTTCCTGAGGTTGCACAGTGGATCTGGGTGTTGAGCATTATTTTCTTTATTGGTGCAATAAACCTATGCCATGTGAAAACCTTCGGCGAAATGGAGTTTTGGCTGTCAATCATTAAAGTTATCGCGATTATTGCGATGATTGTTGGTGGTGCCGCCATAATGATGTTTGGTTTTGGCCAAGCGGCTGACCATGCGGTTGGGGTATCGAACTTATTTATTCACGATGGATTTATGCCAAATGGTATTGGTGGGGTGATTGCGTCCTTTGCCGTGGTGATGTTTGCGTTCGGGGGTATTGAAGTTATTGGTATTACAGCGAGTGAAGCGAAAAACCCTGAAACCACGATTCCAAGAGCGATTAATGCAGTACCAATTCGTATCTTACTCTTTTATGTTCTGACTTTATTTGTCTTGATGTGTATTTACCCATGGAACCAAATTGGGCAGCAAGGTAGCCCGTTTGTGCAAATTTTCGATAGCTTAGGTATTCAATCTGCGGCGAATATCTTAAATATTGTGGTAATCACTGCGGCAATTTCGGCAATTAACAGCGATATCTTTGGTGCTGGGCGTATGATGTATGGCATGGCACATGAAGGACAAGCACCAAAAGCCTTTACCAAGCTGACAAAAAATGGTGTACCTTGGATGACGGTATTAGTGATGGTCGCGGTATTGCTGGTGGGTGTGGTATTGAACTATATCATCCCTGACGATGTGTTTGTGGTGATTGCGTCAATTGCGACGTTCGCAACGATTTGGGTATGGTTGATGATTTTACTGTCGCAGTTTGCAATGCGTAAAAAAATGTCGCCAGAAGAAATTAGCCAATTAAAATTCCCTGTGCCTATGTGGCCTGTCGCTCCTATTTTAGCTATCGCATTTATGGTATTTGTCTTTGGTGTCTTGGGGTATTTTGAATCGACACGAATTGCATTATATGTCGGCATTGTTTGGTTAGTATTACTGACTATCGCCTATGCACTTTGGGTGAAAAAACCAGCGAAAGAGGCGGAAGTGGTACTGCAAAACGAAAGCTAGTATTGTGACTTCCTTGCTGAACTTATTATTTTTCTTCACGCCCTTTAGCTAAAATAAAGGGCGTTTTTACGTCTAAACCTGTTTTAATAAGTGTGATAACCAGATTCCCTCGGCAAATTTTATTACATTAATCTGCTGATTTGTCTTTCACTTCGTGGCAAACTTTAGCTATTCATATATTCCCTTTCAAAATACAGGCTGGAGAACCCCTTCTTGGAAAAGATTTTCGTTGATGAAGCCGTTGCAGAACTTCATACCATTCAAGATATTTTACGTTGGACGATGAGCCGCTTTAATGCTGCCAATGTGTACTATGGTCATGGTACAGATAACCCATGGGATGAGGCGCTACAATTGGTGTTACCAACACTTTACTTGCCTCTAGACCTGCCCGATGAGCTATTAACATCTCGCTTAACGCCAACAGAACGCCACCGCATTATTGAGCGAGTCTTGCGACGTATTAATGATCGTATTCCGGTTGCATATCTGACTAATCGCTCATGGTTCTGTGGCCATGAATTTTTTGTTGATGAACGAGTGCTTATTCCTCGCTCGCCAATTGGAGAATTAATTAATAACCACTTTGTTGGCTTAGTGGCGGATGAACCACAAACTATTCTTGATTTATGCACCGGAAGTGGTTGTATTGCGATTGCTTGTGCTTATGAATTCCCTGATGCAGAAGTCGATGCGGTTGATATTTCAAGTGATGTGCTAAGCGTTGCTGAGCAAAATATTGCTAATCATGGTTTAGAACACCGGGTGATACCGATTCGCTCTGATTTATTCCGTGATATGCCAGAGGTCAAATATGACCTGATCGTGACAAATCCACCGTATGTTGATGCGGAAGATATGGACGATTTACCGGAAGAGTTTCGCGTCGAACCTGAATTAGCACTAGCTGCTGGAAGTGATGGTTTGAAACTGGTGCGTCGTATTTTAGCGAATGCACCGCGTTTTCTGACGGAAGAAGGGGTTTTAGTGTGTGAAGTGGGTAACAGCATGGTTCATCTGATTGAACAATATCCTGAAATTCCATTTATTTGGCTCGACTTTGAATACGGCGGTGATGGTGTGTTTATGTTAACTCGTGAACAACTTGTTGAGCATCACGCACATTTTGAGCTTTATATCGATTAATCAACAGTTGCGTGATGTTCTAAGATCATGTAATCAATAATAACGACACAACGATATAATAATTAACAACCAAAATTCTTGATAAAACAAGAATGGCTTAGAAGAGGAAACTCCGATGGCAGGAAATTCAATTGGGCAACTGTTTCGTGTGACCACATTTGGCGAGTCACATGGCGTTGCATTAGGTTGCATTGTCGATGGGGTTCCCCCAGGCTTAGCACTGACAGAAGCAGATTTACAAAAAGATTTAGACCGTCGTCGCCCGGGAACATCACGTTATACGACTGCGCGCCGTGAGCCTGACCAAGTGAAAATTTTATCAGGTGTCTTTAATGGTGTGACAACCGGAACTAGCATTGGCTTACTGATTGAAAACACTGACCAACGCTCGCAAGATTATGGTGCAATCAAAGACGTGTTTAGGCCCGGCCATGCAGATTACACTTATGAACAAAAATATGGCCAGCGTGATTACCGTGGTGGTGGTCGCTCATCAGCACGTGAAACGGCAATGCGTGTTGCCGCAGGCGCGATTGCGAAAAAATATTTACAAGAAAAGCTCGGCGTGCAAATTCATGGGTGTTTAACGCAAATGGGGTCAGTCGCATGTGAAATTAAAGACTGGTCAATCGTCGAAGAAAATCCATTTTTTTGTCCAGATCCCAGCAAATTAGAGGCTCTTGACGAGTTATTGCGTGGTTTAAAGAAAGAAGGTGATTCGATTGGCGCTAAAATTACCGTTATTGCAGAGCATGTGCCTGCGGGCTTAGGTGAGCCGGTATTTGACCGTTTAGATGCCGATCTCGCTCACGCGTTGATGAGTATTAACGCGGTGAAAGGTGTGGAAATTGGTGATGGCTTCGGTGTTATTGCGCTCAAAGGCAGTGAAAACCGTGATGAAATTACCCGTAATGGCTTCACATCAAACCATGCAGGCGGTATCTTAGGCGGTATTAGCAGTAGCCAGCCTATTATTGCGCATATTGCGTTAAAACCGACATCCAGTATTACCGTTTCAGGTAAAACACTCAACCGTGATGGCGAAGAAGTTGAAATGATCACCAAAGGGCGTCATGACCCTTGTGTGGGGATCCGTGCAGTACCGATAGCAGAAGCGATGATGGCGATTGTTCTAATGGATCACTATTTACGTCATCGTGGTCAGTGCGCGGATGTAACGCCAGCAATGGAACCGTTTGAGTAATCGTTTTACTGTATGTTATGTAGTGCTACGGAGCGGCCTAATTAGGTCGCTCCATTAATGATGAAGGTTCGGATGAAGCCTCCTAAAAATACCTCATCTAGGTTGTGATATTACCAAACCTGTTTGGCGATATATTCACATCAACATCATGATATTTCTTCTCTTTGGATAGTAAAATGGATTGGCTAACCGCCGTTGCTCCTGAAGTTTACGCTTTACTCTTCTTTGTTGCGCTATTTGCAGGGTTTATTGACTCCATCGCGGGTGGTGGTGGGCTATTAACGATCCCAGCTCTGTTATCCGTGGGAATCACACCAGTTGAAGCGTTAGCAACCAATAAATTGCAAGCTGTTGGCGGTTCGTTTTCTTCAACACTCTATTTTGTCAGGCGCAAAGCCATAGATTTACGAGAACAATTGTTTCCGTTCATTATGACCATGATTGGTGCCATGCTGGGTGCGATTGTCATTCAAATGATTGATACCGCGTTCTTAAAACAACTGTTGCCTATCTTGGTGATTTGTGTCGGTTTATACTTTTTATTAACGCCATCAATCGGTGTGCAAGACCGCCAACAACGAATCAGCATGCCATTTTTCGGGGTGGCAATTGGGATGACACTGGGCTTTTATGATGGTGCATTTGGCCCCGGAACTGGTTCCTTTTTGGCGTTAGGCTATGTTCTGCTGCTCGGCTATAATCTTGCTAAAGCCACCGCCCACGCGAAGTTACTTAATTTTGCCTCTAATTTTGGCTCTTTAGTGTTCTTTATTATCGGGGGTCATGTTCTTTGGGCATTAGGTTTTGTTATGCTAATCGGCCAAATGGTTGGCGCTCGTTTAGGTGCGCGTTTGGTCTTAACCAAAGGACAAAAACTGATCAGGCCAATGATCGTGGTGATTTCGTTACTGATGAGTATTAAATTACTCCATGATAGCCATGGTGACGTGATTAAAGCTTGGTTTCTCTCATTATTTTAAGATGATTTAAATTATTCATGAGTACACATAATTATCAGGATCTAATCAATATCTTTGATGAATGTTTTGGTGTGACATATAACACCAGGCTGGTAAAAGGGGATGATGAACCCATTTATTTACCTGCTGATGAGGCTGTGCCTTATCATCGTATCGTATTTGCACACGGTTTTTTCACCAGTGCGCTGCATGAAATCTCACATTGGTGTATCGCAGGGGAAGCAAGGCGCCAGCAAGTCGATTACGGCTATTGGTATTGCCCAGACGGTCGAGATGAAAAAACACAGTGTGAGTTTGAAGTGGTAGAGATTAAACCTCAAGCGCTAGACTGGCTGTTTTGTGTTGCTGTTGGCATTCCATTTAATGTCAGTTGTGACAACTTAGAAGGGGATTTTGAGCCTGACCGCATTGCGTTTATGCGCAAAGTTCATGCGCAAGTGATGCTTTATTTAGAAAATGGTATCCCTGAACGCCCATTACGCTTTATTAATGCGTTACAATTGTTTTACAATACGCCACCTCTTTGTGCAGAAGCTTTTCCTTATCCGGAAGATATTTTTGCCTAATGAACACACATTTAAGTAAGGATTAAGCATGCTTGCGGATTTAGAAACACGCATACTAACGAAGATTGATGATATGGTTGAGCACGCGAGTGATGATGAACTCTTCGCTGGCGGCTATTTGCGTGGTCACTTAACCCTTGCTGTGGCTGAGCTGGAAGAAGAAAACGAAATCAGCTCTGAAGCATTATATCAACGTGTCGAAGTCAGTATTCAAAATGCCATCAAAGCTGGCGAATTGACACCACCAGACCAAGTACTGGTATTAGATATGTGGAAAAACTTATTAAATAACGCAATTTAATTTGTAATGTTATACATTGAAAGCGGGGAACCCCGCTTTTTTGTTAGCTAAATTTTGTTGTGAGTAAAAATGATGGCGAATATTCGTTTAGCAATCCCCCTCGATGCCAAACATCTTCCTACCGTAGAAATTTCTGCAGGGCAGGCATTCACGAGTATCGAAAAATATCAATGGCTTGCCGAAGGTGATGGGCAAACAGAGCAAGACCACCTCGATTTCATTTCCGAGCAATTAGAATGGGTTGTAGTGAATGATTGTGATGAACCAATTGGCTTTATCAATGCTGAAGATCATCATACTAGCCTACATATTTGTGAGGTTTCTGTCTGCCAGCAATGGCAGGGGCAGGGGTTGGGTAAAAAGCTGATTAAGCAGGTCCTTGATGCCGCTTTGGCACGGAATATCACGGTAGTGACATTGACCACTTGCCGTGATGTACCTTGGAATGCACCTTATTACCAACGCTTAGGTTTTAAAATTCTTGAAATTAATGAGTTAACCACCGAGTTACAGGCTATTTTACAGTCTGAAGTCGAGGCGGGGTTTGCCGCTGAAGACCGTTGTGCAATGGCTATCTCATTAACATAAGGTATTAATAAGGGAGTTTAATCGGGCGACCTAATAATAATTTCCTTACCCAAAAACGGTTTGGGTTCAATTCTGCAAGGGTTTCATCGTCAAGCGGAAGTATTTGCCCAAAAATTTGAGCAGCGAGCAATTCCGCACAAAGGGGGGCAGTGGATAACCCTCTTGACCCTAATGCCCCAAAAATAAATAAATTCGGGTGCACAGGCGCTAATGCAATAGATTGTTCTTTGGCTATTTTACTGGGTAAATCATGGTAATGTGCCAGATGTTGTTCAAAATCAGGCACATTGCCTAATAAAGGGAAGTGGTCGCGGATAACACAACGAATACCTTGGCGTGAATGTTGCTGCGAGATGTCGATGTCCCTAGGCCAAGCCACATCAGGTAGGTTATCAATTAGTTTTTGGCGGTTTCCTTGTTGCTCTTCTTCACTATAATCTAAATCAAGTCGCTCACGTTGGTAGCTAGCACCTAAGCAATGTTGTGTACCAGAGGCATCGGCAGGGGTTAAATACCCTTCAAAGCACAGAACATTTTTCAGTTGTTGTAAGGTGTGATTGGTGGGAATGTGGCTCACTTGCCCACGCACAGGTGAAATGGGTAAATTGCTGGTTTGAGAAAATTGACGCAGTTTGTGCCCATTGGCAATAACGACAGTTGAGTGAACACGTGTTAGCTCGTTTTGCGATCCTGTTACCTCAACCAATAGCTGCCAATCTTGTTCAGTTTGTTTTAATTCCACCACATTATGTTCAAAACAGAAGGTAACGCCTTTTTGCTGCAAATATTGCTGCAAACTCTCACAAAATTGGGCGGGGCAAAGCCATCCTCCAGATGCATAATGAATGCCATCATGGTTGACATCAATGCCACAGATATCACTCAGTTGTAGACGGTTTTTACCCATAGCAAAATCGTCAGGCCACTCGGTTTCTAACATTCCCGCTATTTTACGAGCCACTTTATCGTTATACGCTAATTGGCTGACACCACACCATTGCCCTTCAAATGCGAGCCCTTGTTTTTCCAATTGATGGTAAAAGCGAGAAGCAAAAGGGAAAGCACTGACAAAAAAGCGCTCAAGTGGGTCGTTATTGCCGGTGAGTAAGGGGTAAATAGCGCCTTGGCGATTGCCAGAAGCATTCTGTGCAACTTGGGCATCTTGGCAGTATAAGGTGACTTTAGCACCGCGGTTATGAAGAGCGTAAGCCGCCGTTAAACTGGCGAGCCCACCGCCAATGATAGCAACATCCGTTGGGTTGTCTGCTTTTCGTCTTGTGAACCAAGGAGTTGGGATATCAATTTCTTTTTCAGCTAATACTCCAGTTAACATTTCTCGCTTGTTACCAAAGCCTTTAACTTTTTTAAGTGTGAAACCAGCTTGTTGCAGGCCTCTCTTGACCGCACCTGCCACGGTAAATGTCGCAAAAGTCCCATTGAGACGGGCTAACGTTGCCATGTTAGTGAACAGTTGTCCATTCCACATTTCGGGGTTTTTTGAGGGTGCGAAACCATCTAAAAACCAAGCATCTATCTTATTGTTTAAGTTGTTTTTTAGTAAAGATATTTGCTCATTAACATCGCCAAACCATAAATCTAATATGATATGGCCATTTTCTAAAATGATCCGTTGGTTACCCGGTAAGGCTTGTGGCCAGCTTTCACAAAGGGTTTGCGATACGTCAGCAAGCTCAGGCCAGCAGCGATGTGCAGCGATTAAATCTGTTTTTGTTAAGGGGTATTTTTCGAAACTGATGAAATGTAGTTGCTGCAATGCTGCATTTGGATTTTCGGCTTTAAATTGGTTAAAAGATTGCCATAATGCTAAAAAATTCAAGCCTGTACCAAACCCTGTTTCGGCAACTACGCAGGTTGCAAAAGGGTGCGTCGCAAAGCGGTCAGGAAAATGATTTCCTTGCAAAAATACATGGCGAGCTTCTTCTAGGCCATCTTGGTTAGAAAAATAGATATCTGCAAACTGTTCAGACATAGGAGTACCTTCGTCATTCCAGCTTAGGCGTGCGGTTTGTACAGCGTTCTTTTTCACGGTAAGCCTACATTGTTTATATAATTTCTAAATTTTACCGCTGATATCGGTGTAAGGCTACCGCCATAAAAATGTCTTATTAGCGTCACAAAGAAAAAAATACAAATATTTACCCTGATCGGACTTGTTCAGCGTACAAGTGTAAGCTAAAGTGACAACCTGTAATCCCGCAATCATATAATTATAGTCATGAGGTAACGAATGAAGCGTGCAGTCATCACTGGTCTAGGTATTGTTTCCAGCCTTGGTAATAACCAGGAAGAAGTACTGGCTTCTCTGAAGGAAGGTCGTTCCGGGATCACTTTCTCAGAAGAATTCAAAGAGGCAGGGCTACGTAGCCATGTCTGGGGTAATGTCAAAAACTTAGACCCGAAAGACTTAATCGACCGTAAAATTTTCCGTTTTATGAGTGATTGCTCCGCCTATGCTTATTTATCAATGGAACAAGCGATTGCGGATTCAGGTTTAGCAGAAGAACAAGTTTCAAATTTACGTACAGGTATTGTTGTTGGCTCTGGTGGTGGTTCTCCACGCAACCAAGTTGCGGGTTCTGACGGTATGCGTGCCAAAGGTTTACGCGGTGTGGGCCCATACATGGTAACTCGTGCGATGGCATCGGGTATTTCTGCTTGTTTAGCAACACCGTTTAAAATCAAAGGTGTAAACTACTCAATCAGTTCTGCTTGTTCAACATCAGCGCACTGTATTGGCCATGCGGTTGAATTGATCCAATTAGGCAAACAGGATGTCGTTTTTGCTGGTGGTGGTGAAGAACTGAGCTGGGAAATGACCTGTGAGTTTGACGCGATGGGCGCATTGTCGACTAAATACAATGAAACGCCAGACAAAGCATCAAGAACTTACGATAAAGACCGTGATGGTTTCGTTATCGCAGGTGGTGGCGGTATCGTCGTCGTTGAAGAGTTAGAGCACGCTTTAGCTCGTGGTGCGCATATCTATGCTGAAATTGTTGGCTATGGTGCAACGTCTGACGGTGCAGATATGGTTGCGCCATCAGGTGAAGGTGCTGTACGCTGTATGCAAATGGCAATGCAAGGTGTTGAAAAAATTGATTACATCAATACACACGGTACATCAACGCCAGTGGGTGACACCAAAGAGTTAGAAGCTATCCAAGAAGTGTTCGGTACTAACTCTCCTGCAATTTCTGCAACGAAAGCGATGAGCGGTCACTCATTAGGTGCTGCGGGTGTCCACGAAGCAATTTACAGCTTGCTGATGTTAGAACACGGCTTTATTGCACCAAGCATTAACGTCGAAAATCTAGATGAGAAAGCCGCGGGCCTGAATATCGTGACTAAACCAACGGAACAAGCGCTGGAAACAGTCATGTCTAACAGTTTTGGTTTCGGTGGAACTAACGCCACATTAGTGATGAGCAAATACAAAGCATAATTTGTATAATGCTAACTAATTGAATAAACGAGAACCCTGGTTCTCGTTTTTTTTGTTTAATCACTACCTCCGCCATCTCCTCCCCCTGAATCGGACGATGAACAATCTGAACTTGAATTATCATTAGAACAATAATGGTTGTTTGAGCGGTGGTTATTATCACTGGATGCGCTGTCATAATAAGGGGGCGTGTAGTTTGAACTCGAATTATTTGAATTCGCTCTATATGCAGTTTCTTTCACATTTTTACGCACTTCAAATATTTGACTTTTGCCTTTTGACCAGCCAATAGTCACCAAAGTGGTATTTTTCTTTACGCTGATATGCAGCATTTTGCCACAAAAAATATGCATTTTACCCAGCGCTTTTATTTGAATATAACCGCTGTCTTTTTCCGTGATAGTTACGGGTTTTTGGCTATGAATGGTGTAACGGTCGCCATAGACATCAATGGTACGCGTATACGCTAACGGTTTCGGCTGGATATTAAAAAGGATGAAAAGTAATCTATCGAACATTATATTTAATATTTTAATGAATGAGCCTAACAAAATAATTCATCAAAAATCTTTCTTCACTCGTCTTTATCTGATTAAACAGTTGTAGTTCATTGTTCGAATAATAAATCATCACTTTATGCAATTTTTGGTAGGGTATTTATGCCATGATGACGACGAGATCAAAGACATTAGGGGGATTATATGAATTTCACAAGATGTAGATATTGGAAAAATGACTTTAATATTTTAACGCATCGTGTACTTAAAATTATTACCACGAAATTTAGTAACATGATTTATAGAGTGAGAAATTGTTCTATTTCCTGCCCATTATTTACTAAAAAGCACACAAGTAGGCAACAGATAAACGGCCATGTACTGCCTAATTTTATCTATCGAAACGAAGTGATAGCCAGTGCTAGCCAAGTCATTCGTTCTCATGAGTCGCTGTACTCAACATATTAAAAATAAAGTCGAAATACAAAATTTAAGTAAAAAAATGCCCCAAAATCACACTGGGGCAAAGTTTTACAGAGATTGTATGAACAGTAGTTATCGTATGAACAACCGTGAATTATGAAACAGAGGAATGTTTACGTTTACGAATACGCTTTACAATAGGCGGAAGAATTAGCACTAATACCGCTAGTGTTAATAAACTTTGAGAAATCGTACTGCTCCACAGAATATCGAAATTTCCATTACTGATGGATAACGAACGGCGTAAGTTTTGTTCTAGCATTTCACCCAATACAAACCCTAAGATTAATGGCGAAAGTGGGAAGTTCATTTTACGTAGAATAAACCCAAATACGCCAAGCCCCATCATGAGTAACAAATCAAACGTCGTACTATGAACGGCATATACCCCGACAGCAGAAATGCAAGCAATCGCAGGGACTAAAAACCATAATGGAACCGTTAACATACGCGTGAATAAGCCAATTAATGGAATATTCATGATGAGCAGAACTACGTTAGCAATTAACAAAGCCGCAATTAGCCCCCAAACAATATCAGGTTGCTCAGTAAACATACCTGGGCCTGGGGTGATATTATAGAGCGTTAGCGCCCCCATCATTACCGCAGTTGTCCCTGAGCCCGGAACGCCAAGAGTTAACATCGGGATAAATGAACCACACGCAGAGGCATTATTGGCCGCTTCTGGTGCAGCGACACCGCGAACATCACCATTACCAAAATCGCCTTTTTCGCCACTGATTTTCTTTTCAGTCATATAGGTGATAGCACTGGCAATGGTGGCACCGGCACCCGGTAAAACGCCAACAAAGAACCCAATGAAAGAGGAGCGTAAAGCAGGGCCAGCACAAGCTTTGGCTTCTTTGCGATTAAATAGCATTCTGCCTGTTTTACGGATCAGCCCTTGGCCTGTTGCCGTGCCTTCTAGCATCAATAAAATTTCACTAACAGAGAACAAACCAATAACCACGACGATAAACTGCACGCCATCCGATAAATGTACGCTATCAAAGGTAAAACGATATTCCCCAGAGTTGGCATCTACACCCACAGTAGCAAGTGATAAACCAATTAATGCCGCTAATAGTGATTTAATTGGGTTTTGGCTCATCATACTGCCCAAACAGGCGATAGCAAAAACCATCAAAGCGAAATACTCAGCAGGCCCGAAAGCCAAAGACCATTGCGCTAATAAAGGAGCAAATAAAATAATTCCCACAATTGCAATCGTTGAGCCAATGAATGAACTCACCGCAGAAATTGACAGTGCAACGCCACCTTTACCTTGTTTTGCCATCGGGTAACCATCTAGCGTGGTCATGATTGCCGCGGCATCGCCAGGGACGTTGAGCAATATTGATGAGATGCGCCCACCATATTCACAACCTAAATAAACCGTGGCGAGTAAGATTAATGCAGACTCGGCTGGTAATTTAAGTGCAAAGGCCAGTGGTAGCAAAATAGCGACACCATTAATGGGGCCGAGGCCGGGAAGCATCCCAACAATAGTACCAATAAAACAGCCAATTAAGGCGATCAAGATATTTTGAGGAACAAGAGCAACCTCAAAACCTTGTGATAGGTACATCCAAGTTTCCATGATTTCGTTCCTTAATTAAGCAAGCTACCAATAGGTAAGGTTACATCTAGCCATTTATCAAAGGCATAGAATAGAAAGATACCTAAGACGGGGCCGGAAATAATCGCGGCGATAGGCGTTGCACCAAATAGCAGAGCAATACTGATGGTGAGTAAACTGGTGGCAATCGGGAATCCTAACCATTCAAAAGCCCATGCATAGATAACAAGTGCAACGACTAACAAAACTAAACGACGTAATACATAGGGTTTTGGCCATTCAACGGCTTCTTGCTTGCCAAATAGTAAGGCAAGGGCACAAAGCGCCATTAAAGAGAGTATGACAACCGGAAAAGGGCGGGGGCCCAGTGGTTCATAACTAAACTCACTTTGGATCCCCCAACCAATATAAATTCCGATAGCACACAGTATTAGCCAAACTATGGCAAATATGCGTTGGCTCATCGTTCACTCCGTTATTTAGCTAAACCGAAGGCTCGGGCTTGTTCACGATATTGCTCGATTTCTTTTTTGACATAGCTATCGAGTTCTTGCCCGGTTAAGTTGTATTCAAATAAGCCGCGGAGTTCGCGCTGTTTTTTGAATTCGTCGGTTTGTTGCAGTTTTTGGAAGGCTTCAACCCATTGGTTATAGTCGGCATCAGACACTTTGGGCCCCATATAGAAACCGCGAATGATTGGCCAAACGATGTCATAGCCTTGTTCTTTAGCTGTTGGGATGTCGGATAAACCATCTCCAAGGCGTTTGTCTGAGTAGACTGCAAGGATACGAATTTTGCCTTCATTGATATACGGCGTCATTTCGCTGATATCCCCTGAAAGGACTTGAATATGGTTACCCAGTAGTGCCGTTAAGGTTTCACCGCCCCCTTCAAAAGCCACGTAACGCATTTTGCGAGGGTCAATATCAATGGCTTTGGCTAATAAGGCGGTTTTCATCCAATCTTGGCTACCAATCGACCCTCCTGCACCAAAGACAATGCTATTAGGATCTTTTTTGAAGGTGTCCATTAAATCTTTCAGAGTCTTATATGGTGAGTCCGCGCGCACGGCAATCATACCGTAGTCGCTTCCGACACTAGCCAGCCAGCGCACATCATTTTCGTTATAGCGACCAAACTTACCTTGAGCAAGATTGAGTAAAGAACCGCCGGAGAAAGCAACAATGGTGCCAGGTTCTGCAGGGCGTTGAGCGACAATGGCGTTATAAGCGACCGCGCCAATACCGCCGGGCATGTAGGTCACTCGCATTGGTTTTTCGATTTCTTTGGTTTCAAGAAGAGATACTTGTACTAATTTACAGGTTAAATCAAAACCACCTCCGGGTTTGGCGGGGGCAATACATTCTGTACGTTCAGGTAGGGCATTTGCTTGGTTGATGCCAACTAAAAATATTGCTGTTGCTAAGGCCTTCTGTGTGAATTTTTTCATTCTTTTTTCCTTACTAAGACAATAATTAGAGGTATATATTGTTTACTTCTTGTTGTGTTGGTATGGCATCATTGTCTGATGAAGCTTTCATTTACCTTTCATTAACAAATATTATTATTTTTATGTGATATATATCAGATTGTTTTGTATTTTTGCTTTTTTGTTATGTTAACTTAATGTTAAATTAATCGCGTTAATGGTGTTTATTAACAATAGTTGTGATGGACACAGTAAATATGCGCACATTTGCTTTCCATTCATTCCATGGAATGCCAACGTATACTGATAAATAATTATAATGAGTATGCGGAATGAGAATTTTATTGGTTGAAGATCATGACGAATTGTCATTATGGTTACAGAAGGCTTTATCGTCATCTGGGTTTGCAGTTGATGTTGCTAGTGATGGCGCGATAGCAGACCAGTTATTACAAACTGAGCACTATGAATTAGTCGTGTTAGATGTATCACTCCCGAGAATGAGCGGGCTTGAGGTATTAGCGCAAATGCGCAAACGTCATCAAGAAACGCCAGTCTTGTTATTAACGGCGAATTCAGACGTAGCCGACCGAGTACAAGGGCTAAATGCAGGGGCTGATGACTACCTGACAAAACCTTTTGATATTGCGGAATTAGAAGCGCGTCTTCGCGCTTTATTACGACGTAGTCAAGGGCAGGTGAATGAATCACAACAGTTTGGTTTGCTTAGTTACCATGAGGACGGTTATTTCTTATTAGGACAAGAACCACTTGGCTTGACGCCAAGAGAATATGCGGTGTTAAACACCTTATTTCATCGACGAGGGCGCCCTGTTTCTAAAATGCAATTATTTGAGCAGGTGTTTTCGCTGTCAGATGAAGCCAATTTACAAAGTATTGAGTTATATGTTCACCGTGTTAGAAAAAAACTTGCCGGTTCGGATGTTAACATCAATACCTTACGCGGATTGGGATACCGATTAGAGCAGTGTAGTGTATGAAATTAGTCTCTCATCCACGCTCTCTCTTTCATCAGTTGCTGCTCTTCTTCGGTATCCCCCTCATTTTATTGGGAAGTTTTTCGGTTTATACGCACTACTACAGTGCAAAAAATGCCGCAAACTTAGCCTATGACCGCACATTATTAGCTTCAGCTCGAACCGTCGCGGAGCGCTTGCAAGTCGTCGATGGGCACCTCTCAGTCAGTGTGCCTTATGTCGTGCTTGATAGCTTTGAGCTGAATAATAATGACCGAATTTTTTATCAAGTTATTTCCCCGGACGGTGAAACTATCTCTGGTTATGATGACTTACCGCCTATTCCCCCGTATTGGATGCGCTCACAGCATTATACTGCGCTAGTTTATTTTTATGATGCGCAGTACAAAGGCTTACCTATCCGCATTGCTGCATTTTATCAACCCATTAATGAAGGCGGTATCACCGGGATGGTTGAAATCCGTGTGGCGGAAACAGTTTATTCGCGACAAGATCTTGCTAATCAATTATTAATTTCTGCACTGATGAGCCAAGGCACTGTGGTGTTTTTAACTTTGGTACTTGCCTATATTTTGCTTAGCAAGTTATTGGCACCGCTAAAAAAATTATCCCATTTAATGTTAAGCCGTTCCGCTAATGATTTAACCCCATTGCCTGATTTACTGCCGTGGTCTGATTTATCACCATTAATTGATGCATTAAACCGCTATATTTCCCGCCTAAAGCGGATGGTTCGACGGCAAGAACGGTTTAGTGCGGATGCCTCTCACCAACTTAAAACGCCGCTAACTGTTCTCAAAACACAGGTTTCTGTCGCGATTAATAGTCAGGATGAAACCCAAAGGCAACAGAGTTTACAAGCCATTGATAAAACTCTTGATAACACGATCAATTTGACGGATAGGCTTTTGCAGCTATCACGCTTAAAAGCCCATGAGAAAGAAGCCATTACACAGTATCGCGCCATAAATTTGGTGGATATTGTTCACCAAGCCTGTTTCACTCGGTTACCCCAAGCAGAAAGCCAACACATTGATTTAGGTTATGAAGGTGCGGAAACGGCATGGATTAAAGGCGAGCCTATTTTATTAGCAGAGATGTGTGCAAATTTAATTGATAATGCTATCAAATATACCCCTGCAAATGGAGTGGTCACCGTTCGTGTGGTCAGCAGTGATGACCATCTTCATTGGATTTTGGAGGTAGAGGATTCAGGTCCTGGGATCCCAGACGCTAAAATTAACCGTTCTATGGAAGCTTTTACTCGATTAAATAACGCGTTAGGAAAGGAAGGTGCAGGACTAGGGCTTGCTTTAGTGAAAGATATTGCCAGTTATCATGGTTCTGAACCACAGTTATTAAAAAGTGAGTTACTTAATGGATTGTTGGTTAGAATTGCATTTAAAGCAAGCCAAGCGCCACACTGAAAAGAACGCCCTAATTAGGGCGTTCCATTAGTGACAAAGTTTAAGAATAATAAAACTTGATGCACTTAGTTTCGTATTGGTACTAACACCTGTGGTAGTGTGTTATTTGAAAGCTCTGAGTTAAAATTACTGCTTGTCATTTGTTGTGAGAAGCCGGCTATGAATCGGATTAATGTGTCTGCGAGATTATAATAATCGTTAGTATTTGTAGGTACGTTATGTATGCCCAGCAGGTGTATTTTTCCTTTTTGTTCCATAAGTAATTTTTTTTCTCTTATTTTTGAGTCAGTTTGGTATATTTCCTTAACCAAAGAAAGTGTGTCTTTATGGGACCATTTTCTATCGCGATAGTCCAAATGCTGATAAATAAATTCTGTTAGATTTATTTCTTCATCTTTTTTTTGATTCATTAGTGTATTTCGTTTGTCAATATCTATTGACATATCTGGTTTTTTTTTCAAGTTAATCTTTTCATTAAGTGATTCAATTAAAGAAGTAGTATTTCGTAATGCATTTATTTTATCGCCAATCGTTTGGTAATAATTTCCCTCACTGGTTTCAGAGGAAATCGATTTTAATGGAACAAAATTATGAATCTGAGAAATATAAGTATCTGCTTTCATATTTAGATTTTCATATTCTATTGTTATATTAACGTCTTCTTCATTAATATTAATAATGAAAGGCATCGGACTAGAATATTGAGAAGATAAATATAAGTTATTATTTAGTTCTAAATTAATGAGTCTCAGGGAAACTTTTGTTTTTATTAGATAATCATAATGCTGGGATATTAAATTTTCAATGTCGTTACGGATTTTTTTGGGGTTTTTCAGTATCGTATTTTCAGCGAGATAATTAGATAAATTATCCTTTATGATAGACATGTCGTTTTCTAATTTATCTATTTCGTGTAAGAATGTCTGTTTGTTTTTATATAGATTCGCTTCATTTTTTAATTCAATTTGAATTCGTTGGTAAATTAGGCTAAATAATTTGTCTAATTTATTTTCGATGTTTTTATGATATCTTTCTTTATCAACATAAATAAATGGAGGCATTAACTCAGAAGTTAATATTTGATTTTTTATGGTTAATTCAATGTTAATTTTAAATCTATCAAATGATTTTAATGACTCAGTAAGCAAACTAAACTTATTATTATTTGATTGGCTTTCGATAAAAGCATTTCTGTCGAATTCTTTATAATTGTTAAAGTGTTTAATGGTGTGATTTAAATTTTTATGGTTTTTTATTTCTTGTATGTTTGAAGTTAAATGTTGAATTTCTGCGTTATCAGCATTTAGTTCTAAAATATATTTACTTATTTTATTAATAGTGTTTTTATCTTTATGATAATTAGAGTTTTCATTGTTTAGGCTTTCTAGTGATTCTTTGATTTTATTTGTTGTATCTTTGTGGGTTATAGCTAATTGCTCTGCTTTTAATTCAAGTTTGTACGTTTTATCTATAATAGATAACCTTTTTTCTTGAATATCGACTGTTTTTTCTAAGTATAGTTTGAATAAAACATCGGTATCATCTAACACTTTATTAAAATTATTGACTTCTATATTTATAGAGTCTAAAAGATCAACGATTTCTTTAGGTGTATTTTTTTCTTTTGAATTAAATATGTTGTGTACCTGATCGTTTAGCTCCAATAGCCTTTTAATATCTAAATCTGATACCTCTATGGATTTATATTGAGATAATTTTGTTTTTAATTGGCTGGTTAATTCTAAAATGTGTTCTTTATCACCTAGTGAAGAATTTTTAGTGGTATTGTTTTGGAGGATTTTATTATATTCATTATTTGCTTTATCTAGTGTGTTTAATTTATCCATTTGTTTGATTAATAGGTTTCTAACTTCAGTTTCTATGTGCTGTAATTTGAACCATTCTACGCTTGTATATTTTACATGAGTTTGTAGCTTGCCAATTTTATTTAGTATTTTAATATAAATATTATTGCTTTCTTTTAAGTTTTCATGGGAATCTTTGACTATCTTTTTTAAACGAGAAGCGTCATTGAATGGTTTTTCAAAAATTGATAGGGTTGCAGAATGATTAGTTTCCTGAGATATATTGTGGTTGTTTATATTACCTTGTGGTTTTTCTTTTTTGTTTAAATTTGATATTTGGTTTGTATTCATAGTAAACACTCCATGTTAATGATTATTAGACCTGCATGTAAACAGGTTTAATATAATCGAACAAAAGGAGAGAGACTAATTTTTATTTTATATAAAAATACGATTAATATAATTTGAATTATTAGCCAATAATTTTTTAAATTATATTATAGATGGAAGTTATGAAATGTTTTTATCTGGTTATAAAAATGATAGTTGTAGATAAAGGCGCCAAAGGAAATTAGCGCCTTCATAGTTCAATTAGTTATGAATTAGGCTGAAATCCCACTCTTTGAGAGCTTTAATGGAATCCTTATCTTGGTACTTAGCACCCAGTTCAAGGTAATCATGGGCTTTTTGGATATCTTCCTTGGTTTTGTTACCTACCCAGCCGTTATAGTACATATAAGCGAGCTTATATTTTGCCATAGCGTGGTGGTTACCTTGTTCAAGGTCTGTCATATCGTAATATTTTGCTGCGCGGACATAATCTTTTGGCATGCCTTGGCCAAAATAGAGCATATCCCCAGCTAAATGTGCAGTATTACTGTCATTTTGTTGCGCGCCTAAATCAAAATAATAAAGCGCTTTCGGGAAGTCTTTTTCAATGTCACGCTCATTATCTTTACGGTAAAGATTGCCTAAAATATTATAAGCACGAGGGTAGCCATTTTTCCCTGCTAATTCATAGTAGTAGATCATCTTTTGTGTATCTTCGGGGACACGTTCTCCGCGTGCGTAAGCGATACCTAATGAAAAGGCTGACATTTTGTCTCCTGCCTCAGCTTCGACTCGCTGCTTTTCAATTTGCTCGGCAAAACGGCCATATTTCTCGTAGGCTTTTTCATCGGCAACTTGTTTCTCAACCTCTTGTTTATCTTGAGCTGAAAGTTTATCCATTAGCTCAATAGAACTTGGTTTTTTATCAAGTTGCAATGCGTAGTAATAGGCTTGTTTGGCATCACCTTTTTCTACATATGCTTCATAAATTGCGTCAAGTGCATATGTTGGATGGTAATATAACGAAATTTTATACCATTCGATGGCTTTGTCGATATTGTTATCAACATTGCAATCGCCTTTTAAATAGGTGGTTCCCATCTCTTCAGAAAGACTTTCTGGATAATGAATATAGTGTTTGTCGGTATTTTTCTGGAAATTGCTTTTTTCAATCCACTCCTTCAAATATCGGCTTGCTTTATCCATATCTACATTATCGCTGTTGCTACAATATTTACCGGGGTAATAGATCTGATAGAGCTTTTTGGTTGCGGCTAAATCGCCCTTATCATAAGCCTGTTGTAAATAAGTTAAGGCTCGAGTGTTATCACTATTGGCATAATAGTGATACAAGTTCACTAGTGCTCCGGTACGATGGTTTTCTTCACTGAGTAGCAACGCTAAATATTTTTGTTCATCTTTGGGGCGGTTGAGCTTCCTTTTTTCATCTTTAATCCCATCTCGATACAAATCCACCAGCGCATTGAAGGCGTTATTAGAAAGTTTCTCATCGGTTGATTTCATACCTTCTTGTAGATATTGAATGGCTAAATCATATTCAGGAGAGCCAGAAAGAATTTCGCTATCATATAAATGAGTTTGGGCTAATTGAATTTTAGAGAAAAGGTCTCCTTGAGCCGTACCTTCAATGTAATTCTGACGTTTTGCTTGGCTATCTTCAGTCACTGAATCAAGGGGTTGATAAGCGGCTAAATTGCCAGCCTTGATACTTTTCTTATACCAATCTTGCGCCGCGAGATCTCTACCGCGCGAACTATACCAATCCCCGAGTTTAATATAAGCGGCTGTATCGCCTTTTTGGGCAGGAACAACGAGGGTTTCATAGACTTCAATATAATCATCAACCCGTTTTGGATTAGAATGTTTGCGTAAATAAATGATGGCTTCATCCCAATCAGGTGCCATTAACCAAGCGTTTTTTTCGTCATTTAGCACGCCCATATAGCGCATCTCACTATAGAGTGCGATGGCGTAGTCATTCCCTTCATCACTCGCTTGTTTTAGGTATTTAGCCGCTTCAAAACGATCTTCCTTGACACCTTGGCCATAGAAATAAGCTCGGCCCACTTTGTATTTTGCAGAAGGGCTGTCATTGAGCGTTTTCATGCCAATATCATAATCATCCATGTACTTGATGAATTCATTACCCCAACTGCCTGATTTAAGGTAATACTCACGTGCTTTTTGTCGATTAGGCTGAACAAGCTGGCTACCTTTTAAATATTGATGTGCCAGTTTACGGGTATAGTCTTTGCTACCAAGGGCGGCTAATTGGTCGTAATAACCTAATATTTTCGCTTTATTGGCATCAAGGTATTGATCTTGTTGGTAATAATCAATGAGCTCTTCAAGTGCGTTTTCTTGATTGAATTTTGCACTTTTCTCTAAATATTCAAGCCATTTTTTCTGATCGACTTTTTGTCCATAATTACCATATTTATATGCATTGGCCAGTGTGCGTAACGCGTCAGGGTCGTTTTGCTTCACTTTTACTTGAATATTGGCAAACGAGGCTTTAGATTTTTCAATTTCTCGTTTACGCGATTTTAAAAAGCTATAATCAGGATCAGAAATCTGGTTGTAATAGAAAAGGGCGGTATCATAATTGGCATCTTCCCCGTAGTTACCTTCTTGGTAAATTTCCCCTAACTCATATAAGCAGCGGTTGTTTTTAAGTGCTGCACATTTTTTATATTGAGGAATTAAATCTTTTTGAGTCAGTCCAGTAATTTGTTGGAAGCGAGATTTATAATACGCCTTATCATTGTGATAAGTGACGCCATCAAGGTTTTGTGCGATATATAAATAAGCGGATGCACTGCCTAATTCTGCCGCCTTTAAAATATAATCGTATATTGGTTTTATTTCAGCATCACTTAACGTATCAACTTGAGTTAATTGAGTCAGTTTATTGATCCCGTATAAATAGGTGATATCAGCATCATGATTAATGAGTGGCTCAATTAATTTTTGTGCCTCAGCATGGTTATCATATAACGCCATTTTTACCAAAATTGCTTTTGTGTCAGCGCGATTTAAACCAGTTTTTAACAAAACATCTTGAGCGATTTGTAGCTCATGTGGGCGTAATTCAGCTTGTGCTTGAGGTGAATGGAGTACATTGACAACTAGGTTAGCGATTTTATCGGTTTCTGTTGGTCGGTATTTTAATAATGCAGCGGCATAATAAACTTGGCTATTATAATTGCGATTAATTGATTTTTCATATAAATCAAAAGCTTGATCGCTATTTTTTTCTGCATCCTCTTTGAGTAAGTAATCAGCATATAAATAAGCTAAGGAATAATTTTCGCGCTTAATGACATCCTCTTTGAGGATATCGATAATCGTTTTTTCATCGATAAGTGCTTTAATATCATAGCGATAATATAATTGTACTAATAGGCGCTCAGCGGTTGATGGATAACCGTTTGCATTAAGGTTGTCGATGAGTAACTTAGCCGCTTTTTGCACATCCTGCTTAGTACCAAATGCAATAATATAATAACGTGCTAATTGCACTTGAGCATCATAAGTGGGATCTATACGATTTGCTTTTTCTAGAGCAGCGAAGGCCTTCTCTGGTGAAAACAACGGACTGCCTTTAACACTATAAACATCACTGGCTACCATTAAAGCTTCTGCGGAGTTCGGATATTTTTCTATTAAAATAGGGGTGTATTTAGCGACAGTATTACTGAGTTTTCGGGTTGGAAACTCGTAACTGGAAATCGCTCGTTGGTTGATGGTAACGAGCGCGTCTAAATCACCAAGATCTGCTGCACCGGTGAGATATTTTTCAGCTAAAGCGTCATCACGCTTAACGTCGCTAAATGTACTGCCTGAATAGACTTTATAAGCCTGATACATTGCGGGAGGATATTGGCCTTCAGCGGCATCAGTTAAATCCTGAATACGATCTTTGTCGGCTTGGTAATTTAAATATAAGGCTTTAGGTTGTTTGGCCTCAACAAGCGGCCGGATATAAGCCATCGCACGGTTTTTATTTCTCCGCACGCCATCGCCAGTCATATATTTTTGGTACAGAGCATAGATAGCGTTCTCGTCACCACGGCTAGCACGCTCTTCTAAATTAGTGATGACTTTTTGTTTTTCTTCTTCTGTTTGTGAGCCATACAATGATAAAGCTCCTGGTTCTAATTCACTTGCGCCAGAAATGTATTCTAGCGCAGAGGAAAAAGAGAGGCGTTCGTACTTTTTGGCTAGTAACGGGTTCGGTGGTACGCCGTTACCGCCATCTTCATAAATTGATGCGAGTAACATCGCGGGTAAGGGAAAGTCGTTGCTAACAAGCGGTGTTAATATTTCAACGGCTTTTTTACTGTCATTCTCTATGTCATGAGCGATATAACCCAAGGCAAATTTGGCCAATCTTGAGCCTTGGTCAGAGGCCAACGTAAAATATTGGCGAGAGAGTTCGATATTTTGCGGTACTTCTTCGTATTTATCAGCTAAATAAATACCTCCAACCATTTCTTGTGCTTCTTTTACACCGAGGTCAGCGGCTTTAGTTAAAGAGGTTAACCCATTTTCATCTGTTGAAGTGTCTTCTATTAGGTGTTTATAACGGAAAAAGCCAAGGTTATATAACGCATTTTTATTGTTAGCTTCCGCCGCTTTAATTAGCCAGTTTTGAGCTGCCACATCATCGGCTTTCGTGCCAATACCGTCTTTATACATCATCGCTAAGGCGAAAGCGGATTGTGAGTCTTTCTCTGCGGTTTTTTGGAATTGTTCAAACGCAGCTTGAGATTCACCTTGTTGATATAAATCATAGCCTAATTGTGAGGGAGAGGATGAGTTGGTGGTATTGACGAAATAAATGCCAATGGCTACAGCAATTATTATCAATACGAACAACCCAACTTTAAACGGCTTAGTCATTGTCATTCCTTATCATAGTGGTTACTTGCCACGATCCATTTAGATTTATCGCGCTATAACGGCTTATTGAGTGGAGTTATACTCCTAAAGGGGTATTTGATTTTGCTTAAGTCTAATTGGAATTCCAGATGATTCAATCGGATTATCCTTCATCTGAAAAACGGTAATCCGATAAATGATACCAATGATGGGCGAACTAAAGGTGAATTGAGTGATTTTAAAATGTCACAAAGTATTAATAATGAGGAATATTAAAGGAAAATAAACGAAGGAATGAAGAGGATTTCAAACATAGCCCCACAAAGTGGGGCATATGAGTGACGACATTGCATTTATTGCTTTTGTAATTCTATTCTACTGGCAAGAATCTTCTTGAACCACCTTTTTTTCACGGCGGAATAATTCTGTCAGTGGTGTACGTAATTGTTGCGCTAACATTACCCCGAGTAAGACCACACCACCACCGATTAAATGGTAACTTTTGAGTTCTTCACCTAAGGCAAAAATGGCGATAATGGCGGTGAAAACGGGTGCTAGGTTCATAAAAATGGAGGTTGTATTCGCCCCAAGGCGCATAACTCCTTGGATCCATAATGCAGGCGCAATAATGGAAGCCGCAATACCTGCAAATACCACTAAACCGATATTTTGACTGTTCAGAGAGACATCTTCAGCTAATAAGAAATTAGGGAACAGCATGATAACGCCAAAGAAAACTTGAACGTACAGTGAGTCCCAACTGGATAACTGGATTGACCAACGTTTAGTAAGCACACCGTACAGGGCATATGCCGCAGACGCAACCAACATCATGGCTTCCCCTTGGCCTAAGCCTTGTGAGAATAACGCGCTTGGGCTTCCTTGGCTCACTAACCACACTAATCCACATAATGAAAGAATTGAACCTAGCACAATCCCCACGGTAGGAATAACGCGTAGTACAAAAATACTAATAATTACTGTTAGTAATGGGATCATGGAGTTCATAATTCCCATAAAAGTAGCGCTCACGCTGTGCGCGGCATAATAAGCTAAACTTTGGTATAGCATCATCCCTAAAGCGCCTAAAATGGCAAGCTGCCACCAATGCTTCCTGACCATTTTAAAATTTCGAAGCACAGAACGTAATACAAAAGGCGTCATTACAAGCAAGGCCAGCGCCCAACGGTAAAAAGAGATTGCCGCAGGGTCAATAGCGGTTGATGCTGCTTTGTTAACAATGGCATTAATTGACCATAATAAAACCGCAATCAGCGGAAAAAGAAGATTTTTCATTAAAACACTCTCCCATATTGAATGGGCGCTAGTATACATCTGTCCGATTTTTTATATATACTGATAACCAGACAATCGATAACGCTTTTCAGACAGGTACCATGGAAAACTTAAAATCAGACATTTGGCAAATCAGCGAATGTAATATCGCAGAGCCTGAATTGGTTGCTTTTCGGCATGAGCAAACTGCCGCCCTCACTGAGTATAAATCCCATTCGCATCCTTTTGGACAAATGCTGTATGTGGTGTGTGGCATCATGGAAATGGAGGTGGCTGGCCAACATTATTTAGCGCCGCCAGAGTTTTGCATTTGGATCCCTGCGAATATCCCCCATGCTAGCTTTAATAAAGAAAGTGTCAAATTTCGGATTATAGATTTTGCTCATGAATACAATCAAGTGCTGGCTCAACGGCCGTGTGTGATTAAGCTTAGTCCGATATTTCAATCAATTATGACGGATATGTATCAACGCGGTATTGTTCAGCCTGAAACAGAGCAAGACTTGCGTTTGGCTCATGTGCTGATTGATCAATTTCCATTGTCTCCCTGCCAAGACACTTATTTGCCTGTTTCAAAAGATAAATTTCTTGCTCCTATCTTGTTAGAGCTACAAGGTGACCCTGCAGATAACACAACGTTAGCACAATGGGCAAAACGCTATTATACATCGGAACGCACATTATCAAGGCGCTGCCAGCAAGAGTTAGGAATGTCGTTTAGTGAATGGCGTCAACGTTTACGCTACCTACACGCCGTTGCCGGGCTAGAAAAAGGAAAAAGTGTACATGAAGTTGCATTGGATGTTGGATATAGCTCGGCATCCGCCTTTATTGCGATGTTCCAGCAAATATCAGGTGTGACACCAGACCGTTTTCGAGCGAAAGAATTTACAGTAGAAGGTAACCTCTCATAGGCATCTGGCTTAAACCGTGGCAAAATATTGCTCCACTTATCTATATAACGACACACAACAAACAAGTGATTGATTGGGACAACAGCGTGAAAATTTTAGTCGATGAGAATATGCCATATGCTCAAACTTTATTTAGTGAGCTTGGTGAAGTGAAAGCGGTACCGGGGCGTCCTATACCAGAACAAGAATTAATTGATGCAGATGCATTAATGGTACGTTCTATCACTAAGGTTAATGAATCACTACTCGGTAATACACCGGTTAAATTTGTTGGAACCGCGACAGCCGGTTTTGACCACATTGATACTGAGTGGTTATCAACCGCAAATATTGGTTTTTCATCAGCACCGGGTTGTAATGCGATAGCGGTCGTTGAATATGTCTTTTCCTCACTATTACTGCTAGCGGAACGCGACAACTTTGATTTGCGTGATAAAACAGTAGGAATTATTGGTGTTGGTAATGTCGGAGGGCGTTTAGCTGCTAGGTTATCGGCTTGGGGAGTCAAAACATTACTCTGTGACCCACCGCGTGCAGCCAAAGGGGACGACGAGCTATTTGTTTCTTTTGAAGATGTGCTCAAGCAAGCTGACGTGATAACCTTCCATACTCCGCTGAATATGTCTGGGGAATATCAAACTTTCCATTATATGGATGAAACGGGTTTAGCAAAATTACGAGATGGCACCATTTTAATTAACGCAAGTCGAGGTGAAGTAGTTGATAATAAAGCATTATTATCTGTACTTAATCTAGGAAAAAAACTGAGCGTTATCTTAGATGTGTGGGAGCCAGAACCAGATTTAGACACTGCACTTTTAGCATTAGTGGATATCGGTACTCCGCATATTGCGGGCTATACGTTAGAAGGCAAAGCCCGAGGAACGACGCAAGTTTATGAAGCTTACTGCCAGTTTCTCGGCAAATCGTCACAAATTTCCCTTTCATCCTTATTGCCTAAGCCAGATATCAGTCAATTAACTTTCAATGGTAAATTAACGCAAAACCAGCTCAAAAGGTTAGTGCATCTCGTGTATGATGTGCGCCGAGATGACGCAGCGTTAAGAGCGGTTGCAGGGGTAAAAGGCGAATTTGATAAACTGCGTAAAAATTATCAAGAACGTCGTGAATGGTCATCCCTTGAAGTGATTTGTGATGATGAACAAACGGCATCAAAACTCAATGCACTGGGTTTTAAGGCAAGTTTAGTTAGCACAAAATAAATGAGTTAAAATGATCACCTATTAAATAGCGCCAATTGGGGCTATTTAATTTTTTATTTTTTAGAGGAATAGCCATGACTGAAGGTTGGAATATTGCAGTATTAGGCGCAACCGGTGCTGTAGGTGAAGCTATTATTTCACTGTTACAAGAAAGAGAATTCCCAGTCGGCGAGCTGTATTTACTGGCCAGTGAGCGTAGTGCAGGGGAGAGCGTACGTTTTAATGGCAAAAGTATTCAAGTTGAAAACGTGACTGATTTTGATTGGTCACAGGCACAAATTGCCTTTTTTGCAGCGAATGAAGGTGTCAGCCTACAATACGCTGAATTAGCGGCGCAGGAAGGGTGTATTGTCATTGATACTAGCGGCGTATTTGCTCAAGAACCCGATGTACCACTGATTGTCCCAAATGTGAATCCGCAAGTACTCGCTGATTATCGCAACCGTAATATTATTTCATTGGCAGACAGCTCAGTGAGTCAATTATTAACGGCAATCAAACCGCTGATGGACGCGGCAGGGTTAGGGCGTATTACCTTAACCAATATGTTGTCGGTTTCCAGTTATGGTAAAGCCGCTGTCGACGAGCTGGCAGGGCAAAGTGCGCGTTTATTAAATGGTATTCCTGCTGAAGAAGGCCGTTTTAGTAAGCAATTAGCCTTTAATATGTTGCCATTATTGACTGACATGGAAGGCAGTGTCGTTCATGAACGTCGTTTGGTTGAGCAAGTGCGTAAAGTACTGCAAGATGATGGCTTACCAGTGGCCGTTAGCTTTATTCAATCCCCTGTTTTTTATGGGAATGCGCAAGTCGTTCATTTAGAAACGTTGCGCCCAATGAGCGCAGAAGAAGCTAACGAAGAACTTGAACGTTTTGAAGATATTCAGGTCTCAGAAGAGGGTGATTATCCTACCCAGGTGACTGACGCGTCTGGTCATGACCAATTAAGCATAGGTTGTGTACGTAATGACTACGGCATACCAGAAATTTTACAGTTTTGGTCAGTGGCTGATAACGTGCGTTTCGGTGGCGCATTGATGGCGGTAGAAACAGCAGAGAAACTGGCTCAGGAGCTGTTTTACTAATGTCTGAGTCTACACAGTTGTATCGAATCGCATTAGGTATTGAATACAACGGCAGTCGTTATTTTGGTTGGCAACGTCAGCAAGAAGTTAAAAGTGTTCAAGGCTGTTTAGAGGAAGCTTTGTCAAAAATTGCAGCGGAGCCAATTAGTGTGTTTTGTGCAGGGCGTACAGACGCGGGTGTCCATGCTACCGGGCAAGTGGTGCATTTCGAAACCTCTGCCATTCGTAAAGAAGCGGCTTGGACTATGGGGGCGAATACCCATTTACCTGCTGATATCGCTGTTCGCTGGTGTAAACCGGTGGCTGAAGAGTTTCATGCACGTTTTAGTGCAACAGCGCGTCGATATCGTTACGTGATTTTTAATCATCGTTATCGGCCTGCGATTTTATCGAGTGGCGTAACGCATTTTCATTATCCACTCGATGAAAAAAGAATGCATGAAGCGGCACAGGCACTATTGGGTGAGCGTGATTTTACCTCATTCAGAGCAGTCCAGTGTCAGTCAAGGTCGCCATGGCGTAATGTGATGCATGTGAATGTCAGTCGCCACGGTAATTATGTGGTGGTAGACATCAAAGCCAATGCATTTGTTCACCATATGGTGAGAAATATTGTCGGAAGTCTGTTGGAGATTGGATGTGGTAACCAAAACATTGATTGGATGGCGCATCTTCTTGAATTAAAAGACCGTACAAAGGCAGCTGCAACTGCAAGAGCAGAAGGGTTGTATTTGGTGAGTGTCGATTACCCAGAGAAGTTTGAACTACCTCAGAATGTGATGGGGCCGCTTTTTCTGGCAGATGAACTGATGTAAAGCGAATTTTTATTTATCTCATAATTATTGCAAATAGCATGGATGCTATTATTGATGAGGATTATATGGAATTTATCACTTTTATTATCGACTTTATTTTACACATCGATGTACATCTTGCTGAACTGGTCAGAGATTATGGTACGTGGGTCTATGGTATCCTGTTTCTGATCCTATTTTGTGAAACAGGGTTAGTGGTCACACCATTTTTACCGGGAGATTCGTTATTATTTGTTGCTGGCGCGATTTCGTCATTAGACAGCAATGACCTGAATGTCCATTTAATGGTCGCGTTAATGATTACTGCAGCGATTATTGGTGATGCGGTAAACTACACCATTGGGCGTATTTTTGGTGAGAAATTATTCAAAAATCCGGACTCGAAGATTTTTCGTCGGGTTTATTTAGATAAAACCCATGCTTTTTATGAAAAACATGGCGGTAAAGCGATTATACTGGCGCGCTTCGTGCCGATCGTCAGAACTTTTGCACCATTCGTTGCAGGAATGGGTAAAATGTCTTATCGTCACTTTGCTTTTTATAATGTGACGGGCGCATTTATTTGGGTATTATTATTCACTTATGCGGGTTATTTCTTTGGTGAATTACCGTTCGTACAAAAGAATTTGAAATTACTGATAGTCGCGATTATCTTTGTTTCAATTTTGCCGGGCGTTGTTGAAATTATTCGTCATCGTCGAATAGCAGCGAAAGAAAAGCGTGCGGCAGCGCAAAAAATCGATAACCACTAGATGGTTTAACAAGTTTTTATCCACAGTGAGATATCATTGTGGTTTAATGGCAAAAAATTACATACTGGTGATAACCAGAGTGAATCAGACAAAAAGGTCCATTAATGAGCTGGATTGAAAAAATTTTAAAGAAAGGTAACTTGACCCAATCACACAAAGCCAACATCCCAGAGGGAGTTTGGACTAAATGCGATAGCTGCGGGCAAGTATTATATGGTGCTGAATTAGAGCGTAATTTATCCGTGTGTCCAAAATGTGACCATCACATGCGAATTCACGCACGTCAGCGCTTAGAAACCTTCCTTGATGAAAACTCAACAACAGAATTAGGCAGCGAACTTGAGCCTAAAGACATTCTGAAGTTCAAAGATTCAAAAAAATATAAAGATCGTATTGTTGCAGCACAAAAAGAAACCGGTGAAAAAGACGCGATCATCGTGATGAAAGGCACGTTGAAAGGTATGCCAGTTGTGGCTGCGGCGTTTGAATTTGCCTTTATGGGCGGTTCAATGGCTTCAGTTGTCGGTGCGCGTTTTGTCCGTGCTGTTGAACAAGCTCTGGAAGATAACTGCCCGTTGGTCTGTTTCTCTTCAAGTGGCGGTGCACGTATGCAAGAAGCACTGTTGTCATTAATGCAGATGGCAAAAACCAGTGCCGCATTAGCAAAACTGCAAGAGCGTGGCTTACCTTACATTTCAGTATTAACTGACCCAACCATGGGTGGGGTGTCTGCAAGTTTGGCAATGTTAGGCGATATTAACGTGGCAGAGCCGAAAGCGTTAATTGGTTTCGCAGGGCCACGTGTTATCGAGCAAACTGTTCGCGAAAAATTACCGCAAGGCTTCCAACGCAGTGAATTCTTACTTGAAAAAGGCGCGATTGACATGATTGTTCGCCGCCCTGAGATGCGTGACCGTTTAGCTGAAATATTGGCGATGTTAACCAATAAACCAAGCTTTAATGAGACACCAATCATCGTAGCGGAAACGGTTGAAATCGACATCGATGCCGTTGATGAACTTGATGCCCAAGAGCCAAAAAAGGATTCTGAAAAGCATAAAAAAGATGATGAGTAATCTAATCATTCCTAATGCCAAGTCTCCATTGGAGGCTTGGCTTTCTTATCTCACCGACTTACATAGCCAAAATATTGATATGGGGTTGGAGCGAGTTGGTCAAGTTGCTAGGAAAATGAACTTAACGCAGCCTGCCCCCAAAGTTATCACTGTGACGGGAACCAACGGAAAAGGGACAACTTGCCATACACTAGAGTCCATATTTATGGCGTCTGGCTTAAAAGTTGGGGTATACAGTTCACCGCATCTTATCCGTTATACCGAACGCGTTCGTATTCAAGGCCAAGAACTTCCCGAGTCTGATTTCTGTGAGGCATTTGCCATAATTGAAGCTCAGCGAGCAGATATTTCTCTCACCTATTTTGAATATGGCACTCTGGCCGCACTGCAATTATTTAAACAGGCTAAACTCGATATTGTGATTTTAGAAGTCGGTTTAGGTGGGCGGTTAGACGCGACCAATGTCGTTGATGCAGATATAGCCGCAATCACCAGTATCGCACTTGATCACACTGATTGGCTTGGTTCAGACCGTGAACATATTGGTTATGAAAAAGCCGGTATCTTCCGTGCTGGCCATTATGGTGTGGTTGGTGAGCCGGATATGCCAGCTTCAATCAGTCAAGTGGCAGAGCATTTAGGCACGAAGCTATTTCGTCGTGGGACGGATTGGCAATACAGTGAGCAAGCAAATAGCTGGTCGTGGCAAAGTTCACAGCGTGAATGGCATAATTTGCCGTTACCGAATGTCCCTTTAGCAAACGCAGCAACAGCACTCGGTGTGGTGAGTTGCTTATTGGAAATTGATGCTGATATTGCCCAAAAAGTGACTGAGTCCGCTATTCATCGAGGTTTGGAATCAGCTCAATTACCAGGGCGCTTCCAAATTATCGGTGAAAAACCGTTGATGATCTTGGATGTGGCGCATAACCCTCATGCTGCAGGCTACTTAGTCAGTAAATTGGCTGCCTTACCTGAAACTAAAGGTCGTCATATTCGTGCGGTTGTCGGGATGCTAGGTGATAAAGACATCAAAGGTACGCTTGAGTGTTTATCACAACAAGTCACCGATTGGTACCTTGCGCCATTAACTGAGTTTAGGGGGGCTGATGTGGCTCAACTGAGTCAACATTTACCGACAGCTAACCAGTTTGACAGCGTAGAAAAAGCGTGGCAGCAAGCTTGCATCGATGCAAACGAGCAAGATGTGATTGTGGTGTGCGGGTCATTTCATACCGTTGCTCACGTCATGATGTTATTGGAAAATCAAGAAGGATAGTGCCGGTGGCTAGTAAATTTCAGAATCGACTTGCTGGCGCCATTGTGCTTGTTGCAGTGGGGGTTATTGTGCTTCCTGCTCTGCTTGATGGCGATAAGAAATACAATGAAAATGAATTTGCGGCCATTCCTATTATCCCTAAACCGGGTGATGAAGAAGATATTGAAGCAATAGCGCCTATTGTCAGTACGACAACCACTGCTTCTTCAGAAGGTGCTTCTGAAGCCATGTTGTCAGAAGCCATTACGCAGCAACAGAATGAGCAGGTTGAAACTCGGCCATCGACGACAACTCCTGCGCCGAGCGTAGTTGAACCCGTCAAGCCGGAGCCTAAGCCTGAACCTAAAGTTGAGCCGAAACCACAACCCAAACCCGAGCCTAAGCCAGAACCTAAGCCTCAACCACAGGGCAAAGCGTTTGTTGTGCAAGTGATTGCATTGAACAATGCAAGTAAAGTTGAAGAGATTGTCGCTAAACTAAGGTTGTCCGGTTACCAAGTTTATACGGTTCCTGCCAAGCCGGTGAATAATAAACTCACGCGGATCTACGTCGGGCCTGAGGCTTCAAGGCAGAGACTAGAAGCGGCTTTACCAGAACTGAATAAGATTACGGGGACAAAAGGGATAATCCAAAGCTATAAACCTTAAAATAGAATTTAAATAATCCCTAAAAGGTAAGGGGATTTAGTAACTTACTGCGGCGATTATGATTTTTTCTTTTCGCCGCTATTTTTTTTAATTTGATAGAAAAATGGTTACGCAAACGTTTTCGTTTTCTGTTAGAATGCACTTCGCTGATGTCGTGAGTGCGAATTTTGGAATGAAATATGGTCTGGATAGATTACACAATTATCGCCATTATTGGCTTCTCGGCACTAGTTAGCTTGATCCGTGGTTTTGTACGAGAGGCGCTCTCACTGGTGACATGGGGCTGTGCTTTTTTTGTTGCGAGTACGTTTTATCCTTACTTAGCGGGCTACTTTACCCGTTTTGAGGATGTGCTGGTTAGAAATGGCATTGCTATCGCCGCACTGTTTATTGCCACATTAATTGTTGGCGCGGTGGTGAACTATGTGATTAGCTCGTTAGTACAAAAAACCGGGTTATCAGGTACAGATCGAGTTCTGGGGATCTGCTTCGGTGCGCTGCGTGGTGTGTTAATAGTTTCGGCATTACTGTTTTTTCTCGATACATTTACACCATTACCTCAAAGTGAGGACTGGCAGCGTTCGGAACTTATTCCGCAGTTCAGTCATATAATCAGGTGGTTTTTTGACTACCTGCAAAATGCGTCAAGTTTCCTACCGGAGAACATTTCTCCGTCTGGCTGATGAGGAAAGACTAAATGTGCGGTATTGTCGGTATCGCCGGTGTTACACCGGTAAACCAATCAATTTATGATGCTCTCACGGTGCTTCAGCATCGTGGGCAAGATGCAGCAGGTATTGCCACGATTGATGGCAAAAACAACATTCGTTTACGCAAAGCAAATGGTCTTGTTAAAGATGTATTTGAAACACGCCATATGCTGAGATTACAGGGATGCATGGGGTTAGGGCATGTCCGTTATCCAACAGCAGGTAGCTCAAGCGCTTCTGAGGCGCAGCCTTTCTACGTAAACTCACCTTTTGGTATTACACTTGCGCATAATGGTAATCTGACAAACGCTCATGAACTCACTCGGAGTTTATTTGAAACCGCGCGTCGCCATGTTAATACCACCTCTGATTCTGAGATATTACTGAACGTATTAGCGCATGAGCTGGATAGGTTTGATCATTTCCCTCTCGAACCAGACAATGTTTTCAGCGCTGTGTCAGCCATGCATAAAAAATTACGCGGTGCATATGCTTGTGTAGCGCTAATTATTGGCCATGGTATGTTAGCTTTCCGAGACCCTCATGGGATCCGCCCGTTAGTACTAGGGCGTCGCATTACTGAAAGCGGTGAGCATGAATATATGGTCGCTTCAGAAAGTGTTGCACTTGATACATTAGGGTTCGAATTTTTACGCGATGTTGCTCCGGGCGAAGCGGTCTATGTGACGGAAAAAGGGCAACTATTTACACGCCAATGTTCTGATAACCCGCAATTGACCCCATGTATCTTTGAATATGTGTATTTTGCTCGCCAAGACTCTTTTATTGATAAAGTGTCTGTGTATAACGCAAGATTACGCATGGGGCAAAAATTGGGCGCCAAAATTGCTCGAGAATGGGAAGATTTAAACATTGATGTGGTAATTCCTATCCCAGAAACATCGTGTGATATCGCGCTAGAAATCGCACATATTCTGGATAAACCATACCGCCAAGGTTTCGTGAAAAATCGTTATGTTGGTCGTACGTTTATCATGCCGGGTCAGCAAGAGCGTCGCAAATCAGTCCGTCGTAAGCTCAATGCGAACCGCGCGGAGTTTCGTGATAAAAACGTCTTACTCATTGATGACTCCATTGTTCGCGGCACAACATCTGAGCAAATAGTTGAACTCGCGCGTGAAGCGGGAGCAAAAAATGTTTACTTTGCTTCAGCGGCACCAGAAGTGCGTTTCCCGAACGTATATGGCATTGATATGCCAAATGCAAATGAATTAATAGCACACGGTCGCGAAGTGGATGAAATTCGCAAACTTATCGGTGCAGATGGGCTAATTTTCCAAGATTTGACCGATTTAGTCGCTGCCGTCCGTGAAGAAAACCCTGAAATCACAGAATTTGAGTGCTCCGTGTTTGATGGTATTTATGTGACCAAAGATATCGACCAAAGTTATTTAGACTACCTAGAAAACTTACGAAAAGACGATGAGTTAAAGTTGAAGGATCAGAGTGAGGTTGAAGACCTAGAGATTTATAACGAAGGCTAAATTTTCGTCAATTTTCGTCATAGTTTGGGCTACAGCGTTGTTGGCTTCACAAATTCGCCCTGGTCACGTAGTTTTCTACGCTCCTAGGGTCTCTTTGCTAGCCGCCTAGCTGTAACCCTAACTATATAGAAAATCCACAGTGATTCTGATTTTTCCCATCTTTAATCTGTAGCCTAAAATATCAAGAAAACTATGACGTTAAATGAAGGCGTAAGTTACAGTTATGTCTGATTTAAAATACGTAAAAATCGAGTAAGCTAGAGGGACATTAACTGCCTATTTGGAGCGATATATGGCTGATTTCAACTCCCTTCCTGATGTGATTAAACCTTTTGTAGATAAAATCAAATCCACTAAAAAATCCCTTGTTGAAATGACGTTAACCCCAGTTGAAGACTATATATTATGGGATAGTCGTGTCGGGGGAATGCCGTATTTGCCGCTAAATGAAAAGTATCCGACGAATAGCGAAGGAACGCCGCTCAAGTTACTTGCCCAAATTAATTTTGCACAAATGCCTAACTTAGAAAATTACCCTGAAAAGGGCATTTTGCAGTTTTTTATTGGTGGTGATGACTTATATGGAGCCGACTTTGAACAAAGGCAAAAACAGGAAGATTTCTGCATTATTTATTGGGAAGAGGTTATTGAAGATGCCGCCCAATTAACCCAAGATTTTTCCGCCGTGATTGCAGCCCATTCCGATGATTACTATACCCCTATAGATCACCAATACAGTATTGAATATACGCCTGCGGAACAGTTCATCAGTATTGATGATTTCCAATTTGGCCAGAAAATTTTAGGGGTTGATAACCTCTACGATTATGAGGACCAATTTGACGGTGAAGACTTTTACGACGAATGGGTTGAGCCTTACAGTGATACTTTTGAATCAGGGGCACATTGCATAGGCGGTTATCCGTTCTTCACTCAAACCGACCCAAGAGAATACGAAAAAGATATTCAACAATATGAATTACTTCTCCAAATAAATACCGATTATGAAATAGGGATTATGTGGGGAGATATGGGAGTGGGTAATTTTTTTATTCACCCCGATGACCTGAAGAAAAGGGATTTTAGTCGAGTTGTGTATAATTGGGATTGTGGTTAATTGCTTAAATTTTCATTATAGATAGGGTTGCAGCATTGTTGGTATCTGCAATTTGAGTGAATATTGTATATAATGCGCTGAGTTATCGTGAATAGGGCAGCGAAATGAAAAAACTGATCATTGGGTTAACAGGGGCGAGTGGGGCTATTTATGGTGTCCGGTTGCTTGAAGTGTTGAAACCTGTTAAAGAGGTGGAAACCCATTTGGTGATGAGTGCGGCTGCCCGTCAAACATTAGCATTAGAAACTGACTATAGTGTAAAAGAGGTTCAGCAGTTAGCTGACCATAACTATGATAGTCGCGATATCGCCGCTGCAATTTCTTCAGGTTCGTTTCGCACTGCTGGAATGGTGATCATGCCCTGCACCATGAAGACACTGTCTGGCATTGTTCATAGCTACACTGATACCTTAGTCACAAGAGCGGCCGATGTGGTCCTCAAAGAAGGGAAAAAATTGGTGTTAGGTGTACGAGAAACACCATTACATTTAGGCCATTTGCGCTTAATGGTACAAGCGGCAGAGATGGGAGCCGTGATCATGCCCCCGATGCCAGCGTTTTATCACCAACCTGAAACAATCCAAGATATTATCAACCAAACCGTTAATCGTATCCTTGATCAGTTTGATATAGAACTGGAGCAAGACCTATTTCACCGCTGGCAAGGGGGGAAATAACCCTTACTCATCTGTATGTGGAATAAGCAAGTCAGTAAGCGCTTCTTTTAATTCTATATGCTCAAACTGGAATCCTGCTTCTTCCAACCTTTTGGGAATTGCCTGTTGACCACCCAACACCAGTGCTGCAGACTCTCCCATGATGGTCTTAATCACAAAAGCGGGCGTTCGCACAAATGAAGGGCGATTGATAACATCACCTAACGTGGCAGAAAATAAGTCATTATGGACTGGATAAGGCGATGTCATATTAAAGGGCCCAGAAAGCGTTGGGCTATCCAATAGAAAACAAATTGCCCGAACCATATCGTTGATATGTATCCATGGCATATATTGTTTTCCGTCACCGATTGGACCTCCCGCTCCCATTTTGAAAATGGGGAGAATTTTAGCCAGTAAACCACCATTCGCCGATAGCACTAGGCCTGTGCGTAATAAACAAACGCGCGTTTTTTCCGATTGTGCATTAGCGGCTAACGCTTCCCAATGCTGTGTGAGTTGGTGAGTAAATTCATCGTGGGGTTGCTCGTCTTCAGTCACGACCGACTGGCCTTGGTTGCCATAATAACCGACAGCAGAACCCGATAAAAATACACGAGGTGGCGTTTCACTGGCGAGGATTAACTCGCTCAGCTTTTGCGTCAATTTCCAACGACTATCGCACAATAACTTTTTTTGTTCTTCGGTCCAGCGCTTTTCCGCGATCGGTTCGCCAGCAAGGTTAATAACGGCATCAAAGTCATTCAGGTGAGTTTGATCATTAAGAGACGTCCAGCACTCAACCGCCTTGCAAAAATGGCTATAAACTTTCTGCGGAGAACGGCTTAACACAGTAACCTGATGTCCAAGAGAAATCAGTTTTTGGATAAGTGGTGTTCCGATTAGCCCGGTGCCGCCTGTTATGAGTATCTTCATCGCCATCCCCGTCATATTTCAAACCGCATCGTTGTTGCTTGCGTTCTGTCAGCTTAGTCACATACTTGTGTATGCTCCTTATCCCCGTCATATTTCAAA
Organism: Providencia sp. PROV141; assembly: GCF_028481645.1. Classification (NCBI taxonomy): domain Bacteria; kingdom Pseudomonadati; phylum Pseudomonadota; class Gammaproteobacteria; order Enterobacterales; family Morganellaceae; genus Providencia; species Providencia sp. PROV141. Next base: position 103,097 of record NZ_JAMPPR010000014.1, on the reverse strand, counting down.
CCGCAGCGTTGTTGCCTACGTTCTGTCACCTTAGTCACATACTTGTGTATGCTCCTAAGGATGCCATCTCTTAGCGCCTAGCTGCAATTTGAACTATTTAGGGGATATCCCTGAGATCAGTCACAAACTACAGCGTTATGATTTAACTATAGCATTTGTGAATACAATTTGTATGATTTGCTTGGACTACCTTAAAGAAACTTGGCCTCATTATCATTGCAATAAAGAAGTGCTTTTTATGATGGCAACTAATTACAAATTCAGCTAGGATCATCTCCATAGGCGCGGATCAATGCGGATTGATATTATCTGGCACACAATAATAATCAGTCTAATGATATAAGCATTTTTAGCTTAAAAATAAAAGGTTTACAGGATGGAACAACCAACCGAAGTCGTTGAATGGGTCGATATTGTTGATGAAGACAATACGGTGATTGCTCAAGCAACACGTAGCCAAATGCGGGCAGAAAACCTACGTCACCGTGCAACTTACATAGTTGTTCATGACGGAATGGGCAAAATATTGGTTCAACGACGCACTGATATTAAAGATTTTCACCCCGGTTTCCTTGACGCAACAGCAGGTGGGGTCGTGACAAAAGGGGAAAACATCCTTGATTCTGCAAAGCGCGAAGCTGAAGAAGAGCTGGGTATTGCAGGCGTTCCTTTTGCGGAACATGGCCATTTTTATTTTGAAGATGCGCATTGTCGTGTTTGGGGCGGGTTGTTTAGCTGTGTGAGCCATGGCCCATTTGCTTTACAAGAATCTGAAGTTGTTGAAGTCAGTTGGTTGACTCCGAAAGAGATCAGCGCACGCTGTGATGAATTTACGCCAGATTCACTCAAAGCGCTTTCTTTGTGGTTAACTCGCAATAATGAGTTAGAAAAAACCATCACTTGTGCTGAAAATTCATAACCAATCAGATTTAAATTATTAAAGGGCTATTTTATTTAGTCCTTTTCTTTATTTTCCCCAAAATCAAATCTCTAGCAAAGTTAATTTCTGGCTAATATATAACGATTAGTTATAACCAACTTGCATGCTAAACGATGTATTCATTTCCACACTAGATATAATGTGACAGAACTTAACATTTATCGTTTGCGATATGATGCACTGCTTGATGTATATATAACGCTTCGAGAGAATAAAAATGACAATTGATAAACAGAATACTTTTTTGAAACAACAACACCTTGAGAACGTAACCAATAAAGCCCGTGAGATTATGGAACGTGAAGGGATTGAAGCATTAATCGCAACCGTGGGTGATAACTTCTATCACCTAACCGGTTTTGCAAGCTTCTTTATGTACACTTTCAGGCAAACAGGCTCTGCGATTGCGGTTATTTTTCGCGATCCTTCCATAGAATCATTGGTTATTATGAATGAATTTGAAGCAGCAAATTTGTCGCTTCAAATGCCTAATGCAAAGATTAAAACATTTCCAATATGGGTGGATGTCGACGACCCTTACAACCCTGAAAATGGCAAAGTGATGAAGGCTAGGCCAATTAATAGCCCAATTGAAACGATTTTCAATTTACTCAAAGAAGCGTTGTCAGAAGCGGGGGTTTATGGGAAACCAGTTGCGATTGAATTAAATCAAATTACACATACTGGTAAGGTATGGTTGGATAGGGTTATTCCCGGTTTAAATTTGGTTGACTCTTCGCCGTTATTTAATGAATTACGCATGATTAAAAGTGCGTGGGAAATCGCTCATCTCAGAAAATCTGCACAAATTACAGAAGCCGGTATCGCTGCTGCGAGTCAATTAATCGGGGTTGGCTGTACTTCAGCGGAATTAACCGCTGCTTTTAAAGCTAAAGTGATGGAATTCCCTGAAACGAACTATAGTCGCTTCAATTTAATTTCAGTGGGCAGTGATTTTTCACCCAAAATGATCCCAGATGACCAACCGGCAAAAGAAGGTGACTTAATTAAATTTGACTGTGGTGTAGATGTGGCAGGTTATGGTGCTGATATTGCAAGGACATTTGTGGTTGGTCAACCGAATGAAAAAGTCGCTGCTATTTATCACACTATCTTAAAAGGCCATCAATATATGTTAAGCCGAGTTGCACCCGGTGTTGCATTAAGTGATGTTTTTAATGAAACAATGGCCCTCATTCGTTCTTCGGGTTTACCTCATTATAATCGTGGGCACCTAGGCCATGGTGATGGGGTATTCGTTGGGTTAGAAGAAGCCCCTTTTGTGAGCGCGGCGACGACAGAGATATTTAGACCTGGGATGGTGATGAGTTTAGAAACACCGTATTACGGGATTGGTGTTGGCGGCATTATGATTGAAGATATGCTGCTTATTACTGAAGACGGAGTAGAAATGTTAAGTCATTTGCCTCGTGAATTAATTTCTTTCGGGCAAGTGGAATAAGGGGCGGTATATGAAGTGGTATCATTATTTAGTTATTTTTCCAATCCTCGCATTAACCGTAGGTATCTATTATGCCAACCAAGTAGAACCTTTTGTTATGGGCTTGCCATTTTTAATGTTCTGGATTGTCTCATGGGTGATTATTACAGCCTTAGTTATGTTACTAATCAATGTATTAGATAATAAAAATACGAAGGAAAGCTCATGAGTTCCGCACTAATTATTATTACTATTTTTTTCCTATTTAGCATTTATCTTGCTATCCGTGCTAAAAAAGGCAAAACGATGGATCACGAAGGGTGGTCTGTCGGTGGGCGCAGCTATGGTGCATTACTGGTTTTCCTTCTAAGTGCAGGGGAAATATATACCACGTTTACTTTTCTTGGCGGAAGCGGCTGGGCTTACGGTAAAGGACCTGCGATTCTATATACCTTAGCGGTCAATGCTTTTATGGGGATCTTTTTATACTGGGTACACCCAAGAGTATGGCGCTTTGCAAAAGATAATGATGTCAGAACGATTTCTGAGTTATTTACCAAGAAATACCAAAGCCCGGGGTTAGGGTTATTGATTAGCTTGATTTCTATTGCTGCGATGGTGCCTTTATTTGTTTTGCAGCTTAAAGGATTAGGTATTATTGTTTCTCAAGCGTCTTATGGAGCAATTCCTGCGGATATTGCCATCTGGATTGGTATTATTGCAGTAACATTATTTGTGATGATTTCCGGTATTCATGGGTCAGCTTGGACATCTGCACTGAAAGATTTAATGATTTTAATTGTGGTGGTATTTATCGGTATTTATATCCCACTTCATTATTACGGTAGTTTTGGGGATATGTTTAAAGCGATAGATACAGCGATGCCAAGCTTTTTAACATTCTCCGAAACGGGTCTAAATATCCCGTGGTATATTTCCACAATATTCTTATCTGTGGTTGCCTATTTCTGTTGGCCGCATTATATGGCCGCAGTGTTTACTGCAAAAGATGAAAAATCACTGAAACGTAATAGTATTTTGATCCCAGCGTACAGCTTGATTATGCTATTCGCATTTTTCGTCGGTTATGCCTCTATACTGCAAATTCCGCATCTTGAAGGGGCGGCCGTAGATTTATCGTTGTTTGAGATATCTAAAAGCACCTTCTCACCTATTGTGGTTGGTTTTATTGGTGCTGCGGGTATGCTAACCGCATTAGTCCCAGGGTCGATGTTGTTGCTAACCACCTCTAATATGTTAGCGGGAGTTGTACAAAAAGCGATGGGTGTGAGTGAGGAAAAACGCCAGTCTGGCGTTTATGCACGCTTTATGGTGCCTGTTGTTGCGTTAGTCAGCTTGTATTTTATTTTCCACAGTAACGATACCTTGGTGGCTATTATGTTACTCGGGGTCAATATTGTTGCACAGTTTTTCCCAGCTTTATTGATGAGCTTTAAACAGAAAAACCCAATGACACCTGCGGGGGCTATTTGTGGGATTTCTGCGGGGGTTTTATTTCTTGCGGTAACCTATATCGAGAAAATTTCTTTAGCGCAATTGTTCCCTTGGTTAGGGGAAAGTTTAAGTTTCATGAATATCGGTATTGCTGCATTTATTCTGAATATTATTGTGGCAGTGGTTGTTTCGTTATTGACCCGTAAAAAATAATATTGGGATATGAAACTAAGTTAAATACCCGCCATTGATGCGGGTATTTTTATGCTGATTATTTACGAGACAATTGAACGCAAAATACTCCCGTAATCACTAAACCAATTCCAAGTATTTTTCCAAGTGGAACGGGATTTTGTGGCATTCCAAACCAACCGAAGTGCTCTATCAAGGCTGAAATCATTAACTGTCCTACAATTACCATAACAAAGAACGTCGTGCTGCCAATTCTAGGAACTAAAATCAGTGCTGAAGTTAGATAGAGCATACCGGCAAGCCCGCCAAACCAAATCCAGATAGGTTGCTGGAAAAGCTCAATACTAAAATTTGGTCTTGGTACTTTAAACATAAATAATAATGGAATGAGTACGATTATACTGATAATCAAGGAAATTGCTGTTGCCCATAGTGGATGACCTAATTGACGTGCTAAGAGTGCATTACTCGCTGCTTGGATAGGTACAACTACCCCAGCAAATAGGGCCACTAATGCCAAGAGTACCCCAGATAATGACAGTGTAGACATATAAACCTCAGAGTTATCATTATTGATTTAAGATGAGCTTAATGAGCGGGAGACTGATTGGGAAATGAACAATTTTATAAGGTACTATTCGTCAAATGAATAACTTAAGAAAATTAGATTTAAATCAATTGGTTACATTGTTGGTTTTGTTGCGAGAGCGTCATGTAAGCCGCGCAGCTGAGGCGCTACATAAAAGCCAACCTGCTGTTAGTCATACATTGAACCAGTTGCGCGAGCTATTTCAAGACCCATTATTGGTTCGCCAACAAGGACAGTACCAATTAACCAGTAAGGCGGGGGCTTTGTATGAACCATTATTAAATGCATTAGAACAGCTTGATTATTTGATTTCTCAACAAAATTTCCGGCCAGAGTTATGTCATCGGCAGTTTAATATCGCTTTATCTGACTACGGTGCGGCAATTATTACATTACCGCTCACACGTTATTTGCGGTTACATGCACCTGATGTTGATTTGAAAATTTGGCATTGTAGTCGTGAAGAAATGCAGACTAAATTACAAGAAGGGAGTTTAGATTTGGCATTTGGGGTGTTCAATTCATTGGATAATACCCTACATACACAGTCTATTTTTCAAGACCAAATGGTAAGTGTGGCAGATAAATCGATTTGCCCAAAAGGAGCGATGGAGCTGAATGAATGGCTTTCATATCCACATGTTGCTGTCAGTATGAAACCTTTTGACGCAAATGAAGTAGATATTCAATTAAAGCGCTTAAATCAACAAAGGCGTGTTGCTGTTACGGTGCCTTATTGGCAAGTTGCGCCACAATTGATTGAAAACACGGATTTGATTTTAACTGTTGCCCAGAAAGTATTTTCACAAGGAATGAATGAGCAGTGTGTTATGTTTGAGCCGCCAATTGAAATTCCGTTGCTCGATTTTCAGATGATATGGCATGAACGTAGTGATACAGACAATGCATTAAGTTGGTTAAGAAACACTATTTCCGGTTTATTACAGTCATAAAAAATGCCAACCAGTTAAGTAAGCTGGCTGGCATTCATCGCAATAATCGACTAATTAAACGTTTTCGTTTTGTACTGCTTGGATAGCGGTTAATGCAACGGTATAAACAATGTCATCAACTAACGCGCCACGAGACAAGTCATTGACCGGTTTACGCATACCTTGCAACATTGGACCGATGGAGACAAGGTCAGCAGAACGTTGTACGGCTTTATACGTGGTATTACCGGTATTTAAGTCTGGGAAGATAAATACGGTCGCTTTACCTGCAACTGGTGAATTAGGTGCTTTGGATTTAGCCACATCAGCCATTACTGCGGCATCGTACTGTAATGGGCCATCAATCATCAGATCTGGGCGTTTTTCTTGTGCTAAACGGGTTGCTTCACGTACTTTCTCAACATCACTACCCGCACCTGAATCACCTGTGGAATAGGAAATCATCGCAACGCGTGGGTCAATACCGAACGCTTTTGCAGAATCAGCGGATTGGATAGCGATTTCTGATAATTGTTCTGCAGTTGGGTCTGGGTTGATAGCACAGTCACCATAAACAAAGACTTGTTCAGGTAGTAGCATAAAGAAAACAGAAGAAACTAATGAGCTACCCGGTGCTGTTTTAATTAATTGCAGCGGTGGACGGATAGTATTTGCAGTCGTATGAACAGCACCAGAAACTAGGCCATCAACTTCGCCTTTTTCCAGCATTAGTGTCCCTAATACGACGTTATCTTCTAGTTGTTCACGTGCAACAACCTCTGTCATTCCTTTGCTCTTACGTAATTCAACGAGGCGAGCAACATATTCTTCGCGGACTTTAATTGGGTCGACAATTTCAATACCAGTACCGAGTTCAATACCTTGCGCGGCAGCAACCCGACGAATGTCTTCTGGGTTACCTAACAGTACGCAAGTTGCAATACCGCGCTCTGCACAGATAGATGCAGCTTTAACTGTGCGAGGTTCGTCGCCTTCAGGAAGAACAATACGCTTGCCTGCTTTACGAGCTAATTCCGTTAACTGATAACGGAATGCAGGTGGTGATAAGCGATTAGGGCGTTCAGAGTCTGCAACCAGTGATTCAATCCAATCACTACTAATATGACGAGCGACATAGTTTTGAATTTTTTCAATACGCTCATGGTCATCCGCAGGAACTTCTAAGCTAAAGCTTTGTAAATTCAGTGATGTTTGCCATGTATTGCTTTTCACCATGAAAACAGGCAAGCCAGTTTCGAAGGCTTGTTCACAAAGTTGGCGAATAGGCGCATCGATATTGTAGCCACCAGTGAGTAGAACTGCACCGATTTCAACCCCGTTCATTGCCGCCAGTGATGCGGAAACTAATACATCAGGGCGATCCGCTGAGGTCACTAATAATGAGCCTGGGCGGAAGTGTTCAAGCATGTGCGGGATGCTACGTGCACAGAAAGTCACAGATTTAACGCGACGAGTTTTGATTTCGCCTTCATTAACAATCTCTGCACCTAAGTGTTTTGCCATGTCAATTGCACGGGTGGCAATTAAATCAAAGTTCCATGGAATAGATGCCAGTACCGGCAGATTCAGCGCAGAAAGTTGCTTAGTATCGAGGTTAGCTACAGTTGCCTTAGTTGAATCGTCAAAGATTTCAGATAGGTCAGGGCGAGTACGACCTTGTTCATCAACAGGGGCATTCACCTTGTTGATGATCACGCCAATAATATTTTTATTGCGTTGGCCACCAAATTCGTTACGTACTAGCTCTAAACGCTCTTGCATTTGTGTAATTGAGCTGTTGCCTGGTGCAGTGACGAAAACAATTTCTGCGCCTAATGTTTTGGCAATTTCATAGTTTAATGATTGAGCAAATGAGTGTTTACGCGTTGGCACTAAACCTTCAATTAAAATCACTTCCGCATTTTTTGTGTGGTCATGATAGCGAGCTACGATTTCTTCCATTAATACATCTTTTTTGGAAGAGGTCAGTAGCGATTCAACGTATTCCATTGTCAGTGGTTCAACAATGGTAGTAATACTTGAATGAGAACGCAGGACTTCAGTGGTTTGGTCTTTATTGCCAGAGACGCGTGGCTGTGCGATAGGTTTGAAAACGCTTAATTGAACACCTTTTTGTTCCATTGAGCGAACGACACCTAGGCTAACGCTAGTTAAGCCAACGCTGGTGCCAGTAGGTATTAACATAATTGTACGGGACACGGGAACCTCTTTCTTTCGGTTACTCTAATGACAAAACGATACCGCCAGCTAGTTGCTGGCGGTAGAAGTTGCTTATGCGGTTAAACGCGCAGTATCTTGGGCAATAACCAACTCTTCATTGGTTGCGATAACCAGCGCTGGGCGGCTGTTATCGGTAGTGATTAAACCTTCTTTACCGAAGCGTGCCGCTAAGTTACGTTCGTGGTCATATTCGAAACCAAGGATTGCCAGTTTCTTCAAGGTGATTTCACGAACTTGTGCTGAGTTTTCACCAATACCACCGGTGAAGATGATAGCATCAAGACGGCCTTCCATCAGTGCACTATATGCACCAACATATTTCGCTAAACGATGGCAGAAAACATCCATTGCGCGAGTTGCGTCTTCTTTAGTGCCGTAGTTATCTTCAACATAACGGCAGTCGCTTGTTACACCAGTTAAACCTAATAAACCCGATTCTTTGGTTAGCATTTTATTGATTTGATCAACACTCATACCTAAAGAATCATGTAAATGGAAAATAATTGCAGGGTCGATATCACCACTACGCGTTCCCATTACCAGGCCTTCTAATGGCGTTAAGCCCATTGAAGTATCAACACATTTACCGTTAACAATGGCAGTAACAGAACCACCGTTGCCTAAGTGGCAAGTGATAACATTGAGCTCATCAACAGGTTTGTTAAGTTTTTTCGCAGCTTCACGGGAAACATAGTAATGGCTTGTGCCGTGCGCACCATAGCGGCGGATACTATGCTCTGAATATAATTCGTATGGCAATGCATACAGATAAGCTTCCTGCGGCATGGTCTGATGGAATGCGGTATCAAAGACAGCGACATTTTTGTTGATCAGATGCGGGAAGGATTTTCTTGCTTCTTCAATACCGATGAGATGAGCAGGATTATGCAATGGTGCGAATGGAATAGCCGCTTCAATGCCTTCGATCACTTCGTCTGTAATTAATACAGAAGAGGTAAATTTCTCACCACCATGAACAATACGGTGACCAATGGAGGTGATTTGCTCTGATAGCTCAGGTTTTTCAGCAAGAATAGTGTTAACAATGAAATCCAATGCTTCGCTATGCGCTGCACCAGCACCTAAAGGCGCTTCTTTCTTAGCACCATCCATTTTCCACTTAATACGGGCTTCCGGGAGGTTAAAGCACTCAGCTAATCCAGATAAAAATTCATCGCCATTAGTTGGGTCGATGATGGCGAATTTCAGTGAGGAGCTACCGCAGTTTAGAACCAGTACCAGCTTACTTGACATGGAAATACCTATCGTTAATTGTTGTTGTGAAGCCTTTTAAACAACATGAAAAGACTCAGATTAAAAATATACCGCTAGAGCCTAGCGTATTTATGACCTGAAACATCATGATTGATATCATGTTAAAGGCGAAAAAGTTAAAGATCGTGAGACCTCTAGGGGTTTGATAAAGCAGGCGCTATCCTTTTTTACAAAGGTATATAAAAGTAAACCTTCGCACCTAGTGTTGAAATAACGACCAAAAACCCCAATATATATAACTGTTGTCTATCTTCAGTTTCGAAAATGGATAAAGCTACAAAGTAACAAATGCAACAGCAATTCTAAATGTGGCAGATTCTACTAAAAATATTTTATATTTTATACGTTTTTTTTAAAAATAGGGACTTTGATTGATTAAAATCATAAGTGACGTATAAAGTGGTGTTATAGCACAGGGTTACATTGCTATTAGAATAGCTGATATTTAGTAAAGTGACTTAACTTAAGGTAAATGTAATGAAATAATTTCGTTATCTTAAATGTGCTATGATTTTATCATGGCGCAATCTACAGATTATTGCCTCAGTTTTTAAGAAGTCGATAGGAAACGTTTCATGAGTACATTACAAAGTACACCGCCCGGTTTTTTTAAACGCTTTAGATTAGGTAACCGCTATCTGAAGACCTTTCCTATGGAAAAAAAACTGTCGCCAATCTTCCCCGAAATTCGCATCAACAAAGCTGTCCGCTTTGGTATTCGTTTTATGCCACCGATTGCAATTTTCACGTTAGCATGGCAAATCGCGCTAGGTGGGCAATTGGGACCCGCCATTGCTACGGCACTTTTTGCCTGTAGTTTGCCAATGCAAGGCCTATGGTGGTTAGGAAAGCGTGCTTCGACGCCTTTGCCATCTAGCTTATTGAGCTGGTTTTATGAGATCCGTGATAAGTTTACAGAGGCGGGGATCGCTATGGCACCAGTTGAACACCAACCCGATTATATGGCGTTAGCTGACTTGCTAAAACGTGCATTTAACCAGCTAGATCGCTCTTTTATGGAAGATATCTAAGGGATGATTTCCACTAAAAGGTAGATTTAACAATAAGTAATGCAAAAAGCGTGTTTAGATCAATAAAAGCGATGTTTTCACTGTCTATGATTGATGTTGAATGCGAAGATAAGCCATACTTTTTAGTGGGAGAACCATGATGGAAATGACTAACGCACAACGCTTGATCTTATCTAATCAATATAAAATGATGACCATGCTTGACCCCGATAATGCAGAACGTTATCGCCGTTTACAAACCATTATTGAACGTGGTTTTGGTTTGCAAATGCGTGAGTTAGATAGAGACTTCGGTCATTTGAGTGAAGACATTTGCCGCACTGTTATTGATATCATGGAGATGTACCATGCGCTACAAGTCTCCTATAGCAACATGGCTAACAAGGAAGACATTGATGGCCGGCGCGTGCAATTTTTAGGTTTTGATGCTGCAACAGAAGCACGCTATTTGAGCTACGTTCGCTTTATGGTTAACACAGAAGGGCGTTATACCCACTTTGACAGCGGGACGCATGGGTTTAACTCACAAACGCCAATGTGGGAAAAATATGTACGGATGCTAGCGATTTGGCATGCCTGTCCTCGTCAGTATCATTTATCAGCGGTGGAGATTTCCCAGATCTTAAACGCCTAATGCTCGTCATTCTTCGCGCTGTCGCGTTGTTGACTGCGTTCGGCTACTCGGGTCACATACTTTTGTATGCTCCCCGAGATATCCTCTTTGGTCGCCTAGCGACAACGCGAATAATTTAGAGCATATTTGCTCATCATACTTCACCTTGTCGCGTTGTTGACTGCGTTCGGCTACTCGGGTCACATACTTTTGTATGCTCCCCGAGATATCCTCTCTGGTCGCCTAGCGACAACGCGAATAATTTAGAGCATATTTGCTTGTCGTATTCTGCGCTGTAGCGGTGTTGGCTTCACACACTAACCCTAGTCACATACTTATGTATGCTCCTAGGGATTAGCGCGCTTGCCGCCTAGCTACAGCACAAACTTCTTAGAGCAAATGGGATTAATAGGTATAAAATTTCAACTTCAAATCAACATTCCTTTCCTGTTTTAACTCTCAAGTGCATTCAAATCTAAGCTTTAGTATCAATCCTTAATTATTTTTAATATTGAGGTTGCGTGTATGTGCCTATTTAGCGTTAACTAATGGGCTAGAATCGATTCAATTATTATGTGAATAGCAAATAAAGGGGTAGACGTGAAATTAAAGGCAAAAGGGTTTCTATTTGATTTAGATGGCACATTGGCAGATTCCTTGGCAGTGGTTGAGCGCTGTTGGTGTAAGTTTGGTGAACGAATTGGTGTAGACTCAGCCGAAGTCATTAATTTTATCCATGGAAAACCTGCGTTAACCAGTTTGCGTCACTTTTTACCCGAAGCGAGTGATGGCGAAATTATGGGGTATTTTCGCTGGTTAGAAAAAATGGAAAGCGAAGATGTGGAGGGCGTTGTGGCCCTACCTGGTGCGATTGCCTTGCTGTCACGTTTAAATGAAATTGGCGCTCCGTGGGCAATTGTCACTTCTGGTACTGTACCGATTGCCCATGGACGCCAGCAAGCTGCGGGTTTACCAGAACCTAAACATTGGGTGACATTTGAAAAAGTCACGAAAGGAAAGCCGGACCCAGAACCGTTCTTGCTTGGCGCTCAAGCACTTTCTCTTCCTGCAAAATCCTGTATTGCCTTTGAAGATGCGCAAGCAGGTATCCACTCTGCATTAACAGCAGGTTGCCAAGTGGTTGCAGTCCATGCACCAGAAGGCATGCCGCGTCGTGATGAAATTCAAGTAATTGTAAACTCATTGGCTCAAATTTCTGTTACGGGGCCTGACAAGAATGGTGATTATGAACTTTTCGTGTCTAATTTGACTTAATGGTGATTTAATCAAAGAAATTCTCCATAAAACATGCTTAACTGAATAAAATTCTTAGCAATGTTTTTTTTCGTCGAAAGGGGATATTTTGAACGGAGAATTGCTGTGGGTCTTAACCCTCCTATTAATTGCGATAGTTCTGTTTACCACAAATAAAATTCGCATGGATGTGGTCGCATTACTTGTCATTGTCGCGTTTGTGTTGAGTGATACCTTAACATTAGAGCAAGCTACAGCAGGTTTCGCAGATCCTAACGTTCTGCTAATTGCAGCATTATTTGTTATTGGTGATGGGCTTGTTCGCACAGGGATCGCTTACCAAATGGGAGACTGGCTTGTTCGCGTTGCAGGAAGCAGCGAAAGCAAAATGCTGGTTTTCCTCATGCTCACCGTCGCTGGGTTAGGCGCTTTTATGAGCTCCACTGGCGTAGTGGCTATTTTTATTCCCGTCGTTTTAAGTGTCGCATCACGGATGAAAACATCGCCTAGTCGGTTAATGATGCCATTAGGCTTCGCAGGGCTCATCAGTGGGATGATGACACTGGTGGCCACTCCACCTAATATGGTGGTGAACAGCGAATTGGTACGCGAAGGGATCAAAGGCTTCCAATTTTTCTCTATTACCCCGATTGGTATTTTAATTTTATTCGCAGGTATTGCCTACATGTGGCTGACAAGGCGCTGGCTAGGCAGTAACGAACCAGACAAACTCCCTGAGCGCTATCGACGCACCTTTCGTGACTTAATTCGTGATTATAAATTGACAGGTAGAGCTCGCCGCCTTGCTATCCGCAAGGGGTCGCCACTCATTGGCCATACGCTTGATGAGCTACACTTGCGTTCACGTTACGAAGCGAACGTAGTGGGGATTGAGCGTTGGCGTAAATTTCGTCGAGTGATGGTGAGTGCAACTGGGGGAACAGAGTTACGCGAGCGAGATGTCTTATTAGTCGATATTTCGGTGAGTGATGACGATTTACGCCAATTTTGTAGTGAACAACTCCTTGAACCGATGATTTTACGGGGAGATTATTTTTCAGACCAATCACGTGATGTGGGAATGGCTGAAGTATCGATGAATCCAGATTCTGAACTATTGGGTAAATCTTTAAGAGACATTAAATTCCGTACTCGTTATGGCTTGAACGTGGTTGGTATTCGTCGAGATGGTAAGGCGTTGGACGGCAAGTTGGTAGATGAGCCGCTTCGATTGGGTGACATTTTATTAGTCATTGGTGATTGGAAATTAATTCGCATTTTATCGACTAAGCCACGAAATTTTATTGTCTTGAATTTGGCTGCTGAAGTAGAGGCGGTGGCACCTGCTGCATCTCAGGCTCCTCATGCCTTATTTTGTTTGGCGTTAATGGTCGCGATGATGGTGACCAATGAAATTCCTAATTTTATTGCCGCACTTATTGCCTGCTTGTTAATGGGGAAATTTCGCTGTATTGATATGGAAAGTGCTTATAAGTCAATTCACTGGCCGAGTATTATCTTAATTGTTGGGATGATGCCTTTTGCGCTCGCACTGCAAGAAACGGGAGGGATTGCTCTTGCCGTTGATGCGTTAATGAAAGTTGCTGGTGGGTTAGGGCCACATGTGATGCTATTGTGCCTATTTATTTTGTGTGCCTCTATTGGGTTATTTATTTCCAATACCGCAACTGCAGTACTAATGGCTCCGATTGCCATTGCTGCGGCTCGCCAAATGGATGTCTCACCGCTACCTTTTGCGATGATTGTTGGGATCGCCGCATCCGCAGCCTTTATGACCCCCGTTTCATCACCAGTTAATACCTTAGTTTTAGGACCTGGTGGTTATAAATTTTCGGACTTTTTAAAAGTGGGTGTGCCATTCACTATTATTGTGATGTTTATTAGTATTGCAGTCGTGCCTATTTTATTTCCATTCTAAGAAAATACATTAATGGTTAATTGATATTTTTAATTAACCATTCCTCTTTTATTTGTCAATTAAATGATATTAATTATAATTTACTCTCCTGTATTTTAACTTACCATTAATCTCGTATCAAAATGCATAATATTAACTTAATTGTTTTGATAACATTTATTATTAATTTAGGGTGTATTTTATCAGGAGAGAATATGGAATTAAATAAACAATTCGTAGAACGACATTATTATGGCTTGGCTACCTTCGAAAACTTCTGGGGTAAAAAGATTAAAAAAATATCATTAGGCCATACCGCTATGCTTTTTGGAGTGGGAATGATTAATGAATATATTTTAGAAGATATTCCTAATAAAGGTATTGTGAAAGATTGCTTCGGGTTTAAATATTATTTAGGTGTGGGATCAGATATGTGGCATATCGAATTTTGGACTGAAGATGGAGAGTATTATAAATCATCCTATAACTTTTACTGCAATTTAACTGCAAGTGACAATGGTAAAGTAATTATGGGAATTAATGGTGAGTCAAAACGGTTATATCTTGACTTTCCTTCATCAGCAAATTGTTCAACACAAATAAACAGAATAAATGAATAATACATATTTTTTCTATCTTTTAAAAAATACTCAAAATAGATTTAATTATTAAGAGGTGAATTTATGGAACAAATTAAAAATGTATCAGAAAAATATCATTATGGTTATGCAACATTTGAAAATTTTTGGGGAAAAGATATAAAAAATGTGACGCTAACACATAGTGCAGGTGTTCCTTGGGGGAATATGAAGGATTGGCAACATATTGAACATATTCCGAATAAAGGTATTTTAGAGAATTGTTTTGGATTTAAATACTATATAGGTGTTGGCTCTGATATTTGGCATATTAAATTTTGGACTTACGATCGTGAAGTTTATGAATGTAAACATGATTTTAGTTGTAATATAACATCGGGTGATGGTGGTAGAGTTATATTAGGTATTAATGGTGAGTCTAGAAAGTTATACGCCCACTTTTCTTCATCTTCAGATTGTTCAACAGAGATTAGTTCGGCATAAAAAACTAAATAATTACATTAAAATATAAAGTTATTGAGTATTAAAATAAGGAACGATACGCTCATTCCTTATTTTAAATTAATTACTAATTTCATCTAATGATAAGGTGAAACTTGGCACAAACGTTTTCATAAAATATTCCATTTCTGGGCTATTTCTTTCCGCAAGCATTTTTTCTAGCCGTCTTTTGGCTAATTTAAATTCACTATTGCCCGCAGATAGCTCTTCTAAACATTTTAAGTAGGCACACAGCGTATCAGCTTGTTTAACAATAAAATGCTCTTCTTCTGATTGTATATCTTCAATTAGTAGTGCTTTAAAATCCTCTTGTAGTTCTTCTGGGAGCATATCGAGTAGTTTTTGCTGAGCGAATTTTTCTATTTTTTTGTATTCATGAGCAATTTGTTGGTTGTGATACTTTATTGGCGTTGGTAAATCCCCCGTAATCACTTCACTGGCATCATGGTACATCGCATATAAAGCGATTTTTTCTGCATTAACGTTCCCTGCGAACTTACGATTTTTAATAATAGCGAGCGCATGGGCTACCATGGCCACTTGAAGACTATGTTCAGAGACATTCTCTGTTCGGACATTACGCATTAACGGCCAGCGGTGGATTAACTTCATTCTAGCAAGATGGGCGAAAAAGTAGCTCATAAGTCCTCTTTTTAGTGTCTGCAAACGACAAAAATTATAGCGGAAATAATGTAGCAGCGATATAATTTTATTGTTTTTTAATAAGTTACTCTTTAGTGACTATGCTTTAATATTTATTTGGCATATTAAGATGCTCATAATAATATAATCAAATTTAGACTTTAACTTAACTGCTATTTTAATTGTGTTGAATTATATAATCAAAAAAATATAATGGGTGTTCAATCCGAAAATAACGAGGCAATATGAAATATTTTCCATTTATATTATTGGGTTTTTTCCTTGTGGCAATTTATTTTATTTCTATTCTTTGATTATCAGAATAATACAGTCTATTAATGATGGCTAAATTTAGAATAAAAAAAGCCTCCGTCTCCGGAGGCTTTTTATTATGTTTAATAAATTTTTATTGGCGATAGCCTTCAAGGAAGCGGCCGAATTTATTAATCGCCATTTCAAGGTCATCTGCATAAGGTAGCGTAACGATGCGGAAATGGTCAGGCTCAGGCCAGTTAAACGCGGTCCCTTGAACTAACAACACTTTTTCTTGTAGTAACAAGTCTAAAATCATTTTTTGGTCATCATAGATATTAAAACGCTTAATATCGATTTTCGGGAACATATACAACGCACCTTGTGGTTTTACACAAGATACTCCTGGAATTTGATTAATTAGTTCCCAAGCACGATTACGTTGCTCATATAAACGACCACCAGGTTGAATAAATTCGCTAATACTTTGATAGCCACCTAATGCAGTTTGAATAGCATGCTGCATCGGGACGTTTGCACACAGGCGCATAGAGGCTAACATTTCCAAGCCTTCAATATAGCTTTTCGCATGTTTTTTCGGGCCGTTTAATACCATCCAACCTTGGCGGAAGCCAGCGACGCGATACGTTTTAGATAAACCATTAAATGTGATGGTTAATAAATCAGGGGCGAGAGCGGCAATAGAGTGATGCACTGCATCATCATAAAGAATTTTATCGTAGATTTCGTCAGCATAGATAATAAGATTATGTTGTCGAGCTAATTCGACGATTTCCATCAGTAGGTCTTTGCTGTAGACCGCACCTGTGGGGTTATTTGGGTTGATAACCACAATACCACGCGTTCTTGGTGTGATTTTTTTGCGAATATCTTCAATGTCAGGCATCCAACCTTGCTGTTCATCACACATATAATGAACCGCTTTTCCTCCCGAAAGGGAAACTGCAGCAGTCCATAATGGATAATCAGGCGCAGGCACTAACATTTCATCACCATTATTAAGCAGTGCTTGCATGGCTTGTACGATTAATTCAGAAACACCATTACCAATGTAGACATCTTCTACTGTCATTTCATGAATACCACGAGCTTGGTAATGCTGCACAATCGCTTTACGGGCAGAGTATAAGCCTTTTGAGTCGCAATAACCTTGAGAACTTGGCAGATTACGCAAGACATCCACTAGGATTTCATCTGGAGCTTCAAAACCAAACGGGGCCGGGTTACCAATATTGAGTTTGAGGACTTTGTTGCCTTCTTCTTCTAGGCGCTTAGCTTCTTTTAATACGGGCCCACGAATGTCATAGCAAACATTATCGAGCTTACTGGATTTAGTTAGATTATTCATAGTTCTCTCATTACCCTAAGGGTTACATTGGTCGGGCCGGCGTTATTCCTTTACTGTACTCCTCCCTCAGAAGCTTTTGAAGATGCAAGGTTATTTTTGGTGTAAAAGGTTGGTTTACGCTTAAATGTAATGTTTGGTGTCTTATTATTTATTTTAAGTCGGCTACATATTCTTATAATATAAAATTAGTTGAATTATAATATCGACATTCTTTGATGTTTTGGAGTATAAAAAGTAAAAAAGCATAAAAATAGAAGGAAAAAAGAAAATTGTATCAAAATGTAATATTAAGCATTGAATCATTAAATCAGACATGATTTTTTTGCTGTAATGGCCTTTTTTTATAATAATTAGGGTGATTTTGTTAGTAATATTGATTATTTCAAGCTGCTTTCTTTAGCCAAAAGTGCTGCTTAAAATTATAACCATTTGATATTTTTGACTATGTAAAAATAGTGAAACGAATTTTATAATGTGCTTACATTAAAATAATTGTGATTACATTAAATATGTTACTATTTAATCGTATCCTATCAAACGCGTTTTAGCGTGTTTTTTAGGAAATCACCCCCTTTTTTTATTAAAATTATTTGATTTATGGAAGTATGCTATTTGTACCATGGCCTATCGTTAACGAATAGTGAGCTAGGTACAAGAAAAGTAAAATAATGAGAAGTCATTGCAGATCTATGGATTAGAAATGCACTCACTTAGTAGTCGCTATAAACTCGCTGATTCTCATGGAGGAGAGCAGAAACACCAGGTAACATAAAATTATATAAGAGAATGAACGATGATAAATTCCAATCGTCCCATCATGAACCTAGATCTTGATTTGCTACGTACTTTCGTCGCTGTCGCAGATCTTAACACTTTCGCAGCTGCAGCTGCAGCCGTTTGTCGAACACAATCTGCTGTGAGCCAGCAAATGCAACGTTTAGAGCAATTAGTCGGCCGTGAGCTTTTCGCTCGCCATGGACGAAATAAACTGCTCACCGCGCACGGATTACAATTACTTGGCTACGCAAGGCAAATACTTCGCGCCAATGATGATGCTACCGCGTCATTGACTTATAATGACGCTGATGGTGAATTGCGTATTGGTGCATCTGATGACACCGTCGATATCTTATTACCTTTCTTACTTAATCGTATCGCGTCTGTTTATCCAAGAATTGCCGTAGAAGTGCGCATTAAACGAGCACAATTTATTGAGTCAATGCTTGATAATCATGAGATAGATCTTGCTTTAACAACAGCAAGAATTAGTCACCACCCCAAAACAGCGTTAAGAACAGTGCCTGTTTTGTGGCACAGTGCGCCTGATTTTCAATTGCGTCCCAATGAGCCTGTCCCATTAGTTGTTATGGATGAAACCAATCCATATCGTAAACTGTGTACTAGTGCTCTTGATGATGCAGGTTTGTCATGGCATGTTGCGTATGAAGCAGCATCTTTACCTGCGGTTCGTGCGGCAGTCAATGCAGAAGTTGGGGTAACCGCCAGACCAATGGAAATGCAAAATGCAGATTTACGTATTTTGAATGAAGCTGATGGGCTGCCACGTTTACCAGACATTCAGTATTGGTTGTATAAGAATGCAGACGAGCAAAAAGATTTTGTTCTGACAGTATTCAGTGCGATTGAAAACAAAAAAATCCCTTATGTTGCAGCCTCAGCAAGTGAGTTGATGGATAGCAATGAGGAAGGTAATTAAGTTAATCGATTCATCTGGTTATCTTAACACCAATACTTAATTGATTTATTGTAATGACGGTAATTCCAATGAACTTGGGATTACCGTTTTTTTATGTCATTTTTACAAGTTTATTGCTGAATCACTTGTTTGTGATCAATGTGTTATTGGCTATGTGCAAATAAAATCAACGTGTTAATCACAGTCTCAATAAGATGTGAGCAGCGGTTGAGGTGGTTATCTCTGAATAAATGGCTAACGTACAGACTAATTGAGCTGTTAGGTAACAGATAATGTGAATTGATGCAGATGACTGAAACGATTATTTCAAATTGTGGAACTCAATTTTCAATATTGGGAAATGGTATTGAGAAATTTGCTTCTATGCATGCTTAAATAATGTTCAGTGATATTTTAAATAGGTTATCAACTTCAAATTTATCGATTTTTTATCAATATCCGCTCATAAAAAAAACAATTAACCACTTAATAAGTATGGTTAAATAGGAAAGACCATGAAATAATTGTGATGTAGCTGGCATAACCTGAATTTCATTGTTTAGTTAACAATTTGTTATGTTATTAACAATGTTTTTTTATTGAATAGATAAAATAGCACTGGAATGTCAGTCAGTTACTTGAAGTAATGCGTTAAAAAGAGTTACAAAGACTTAAAGTGAAATTGAATGCTATGTAAACAAATTGAGTACTTTTTCAATAAAAGTGTGCGTTAGATCAAATAAAAAGCGCAATTTTTCATCTGTTAAGACAGGTTTTTCCTGAGATAATGGTGTAGTAAAAACGAATAATCAGTTAAACTAGTTTGCGTGTTTACTTGAGTATCATTACACTGACACGTTTTAGCAGATTATGGTTACTTTTTGTTGTTCTATTGTTTTCAGAGTGTGAAGCTTTTGTAACAAATACGGGTTATTTTACTTAATTTAAGTAAAGTAAATTGTAATGAGAGAGGACAAACCAAACGCAGTCAACAGACTGATTTAAGTTTGGTGATATTTTAGTTTGTGATCAATTTTGGTCTTTCTTCTCGATTAACTGGGCAATTGTGGTGCAACACTGCCGTGATGTAAAAAAGAGCAGTTAACACACCATAAGTAATGAGTAAGCAACGAGTATGTCTACATCAATCCTAGCGTTAGCCCATAACTGGGCGTTTGCGATATTCCTTATCGGCACTATCGGTCTTTGTGCTTTCATGTTGGTCGCAGGTCACTTCTTGGGTAGCCGCGCCAAAGCCAGAACAAAACATGTTCCTTACGAGTCAGGTCTTGATTCGGTCGGTAGTGCACGTCTTCGTATGTCAGCTAAGTTCTACTTAGTCGCCATGTTCTTCGTTATCTTCGATGTTGAAGCCATGTTCTTATTTGCATGGTCAGTTGCCATCCGCGAAGCCGGTTGGGTTGGTTTCATCGAAGCCGCGATCTTTATTTTGGTATTGTTGGCGGGACTGTTTTATCTGGTCCGCGTAGGGGCATTAGATTGGACTCCAGTCCGTTCCCGCGGAAAAGTTAAGCATCCTAGTGAAGTTATTAACATCAGCAATCGTCATCCGCAGTAAAAAGCGAGGCATTATACAATGGATTATACGCTCACCCGCATAGATCCGAACGGTGAGAACGACCGTTACCCACTGCAAACTCAGGAAATCGTTACTGATCCACTGGAGCAGCAAGTTGAAAACAGTGTGTACATGGGGAAACTTTCTCATGCATTACACGATGTGGTTAACTGGGGGCGCAAAAACTCTCTCTGGCCATATAACTTTGGTCTTTCATGTTGCTATGTAGAAATGGTGACTTCGTTCACGGCTGTTCATGACGTCGCCCGCTTTGGTGCAGAAGTACTGCGTGCTTCACCTCGTCAAGCCGATTTCATGGTAGTAGCAGGTACCTGTTTCACTAAAATGGCGCCTGTTATTCAACGTCTGTATGACCAAATGCTTGAACCAAAATGGGTGATTTCCATGGGTTCATGTGCTAACTCTGGTGGCATGTATGACATTTATTCTGTTGTACAAGGCGTCGATAAATTTATTCCTGTGGATGTGTATATCCCAGGTTGCCCACCGCGTCCAGAAGCCTATATGCAGGCACTACTTCTGTTGCAAGAATCTATCGGTAAAGAGCGTCGACCGCTATCTTGGGTCGTTGGTGACCAAGGGGTTTATCGTGCCAATATGCAATCAGAAAGAGAAAGAAAGCACGGTGAACGTATTGCAGTGACTAACCTGCGTACACCAGACGAAATTTAAGGCTTAAAGCCATACAGCGTAACAGAGCAATGTTGTTGCGAAATAATAAACCTGATCAAGCGTTATGGTGAAGAATGATGACAGATCAGATAGCGCAAGCGAGTAGTACCCAGCCAGGATGGCAGACACAGGATCATTTAAATGACCCTGTGCTTCTGGAACTGCGCAATCAATTTGGGCCGGATGCCTTTTCTGTTCAAGCAACTCGCACTGGCATGCCAGTGGTTTGGGTTCGTCGTGAGCAGTTACTGGAAGTGGTCGATTTCCTAAAGAAATTACCAAAACCGTATGTCATGTTATTTGACTTACATGGGGTAGATGAACGTCAACGAATTCACCGACAAGGTCTGCCAGAAGCAGACTTTAGTGTTTTCTACCACCTCATCTCTATCGATCGTAACCGCGATATCATGTTAAAAGTCGCTCTTAATGAGAAAGACCTCAACGTGCCTTCTGTGGTTTCTTTATTCCCGAATGCCAGCTGGCATGAGCGTGAAGTGTGGGATATGTTTGGGATCACCTTCCAAGGTCACCCAAATCTGCGCCGCTTGCTGATGTCACCGAACTGGGAAGGTCATCCACTGCGTAAGGATTATCCTGCGCGTGCAACTGAGTTCGACCCTTTTGTTCTGACAAAACAGAAACAAGATCTGGAAATGGAAGCACTGACTTTCAAACCAGAAGAGTGGGGCATGGCGCGTGGAAATGAAAACGAAGATTTCATGTTCCTGAACTTAGGGCCAAACCACCCATCCTCACACGGTGCGTTCCGTATCGTACTGCAACTGGATGGTGAAGAAATTATCGACTGTGTGCCTGATATCGGTTACCACCATCGTGGTGCTGAGAAAATGGGTGAACGCCAGTCATGGCACAGCTATATTCCATACACTGACCGTATCGAGTATCTCGGTGGTTGTGTGAATGAAATGCCTTACGTGTTAGCGGTTGAAAAACTGGCTGGCATCGAAGTGCCTGACCGCGTGAAAACCATTCGTGTCATGCTGTCAGAGTTATTCCGTATTAACAGCCACTTGCTGTATATCAGTACCTATATCCAAGACGTCGGTGCAATGACGCCGGTATTCTTTGCGTTTACTGACCGTCAAAAAGTCTACAACGTGATTGAAGCGATCACGGGCTTCCGTATGCACCCAGCTTGGTTCCGTATTGGTGGTGTTGCACACGATTTACCGCGCGGTTGGGAAAAACTGCTGCGTGAATTACTTGACTGGTTGCCAAAACGTTTAGAGTCCTATGTGACTTCTGCGCTGAAAAACTCCATCTTAAAAGGCCGTTCGATTGGTACAGCAATGTACAATAAAGAAGAGGCACTGGCATGGGGTGTAACGGGTGCTGGTTTACGTGCAACAGGCGTCGATTTCGACGTGCGTAAATGGCGTCCATATTCAGGCTATGAAAACTTTGAGTTCGATATTCCTATCGCGCACAACGGTGACTGTTATGACCGTGTGATGATCAAAGTGGAAGAGATGCGCCAGAGTATCCGTATTCTTGAGCAATGCTATAAGAATATGCCAGAAGGCCCATTCAAAGCCGACCATCCACTGACGACGCCACCACCAAAAGAGCGTACGTTGCAGCACATTGAAACCCTGATCAACCACTTCTTACAAGTGTCTTGGGGCCCAGTGATGCCTGCGAATGAATCATTCCAGATGGTTGAAGCCACGAAGGGTATTAACAGCTACTACCTGACCAGTGATGGCAGCACCATGAGCTACCGTACACGTATTCGTACCCCGAGTTATGAGCACTTACAGCAAATTCCTTCGGTGATCAGAGGTAGTTTAGTTTCAGACTTAATCGTCTATCTGGGTAGTATCGATTTTGTAATGTCGGATGTGGATCGCTAACCATGCATAATGAACATAACGAAAGTGAGAAGCACAATGAGCTCAATGTCGTGAATGTGTTTGAACCGCAAGTCAACCATGGCTTTGTCTTAACAGAGAAAGAGCGTGAAGAGATTGAAGGTGAGAAACACCATTACGAAGATGCACGTGCTGCCTCGATTGAAGCACTGAAAATTGTGCAAAAAAACCGCGGTTGGGTTGAAGATGGCGCTATCCATGCGATTGCTGACGTCTTAGGCATCCCAGCCAGTGATGTTGAAGGTGTGGCCACATTCTATAGCCAAATCTTCCGTCAGCCAGTAGGTCGCCACATTATTCGCTATTGCGACAGTGTTGTTTGCCATATTACAGGTTATCAGGGCTTAGAAGCTGAAATTATTAAGCAGCTTAATATTCGCCCGGGTCAAACAACAGCCGATGGCCGCTTTACGTTGCTGCCAACCTGTTGCTTAGGTAACTGTGACAAGGGTCCAACGATGATGATCGATGAAGACACTCACAGCTACGTGCAGCCTGAAAATATTCAAAAATTACTGGAGCAGTATCCATGACAAATTCTGTTAATCCAGTGATCCGTACAGCCGAAACTCATCCTCTAACATGGCGTTTGCGTGATGACAATCAGCCTGTTTGGTTAGATGAGTATCGCAGTAAAAACGGATACAAAGGGCTTGAGCGCGCGCTCAAAGGTATGGCACCCGATGAAGTTGTGAATCTCGTGAAAGACGCTGGCCTGAAAGGGCGAGGCGGTGCGGGCTTCTCAACAGGTCTGAAATGGAGCCTGATGCCAAAAGACGAAAACATGAAACTGCGTTACTTCTTATGTAATGCGGATGAAATGGAACCGGGCACCTATAAAGACCGTTTATTGATGGAGCAACTCCCTCATTTGCTAGTTGAAGGGATGATCACGGGCGCTTATGCACTTAAAGCCTATCGTGGTTATATCTTCCTACGAGGTGAGTATGTTGAAGCCGCGCAAAATCTGCGTCGTGCTATCGAAGAAGCCAAAGCAGCCGGTCTGTTAGGAAAAAACATCCTCGGTTCAGGTTTCGATTTCGAACTATTTGTTCACACCGGTGCTGGGCGTTATATCTGCGGTGAAGAAACCGCACTGATTAACTCCTTAGAAGGCCGTCGTGCTAACCCACGTTCTAAACCACCATTCCCTGCAACATCAGGTGCTTGGGGCAAACCAACTTGCGTAAATAACGTCGAAACTATCTGTAACGTGCCAGCAATTTTAGAGCACGGAGACCAATGGTATATCGATTTAAGCGCAGGTAAGAGTAAAGACGCGGGTACTAAATTAATGGGCTTCTCTGGCCGTGTGAAAAATCCAGGTCTGTGGGAATTGCCATTTGGTACTACGGCACGTGAAGTGTTGGAAGATTACGCAGGTGGTATGCGTGATGGACTAAAATTAAAAGCATGGCAGCCAGGCGGAGCAGGGACTGACTTCCTGACCAACGATCACCTTGACTTGCCGATGGATTTCGAAAATATCGCTAAAGCAGGAAGCCGTCTTGGTACTGCATTGGCGATGGCGGTTGATCATGAAATCAACATGGTTTCTTTAGTGCGTAACTTAGAAACTTTCTTTGCCCGTGAATCCTGTGGTTGGTGTACGCCGTGCCGTGATGGTCTGCCATGGAGTGTGAAAATTTTACAAGCGCTGGAAAAAGGCGAAGGGCAGCCTGGGGATATTGAAACCCTAGAGCAGCTGTGCCGTTTCTTAGGGCCGGGTAAAACGTTTTGCGCTCACGCACCGGGTGCGGTCGAACCGCTACAAAGTGCCATCAAATATTTCCGTGATGAATTCGAAGCGGGTATTTCGCAAAAAGATCTGCGTAACATTGTGCAGATTGCGGGTATCCAACCAAACCTGCTGAAGCAGCGCTGGTAAATGTTTAGCGATTGAGCAACCGCTAAATAGATTTTTCACGAAGAACGTATTTTTGATTAACGCCTGCTTTATGCGGGCCTTTGGGAAGCATGCTGACTATGGCTACTATATATGTAGACGGCAAAGAATATGACGTAAACGGGTCTGAAAACCTGTTACAAGCCTGTCTTTCTCTCGGGCTAGATATTCCTTATTTTTGCTGGCATCCGGCGCTGGGAAGCGTTGGCGCTTGCCGCCAGTGTGCGGTTAAGCAGTATCAGAACGCAGATGACACACGCGGTCGCCTAGTCATGTCTTGTATGACACCCGCAACGGAAGGGACTTACATCTCTATTGATGATGAAGAAGCCAAACAATTCCGTGAAAGTGTCGTGGAATGGCTGATGACCAACCACCCTCATGACTGCCCAGTCTGTGAGGAAGGCGGTAACTGCCACCTACAAGATATGACGGTGATGACCGGTCATAACATGCGTAAATATCGTTTTACGAAACGTACTCACATTAACCAAGATCTCGGTCCATTTATTAGTCATGAAATGAACCGTTGTATCGCGTGTTATCGTTGTGTGCGTTACTACAAAGATTACGCAGATGGCACAGACTTGGGTGTGTATGGCGCACATAACTATGTGTACTTCGGTCGTACAGAAGACGGTACACTGGAAAGTGAATTTTCCGGTAACTTAGTCGAAGTCTGCCCGACAGGGGTATTTACCGACAAAACCCACTCTGAGCGCTATAACCGTAAATGGGATATGCAATTTGCCCCAGGTATCTGCCAACAATGCAGTATCGGTTGTAACACCAGCCCAGGTGAGCGTTATGGTGAAATTCGCCGTATCGAGAACCGCTATAACGGTTCGGTAAACCACTATTTCCTGTGTGATCGCGGTCGTTTTGGTTACGGTTATGTCAACCGTAAAGACCGTCCTCGTCAGGCTGTCTTGAGTAAAGATGGTGTGAAACAAACCATCTCTGCAATTGAAGCAATGCAAAGTGGTGCGCAAATTATCAATCAAGCGAAAAAAGTGATTGGTATCGGCTCTCCACGCGCGAGCGTTGAAAGCAACTATGCATTGCGCGCATTAGTCGGAGCAGAAAACTTCTATTCAGGTATTTCTGCGGGCGAGCAAAGCCGCTTAGCGCTGATGCAAAACATCCTGCAAAACGGCGGTATCTATACGCCAACATTGCGTGAAGTGGAAGGCTATGATGCGGTACTGGTACTGGGTGAAGATTTAACTCAGACAGGTGCACGTATGGCGTTATCTGTACGCCAAGCGGTGAAAGGTAAAGCACGTGAAATGGCCGCAGCGCAAAAAGTGGCTGACTGGCAAATCGCCGCAATCATGAATATTGGTCAACATGCGAAATATCCGCTGTTTATTACCAATGTTGATGACACGCGTTTAGATGATGTGGCTGCCTTTAATTACCGTGCTCCAGTGGCTGACCAGGCACGTTTCGGTTTTGCTATCGCCAATATGATTAATGGCGAAGCCCCTGCGGTGAATGATTTACCCGCAGACTTAAAAGCCAAAGTTGAAACCATTGCTCAGGCATTAGCTGGCGCGAAAAAACCATTAATCATCAGTGGTAGCCATAGTGCCAGCGAGGCAATGATCCAAGCGGCCGCTAACGTGGCATTTGCACTGAAAGCTAAAGGTGCGAATGTAGGGTTATCTTACTTAGCGTCTCATGCGAATAGTTTCGGTCTGGCAATGATGAACGCACAGCCACTAGACAGTGCATTAGCTCGCATTGAAGCGAACGAAGCGGATGTGGCTATCGTTATCGAAAACGACTTGTACCGCCACAGCAGCGTGGATGCCGTCAATAGTGCATTAGCAAAACTGAGCCACTTGATTGTTGCGGATCATCAGCAAACAGACATCATGGATAAAGCAACATTGGTTCTGCCAGCCGCAAGCTTTGCTGAAGCAGACGGTACGTTGATTAACCAAGAAGGTCGTGCACAGCGTTTCTTCCAAGTCTTTGACCCAACCTATTACGACAAAGCTATCGTGATGAACGAAAGCTGGCGCTGGATGCATTCACTGCAAACTGAAGCGCAAGAGCGTGATGCGGATTGGTCGCAACTTGATCACGTTATCGCAGATTGTGTTGCCGCAATGCCACAATTCTCAGGTATGGTTGATGCCGCACCAAAAGCGTCTTTCCGTATTCGTGGTCAAAAACTGGCACGTGAACCACATCGTTACAGTGGTCGTACAGCGATGCTAGCAAATCAATCTGTTCATGAACCTCGTCAACCGCAAGATATTGACTCTCCATTTGCTTTCTCAATGGAAGGGAACAACAGCCCAACCGCGCCACGTCAGCAAATTCCATTTGCATGGGCGCCGGGTTGGAACTCACCGCAAGCCTGGAACAAATTCCAAGCGGAAGTGGGTGGCCACCTGTTATTTGGTGACCCGGGTATCCGTTTGTTCAATTCAACACAGAGCAAATTGGCTTACTTCACTGAGATTCCAGCGGCTTATCAAGCCAATGAAGCTCAGTGGGTTGTCGCACCTTATTACCACCTGTTCGGCAGTGATGAAATGTCACAGCGTTCAGAAGTAATTCAAGAGCGTATGCCTGAGCCTTATATCATGCTGAACACACAAGATGCTGCGTCACTCGGTCTGTCAGCAGGAACTAAAGCGGAGTTTAACCATGCAGGTCAAGCGTTTAACTTGACTGTCCGCCTCAGTAATCACCTGTCTACAGGTCAAATTGGCTTACCGTTAGGAATGCCAGGTATCGCACCTTCAATGGCTGGCGTGTCAGTCAATAATCTGCGGAGGGGAGCATGATGGATTGGATTTCTCCTGAAGTGATGGAAGTGTTAATTTCCATCCTCAAATCTGTCGTCATTTTATTGGTTGTTGTGACTTGTGGGGCATACATGAGTCTGGGAGAGCGCCGTATTCTCGGTCTGTTCCAGAACCGTTATGGCCCTAACCGCGTGGGTCCGTTTGGGATGGGCCAGTTAATCGCGGATATGTTCAAAATGCTGTTTAAAGAAGACTGGATCCCGCAGTTCGCTGACAAGAAAATTTTTACGCTTGCGCCAGTGATTGCGTTTTGTTCACTGTTCTTAGCATTTGCCATCGTCCCTGTTAGCCCAACATGGCACGTTGCAGACCTCAATATCGGGATTTTATTCTTCCTGATGATGGCGGGTCTGGCTGTCTATGCGGTGTTATTCGCAGGTTGGTCAAGTAACAACAAATACTCATTATTAGGTGCGATGCGTGCATCAGCACAAACCGTGAGTTACGAAGTGTTCTTAGGCCTTTCTTTAATGGGGGTGGTTGCACAAGCAGGTTCATTCAACCTGATTGATATTGTGAACTCCCAAGAAGGCATGTGGAACATTATTCCGCAGTTCTTTGGTTTTGTGACTTTTGCGATAGCGGGCGTTGCGGTCTGTCACCGTCACCCGTTTGACCAACCTGAAGCAGAACAAGAGATTGCGGATGGTTACCACGTTGAATACTCAGGCATGAAGTTCGGTCTGTTCTTCGTCGGTGAGTATATCGGTATCGTAACGGTTTCAGCACTGATTGTGACGCTGTTCTTTGGTGGCTGGCATGGTCCATTCCTGCCGTCATTCTTGTGGTTTGCTATCAAAACTGGCTTCTTCATGATGATGTTTATCTTGATCCGTGCCTCTTTACCGCGTCCACGTTATGACCAAGTGATGTCTTTCGGTTGGAAAATTTGTCTGCCGTTGACACTGCTTAATCTGCTGGGTACTGCAGCAGTGATTTTATACAACGCTCAGTAAGGGGTGATTGAACCATGACATTGAAAGAGTTATTGGTCGGTTTCGCCACCCAAGTACGTAGTATTTGGATGGTCGGCCTACATGCGTTCGATAAACGCGAAACGCAAATGTATCCAGAAGAGCCGGTTTATCTGCCACCCCGTTACCGTGGGCGTATCGTGTTAACACGCGATCCTGACGGTGAAGAGCGTTGTGTTGCGTGTAACTTATGTGCGGTTGCTTGCCCTGTGGGATGTATCTCACTGCAAAAAGCTGAACATGAAGACGGCCGCTGGTACCCTGAATTTTTCCGCGTTAACTTTTCGCGCTGTATTTTCTGTGGTCTGTGTGAAGAGGCTTGCCCAACCACGGCAATCCAATTAACACCTGATTTTGAAATGGCCGATTGGAGACGTCAGGATCTGGTTTACGAGAAAAATGACCTGTTGATTTCAGGTCCGGGTAAATATCCTGATTATAACTTTTACCGTAAATCGGGTATGGCGATTGCAGGTAAAGACAAAGGTGAAGCGGATAACGAAGCGAAACCGATTAACGTCAAAGACCTGTTGCCATAAGGAGCGATATTCATGGAATTTACATTTTATATCGCCGGTCTAGTTGCCATTTTAGCAACTTTAAGGGTGATAACGAATACAAATCCGGTGCATGCACTGTTGTATCTGGTTGTTTCTCTGCTGGCTCTGTCAATGGTGTTTTTCTCCCTCGGCGCGTATTTTGCTGGGGCGTTGGAAATCATCGTATATGCAGGTGCCATTATGGTCCTGTTCGTGTTCGTGGTGATGATGCTCAACTTAGGGCGTTCTGTTCAAGAACAAGAGCGCGCTTGGTTGACGCCGAAAAACTGGATTGGCCCTGCGGTGTTATCCGCGGTTTTACTGGCTATCTTAGTTTACGGCATTACCTCGTTGTCTTATCAAGAAGGCATTGAGGGAACCATCATTGGAGCGAAAGAAGTGGGAATTAGCCTATTTGGGCCGTATGTTCTGGCTGTCGAATTGGCATCTTTGTTATTACTTGCAGGTTTAGTGGTAGCATTCCACGTTGGACGTGACCGTAAAGAAAACGGCGCTGACCTTGTCAGCATCGAGAAGGCGGAGGAACAAAAATGATACCTCTAGAACACGGTCTGATTTTAGCGGCGATTTTATTTGTGATGGGGCTCAGTTGCCTTGTTATTCGTCGTAATCTGCTTTTCATGCTGATCGGACTGGAAATCATGATTAACTCAACTGCACTGGCATTTGTGGTTGCAGGGAGTTTTTGGGGGCAGCCTGACGGCCAAATTATGTATATTTTGGCAATCGCATTGGCTGCAGCGGAGGCGAGTATTGGATTGGCGTTGTTACTGCAACTCCATCGTCATCGTCAGAACCTGAATATTGATAAAGTCAGTGAGATGCGCGGATGAACCTACTCTATTTAACTATTCTGTTGCCTTTACTGGGGTCGGTGCTGTTAGCCTTCTCTCGTGGACGCTGGTCAGAAAACGTTTCAGCCATTATTGGTGCGGGGTCGGTTGGCTTAGCGGCCGTCGTCGCATTCTATGCTGGCAATGAATTTTTAGCTCAAGACGCAGGTAGCGTATTCATCCAGCCACTTTGGACTTGGATGTCTGTCGGTACCTTTAATATCCCATTCACTCTAATGTTAGATGGCCTGTCACTGACCATGTTAGGTGTGGTAACGGGTGTGGGCTTCCTTATCCATGTCTATGCCTCTTGGTATATGCGTGGCGAGGAAGGTTACTCACGTTTCTTCGCTTACACTAACTTGTTTATTGCAAGCATGGTGGTTTTAGTCCTCGCTGACAACATGATGCTGATGTATCTCGGTTGGGAAGGGGTAGGGCTGTGCAGTTACCTGTTGATTGGTTTCTATTATACCAATCCAGAAAACGGTAAAGCCGCAATGAAAGCGTTCTTTGTAACGCGTATCGGTGATGTGTTCCTCGCAATTGGTATGTTTATTCTGTGGAATGAACTTGGCACATTGAATTTCAGCGAAATGGCGGTGTTAGCACCTCAAAAATTTGCGGAAGGTTCAAGTGCGATCAACTGGGCAACCTTGATGTTATTAGGTGGTGCTGTCGGTAAATCAGCACAGTTACCATTGCAAACGTGGTTGGCAGATGCGATGGCGGGTCCAACGCCAGTTTCTGCACTGATCCACGCTGCAACCATGGTAACTGCGGGTGTGTATTTAATTGCTCGTACCCATGTTCTGTTCCTGTTAGCGCCTGAAGTATTATACTTAGTCGGTGTTGTGGGTGCAGTGACATTAGTACTGGCTGGGTTTGCAGCATTGGTGCAAACCGATATCAAGCGTGTACTTGCTTACTCCACAATGAGCCAAATTGGTTATATGTTCTTGGCACTAGGTGTACAAGCATGGGATGCAGCGATTTTCCACCTGATGACGCATGCTTTCTTTAAAGCGTTGTTGTTCCTGTCAGCGGGTTCAGTCATTTTGGCATGCCATCACGAACAAAATATCTTCAAGATGGGTGGGCTGCGTAAGCAAATTCCATTCATCTACGCTGTGATGTTAATCGGCGGAAGCGCACTGGCAGCATTGCCACTGTTTACCGCAGGTTTCTACAGTAAAGATGCGATTTTGTGGGGTGCGCAGCTTGATGGACAAACTGTGTTGTTGTGGGCAGGTATCCTCGGTGCATTAATGACCGCAATTTATACCTTCCGTATGATTTTCATCGTGTTCCACGGTGAAGCGAAAATCAAAGCGCACAAGGTTAAAGGCATCACTCACACATTACCACTGGGCATTTTGGCTATTCTTGCAACGTTTGTTGGTGCATTAATCCACCAACCACTTGAAGGGGTTTTCCCAGCCGAAGCCGCAGGAAGTGAAGACGGTAAAGTCTTACTCGAAGCGATTTCTGGCGGGTTTGCTATCGCAGGTCTATTAATTGCGGTATTCCTCTACCTGTTCAGACGTTCAATAGTCGATGCTATCGCGAAAACTGCAGTGGGTCGTTTCTTCAGCGCATGGTGGTACCAAGCGTGGGGATTCGATTGGCTGTATGATGTAGTCTTTGTTAAGCCATTTAAAGGCATAGCATGGCTACTGGAAAGCGATCCGGTTAACTCTCTGATGAATATCCCTGCACATCTTTCACGTTGGGCAAATAAAGGGCTTGCAGTGAGTGAAAACGGCCAAATCCGTTGGTATGTTGCCTCGTTGGGGCTGGGTGCAGTGCTGATTCTTGCTCTGCTGCTTTTGGTTTAATTAAGGGACACATTGCGCCATGCTATTACCCTGGCTAATACTCATTCCCTTCATCGGAGGCCTGCTAAGCTGGCAGGCTGACCGGTTCAGTCATCGCGCACCGCGTTGGATTGCACTGGCAACGATGGGAATAACATTGATACTTTCCGTGCAATTGTGGTTACAAGGGAGCTACTCCCTCGTCAATCCACAAGGTATTCCACAATGGCAATCTGTTTTCTTTATGCCGTGGATCCCGTCACTGGGAATTGATTTTCATTTAGCAATTGACGGTTTATCACTGCTGATGGTCGTGTTAACGGCTATCATGGGGGGCTTCTCGATTCTGAGCTCTTGGAGTGAAAACCAGAAAAACCAAGGTGCGTATCACTTTAACCTGTTGTGGATTATCACAGGTGTGATGGGGATTTTTACCGCGGTTGACTTGTTCTTATTCTTCTTCTTTTGGGAGATGATGCTGATCCCTATGTACTTCCTGATTGCCAATTGGGGACACAAAGGGTCAGAAAATAGACAACATATCAAAGCTGCGACTAAGTTCTTCATCTATACGCAAGCAAGTGGTTTGATCATGCTGGTGTCCATCATTGGGCTCGCATTGGCGAACTACAATACTTCAGGTGTACTAACATTCGACTATAACCAACTGCTAGGTGCAGAACTCTCTAGCAATGTCGCATTTATGTTGATGTTAGGCTTCTTTATCGCCT
The DNA here is from genome assembly GCF_028481645.1 of Providencia sp. PROV141. Taxonomy (NCBI): domain Bacteria; kingdom Pseudomonadati; phylum Pseudomonadota; class Gammaproteobacteria; order Enterobacterales; family Morganellaceae; genus Providencia; species Providencia sp. PROV141. Next base: position 70,344 of record NZ_JAMPPR010000014.1, on the reverse strand, counting down.
TTGCTGTTAAAATGCCACTGGTTCCTTTCCATGGTTGGATGGCAGATACCCAAGAACAATCGCCAACAGCGGGTTCTGTGGATATCTCCGGTATCATGCTAAAAACCGCAGCATATGGTCTGTTACGCTTTACCTTACCTTTGTTCCCAGAAGCGTCTATCCAGTTCACGCCAGTGGCGATGACACTGGGTGTGATCAGTATCTTCTACGGGGCATGGTTAGCGTTCAAACAAACGGATATCAAACGTCTGGCAGCGTACAGTAGCTTATCCCATATGGGGTTTGTGACAGTCGCTATTTACGCGGGTTCAACCTTGGCTTACCAAGGTGCGGTGATTCAAATGATCACCAACGGTTTGTCCGGTGCGGCACTGATTATCATCAGTGGTCAACTGTATGAACGTACACAAACGCGTGATATGCGCATGATGGGTGGATTGTGGAAACGCATTAAATGGTTACCAGGAATGTCCCTGTTCTTTGCTGCGGCAACGTTAGGAATGCCAGGTACAGGTAACTTCATTGGTGAATTCATGATCCTGTTCGGTAGCTTCAGCCAATTCACGTTAGTGACCTGCATTATGGTCTTTGGTGTAGTGTTTGCTTCTATCTACTCACTGTGGATGATGCAGCAAACTTACTACGGTACACCAAAATCCGAAAAAGAAATGAAAGGGTTAACTGCACGAGAATTTGGTGTGCTGCTGGCTCTGGCTGCTTTACTGGTTATTATCGGTTTCTACCCACAACCAATTTTAGATACCTCAATTGGTTCAATGGAAACATTACATAACCTGTATTCTGCTTCACTTACAACATTAGGGCTGTAATTCGCCATGACAATAACTCCTCAAGAACTGATCGCAATACTACCACTGATGATCGTCGGGTTGACGGCGGTGGTTGTGATGCTGTCCATTGCGTGGCGACGCGATCACCTGACTAGTGCCGCGCTGACAGTATCAGGCTTTGTTATTGCGTTGCTTTCACTCATTTGGGTAGCCGACGGCTACCTAATGGATGTGACTTCGCTTATCCGTGTTGATGGCTTTGCACTGTTCTATAGCGCATTAGTCCTGATTGCCGGTATTGGAACGTCTATCTTTGCTTACCACTGGCTAGAAGGTTTTGGTGATAATAGAGATGAGTTCCATTTACTTGTTGCTATCGCAGTAGCGGGTGGTGTGCTGTTATCTATGTCAAACCATATGGCATCAATGTTTATCGGTATTGAGCTGATTTCATTGCCTCTGTTTGGTCTAGTAGCCTATACCTTTGAGCGCAGCCGCACATTAGAAGCCGGGATCAAGTACATGCTGTTATCTGCAGCCGCGTCTTCATTCCTGTTATTCGGGATTGCGTTACTGTATGCAGAATCGGGTAGTTTAAGTTTTGCTGCGGTTGGTCAAAGTCTTTCCGATAGTCAAATTCACGCACCATTGGTGATGATTGGTTTCGGTATGCTGATTGTAGGCTTTGGCTTTAAACTGTCACTGTTTCCATTCCAACTGTGGACACCAGACGTTTACCAAGGTGCGCCAGCACCAGTGTCAGCCTTCTTAGCAACCGGCAGTAAAATCGCTATCTTCGCAGTATTAGTGCGTATTTTTCTGGAAGCACCAATCGCCAATAGCAATACACTAGCGATTGTGATTTCTGTGATTGCTATTGCATCTATCCTGTTTGGTAACTTACTGGCTATCACACAAAAAAGTGCAAAACGCTTACTGGGTTACTCATCTATCTCGCATATGGGTTATTTACTGGTCGCTCTTGTTGCGTTACGCATCGACCCTGTTGCTTCACAAGTCACTATCGCAATCTACTTAGTGGGTTACTTGTTTGCGAGTTTAGGGGCATTTGGTGTTGTGAGTATTGTTTCAAGCCCTTACCGTGGTGATGATCAGGATGACTTTAGTGCATTCCGCGGGCTATTTTGGCATAAGCCAATTCTCGCAACGGTAATGACGGTAATGATGCTTTCATTAGCTGGTATTCCAATTACATTAGGATTTATTGGTAAATTCTATGTGATTGCATCTGCAGTGAATGCAGAATTATGGTGGCTAACAGGAGCTGTAGTAGTGGGTAGTGCTATTGGTTTATATTACTACCTAAGCTTTATGGCTAGCCTATATAGCCGTGATGCAGAACATGCAGAACGTTATACAGGCCCTGAAAAAGCAACGTTAGGAACGGTTGTTGCTGTTATTTGCGCCATTGCGGTTATCGTCTTTGGTGTATGGCCACAACCACTTATTGATATGACATCAACAGCGCTTGCTGTGATTAACTAATAGGTCAAAATTTCCTATTGCTAATAAACCGGTTACTTTTGAGTAGCCGGTTTTTTTTAATCGGGTAACTGGCGCTGATATTGAAACTCCATATCGTCTAAGAAAGACATGAGCACCTGGCTGGCCATATTAATTTTTTGAATATTCAATATTTTTTCAGACGATTTTTCATTAATAAAATGGCACCATCCCCACCAGTAATCCTTAATTAAGCCTATCTGAGTGATAATTGATTGTTTATGTGAGTCTATCGTGGTTATTTGATCGGCTAATAACATGAGTTGAGAAAGCTTAAATATTGTTTTATCTATATGATTAACTTCTTCTTTTAATTCCAAAATTTGATTTCCTAAATCTAATCTAACCTCGACAAGCTGTGCAAATTCTAAACCATCATCTATGACTGATAATAAATTTTTAATAAAGGCAACGGCTGATTTTAATATTTGTTTTTTATTTGTTGGCATATCAATTGAGTCAATTAATTCGTCATTTAACAAATGTTTTTTTAAGAAATCAGTGATTTTAGATTTTAATATGATATCTTCTGCGGCGGTAATAACGGAGTGTTGCTGATTAATTTCATCTATTTTTAGTATTTTACTATTTTTGGATGTGACGAGAAGTTCTTTTTGCTCAGAATATTGATGTAGTTTATGTTGATTGCTTTCTTCCAAATGAATGAGTGATAAAGAATCGGTGGTATAACTGAATTTAGTGATGATTCTTTCCAGTTCAAGTTTGAAATCCGTTAAATCCTCAATAAAGCTTATAACTAAAATCCCGTCAGGTATATTTGTATTTTCATTATTTAACTCACTTTTTAAAATATAATTTAATTTTATTTTGAGTTTCGGTATCGAGTTTCTGATTATTTCATTAATATTAAAGGATTTACTGGCTATTTTTTGTATTTTCCCATGTATAATAAAATCATAATGTATTATATTTTTATTAAATGCGGAAATTTCATTTGACATATGCCTAAATTGATAAATATCAATAGGGGGCAGTATGGGTAAATCAAGCTTATCTTGCATATTAGTACCTTTTATTGAGGGGGAGTGTTATTTGGTTGAATTTCATCAAATAACTTTATTAAATGTGTCGAGTATTCTTGAATGGTATACCAAGATGTAATAACACGCTTAAAATGGGTGATGAATTGAATAAGTTTGTCAGCGTTATTGATTTTTTTGAAAACCTCGATTGATTGAGTTATTTCGGTTAAGAGGACTAGCCACATATAATCTAAATGGTCAACGGCTAACCGGGCATCTTTAAAGAAACCATCAATTTTGTGAAGATTGATTTGAATATCAAAGATAACTTTTTTGACAAATTTTTCTTTGTTGATTTGGTCACTAATTGATTTTATTTCTGTTAATGTTTCATTCTTTCTTGCCCGAATTTTTTCAGCCTTTGAACCAAAAATCCCTCCAGTGATAATGAGGCCGATGACACCACCAACTAAACCCGTAAAGCTGAGCTTCACAAAGTGTGAATACTCAAGTTCTAATTGCTGGAGTTCTTGTTTTTTCATTTTAAGTGATTCTTGTAAATAGGAATCGGTTGTTTCATTATTAGTGGGCTCAAGTTGTTTATATAACCCTTTAATATTGAATAGCAATGATTCAACATGTTGATAATTAGATAAATAACCTCCTGTAATATGCACCCGGAAATCAGAAATGATATTTTTAATATTATTTGTCTTAATGGATTGGTCTTTAATATCATCCCTAATTAATTGTAAGATATTAGTTAGTTCAGTAGCTATTTGCTGGTCATCATTTTGATAATATATTTCATCTAGTTCATTTTCATTAATATCATTCAAGCTTTCAGACACTTTTTTCAAAATAGGCATGTGGTTTATATATTCAATAATTTGTCCACCAGTTTGTATAATGTTTCGGCTAACTAGAGATAGATTGACAGATTGTTCTTTAACATGTTGTTCAACGTTATCCCAGCTATTGGCATGTTCTCGAATATTGATAATAGTATCAATTAGTTCGTCAGTGTCGATTGGTAAGGTTGTTGATGAAGTAATACCAAACCATTTTAGAATATCATTTTTTTTCCAAGGCAAAGAAAGAGAAAAGTAAACGTGGCGATGTATGCTAATTAAATCATCTAATGTGAAAATACCGACTTCACGGGTTGAAAGCGCATCTTGATTAGTTAATAAAGCTAAGGTTGTATGGCCTATATGTTCTTTTTCAATAATTCTGTCATAATTATCTTTTGTATTCATTTTAAATTCCACGTTGATTAAGTTAAAGACTGAATGCTTATTTTTTTAGTGCTGTTGTATGGTTGAATTACCTATTTATTGCAAATAAAAATATAAAATTCATATTTGTTAACCTACTAGAAATTGACTAAAATCTTTATACTAAAAAATGAAAAACAGAGCTAAAAAATAGCATTTTGAACAGTTTAATATGTGTTTTAAATATTATTCTCTATTATTTTTATTTGAAAATTATCTATAGTAATACTAAATAAAATAACTAATTAGAATATGATGTTAATTAAAATATACGATAAATTGTTATTTTGAACTAAATAGGCTTGTAATGGAACATGGGTTTAAAGCTGACATACCGATATGTTTCAAAATGAAATTTTCATTGGGTGAAAATGAAGCTATTTCGAGAAAGAAGCAAAGAATAAAGGGGATAAAATCACATTTTCCATTAATTAAATGAATAGAATGCTGTGTAATATACATAATAAGCTATACTATCAACAGCCTGAAGGTCGCTATTAGTGAGTGATAACCGGTTTATTTTGACACAGTTGCTCTTGGCTATCGTCATTTGTGCCATAAAAAATAATTATAGTGAAGTACTAAAAGCAATCTCTTAATTGCAGGTAATCTACTTTTAGCGCTGAATGGGCGATATAGCATTTACTGTTAGCTATCAATGTATTAAAAAATTGTATTGCGCTATATAATAACCGTAGTGAATTTGTGTGATGTAGCAGTGGGAATCTAAAGTGAACTATAAAAAAATTGATCTATTGATAACTGAAATTTTGGACCATTTGTCTACATTGACACTAAAAAATCAAGATTTTACTCGTTTAGTTTGGCAATTAGATGCACAAACCTCTTTTCCTGGCCTCTCATGGTTGTCGGCACAGCAAAGTTATCCTCAATTTTACTGGTATCAACGTACGGGTGCCGAGGAATGCAGTGCGCTTGGTATGGTGAAATCCTTTGATTCGATAGATACGGCACAAGCTTTTTTATCCCAGTATCCTGATATGCCAGAGATGCGCCTATGGGGGCTTAATGGCTGGAATGCGGTTGGAGCGGGCATTCCTGAAGAGATAAAACGCCAAGCAACTTTTTGTTTTTTGCCCCGTATCGAAATTCATCGATTACGTTCGACAATTAGTGTTAGTGTCAATATTGAGGGGGAAGAAGACCGTTTAAATGCTATTCATCTTTTACAGCAATTGAAGCCGGCTTCTCACGTGACATTGACATTGAATGCCAATATTACGGCACAAGAACATATTCCTACGCATGATGAATGGTGTCGTTTATTAAATTGCGCTATTGACGACATGAAGTCAGGGAAGATGGAAAAAGTGGTGATGGCAAGGGAAACAAAACTTACTCTGTCTAAACCTATTGCGGTTGCTGAATTTTTAGCCCAAAGCCAGCAGGTGAATCATCATTGTTACCATTTTATGATGGCCTTCAACGCACAGTCAGGGTTCATCTCTTCGACTCCGGAACGTTTATATTTACGGCAAAATGAACAGCTGAATTCTGAGGCGTTAGCGGGAACTGTCGCTAATGACCCTGATGACACCGTCGCTGCGGAGTATGCTAAGTGGTTGATGGAAGATAAAAAGAACCAACATGAAAATTTAGTGGTTGTAGATGATATTTGCCAACAATTACAAGGTGCAGTGACGGGGGTTGATGTATCGTCAGCAAAAGTCATCCGCTTGAGAAAAATTCAACACCTTTATCGCTCTATTGTTGCGACATTAATCAATCCTTCTGATAGCGATTGCCTACAACGCCTTCAACCTACCGCTGCCGTATGTGGTTTACCTCGCAAAGTTGCACGGCAATTTTTAGCAAGTAATGAACCCTTTTCTCGTGGCTGGTATGCAGGAACTGGCGGATTTATTAGCTTGAATAAAAGTGAATTTGCGGTATCTCTTCGTTGTGCACAGATAGAAGGTGCACATGTCTCATTATATTCAGGTGCTGGCATTGTCAGTGGCTCAGACCCAGAGCAAGAGTGGATAGAAATTGAAAATAAAGCAGCTGGGCTTAAATCTTTGTTTGAAAATAACGAAAAACCATAAAATAAAAATGGTTATTTTCTTTTATTTCAATTAGTTCATCAAAAATTGTTCTGAGATCAAGAAATTTATTTCAATCAGTCTAAACTAATTGATAACTAATAATTTGCTGAGCATATTATGTCGAATTCTGCTTTTAATCTCCGTTGGGCTGAAGTGATTATTGAAGCACTATCTCGCCACGGAATGAAACATATCTGTATTGCGCCAGGCTCGCGCTCAACACCTCTGACCCTTGCGGCCATTAGTCATGGGAAATTGCATTGCCATACGCATTTCGATGAGCGTGGTTTAGGGCACCTTGCCCTCGGCTTAGCAAAAGCCAGTCATGAACCTGTAGGGGTCATTGTTACCTCAGGGACGGCGGTGGCAAACCTTTATCCCTCATTGATTGAAGCGGGTTTAACTGGGGAAAAGGTGATTTTTCTTACCGCAGACCGGCCTCCTGAACTGATTGACTGCGGTGCTAACCAGGCTATTCGGCAGACGCATATTTTTGCATCTCATCCTACTCAATCATTAATGTTGCCAAGGCCGACGCAAGATATTTCAGCTAAATGGTTGGTAACTGCGATTGATAATGGCATGAACCAGTTACACCACGGTGCATTTCATATCAACTGCCCATTTGCCGAGCCACTATATGGTGATATGGATGGGGAACATGAGTGGCAGAAAACACTTGGGGAATGGTGGAATTCGAATCACCCGTGGCTCACTGAACCGTTAACTCATTCTGTCGCTTTAGTGGCAGATTGGTATTTTTGGCGGCAAAAAAAGGGCGTTGTGATTGCCGGTAGAATGAGTGCGAGTGAAGGGGAGCGCGTGGCTCAATGGGCCCAAGAACTCGGATGGCCAGTTATAGGGGATGTGTTATCTCAAACAGGGCAGCCATACCCTTGTGCAGATTTATGGCTTCAGCATCCCGATGCTCAACAGATTTTAAAACATGCAGAATTAGTTGTTCAGTTTGGCTCAAGCTTAACAGGAAAACGACTATTACAATGGCAAGCCAATTGTGAACCGCAAGAGTATTGGATTATCGATTCGATACCTCAACGGCTAGACCCAGCAAATCATAGGGGGAGAAAGTTAACCTGTTCAATTAAAGGTTGGCTGGACAACCATCCTGCGCAGCCGAGAGGTTTGTGGTGTGAATCGCTGCTGACGTTAGCACAAAAAACCCAACATCATGTACACCAACAGTTACATGAAAAATTTTCAGAAGCAGCGGTGGCATACCAATTACCAGAGTTACTTTCTCCACGAGGCCAACTATTTGTTGGCAATAGCTTAATTGTCCGTTTGGTGGATGCGCTAGCACAACTCCCATTGGGTTATCCGGTGTATAGCAACCGCGGCGCAAGTGGTATTGATGGTCTGATTTCTACCATGGCGGGCGTGCAACGAGCAACAGCACGTCCAACATTGGCTATCGTTGGGGATATTTCTGCCTTATACGATTTGAATAGTTTGGCGCTGTTGCGAGAACCCTCAGCACCGACAGTCCTCATCATTGTGAATAACAATGGTGGGCAAATTTTCTCTATGTTACCCACACCAGACGAAGCAAGGCAAAATTATTACTGTATGCCGCAAAATGTCAGTTTCGAGCCTGCTGCGAAAATGTTTGGCTTACAATATTGTGCGCCGACAGATTGGGGAACACTAAAAAATACAGTTCAACAATTTTGGCATAGTCAGCATGGAACATTGCTGGTGGAATTACAGGTGGCAAGCGATGAAGGCGCGCGTACTTTAAAACAGCTGCTCAATGAAGTTGTGGAATTGTAATGTTATCCGCCCATCGACACCATTCTACCTCTTCGACTCCTTGGATCATTTGGTTGCATGGTTTGTTAGGTAGTGCAGATGAATGGTCACCCGTGATTGATCAAACACGGGCTTTTCCATCATTAGCTGTGGATTTGCCAGGTCATGGCGGTTCTCATTCAGAACCATGCCAGAGTTTTTCACATTTTGATCAACAACTCAGCGAGCTTTTACAGTATCATCAAATTAATGAATACTACTTGGTTGGTTATTCACTTGGTGCTCGACTCGCAATGCATTTTGCCTGTCACTATCAGCCTAATGGGCTATTAGGTTTAGTGATTGAAGGCGGGAATGTGGGGTTAGCCAATGAACAAGAACGTGTTGCTCGAGCTGCTAATGATGGGGCATGGGCGCAACGTTTTCGTTCAGAACCCATTGAATACGTGTTAGATGACTGGTATCAACAAACTGTATTTGCTGATTTGTCGGCCACTCAGCGCCAACAGTTAATTCAGTTACGCGGACAAAATAACCCGCACAGTATTGCTGCTATGCTAGAAAACACATCATTAGCAAAGCAACCTTTTTTGGCGGACAAATTGCGTCAATTAATCTGCCCTTATCGTTATTTTTGTGGCGAAAAGGATCAAAAATTTCGAAGCGTTTCGCAACAATATGCTTTGCCGTTAACGCTGATTGAAAATGCAGGGCATAATGCACATCGGGAAAACCCCATGGGCTTTGCAACTGCACTACACCATTTTTTATCACACTGTGGTTAAAGGAATCTGATAATGATTTATCCAAGCGAAGAAAAATTATACGCACCAATTGAATGGCAAGATTGCTCTACAGGGTTTGAAGATATTCGCTATCATAAATCTCCTGAAGGAATTGCTAAAATTACGATTAACCGTCCAGAAGTGCGTAATGCTTTTCGTCCACAAACCGTGAAAGAAATGATCCAAGCACTGTCCGATGCACGTTATGATGACCAAGTCGGAACTATCATTTTAACGGGCGAAGGTGAAAAAGCATTCTGTGCCGGTGGTGACCAAAAAATCCGTGGCGATTACGGCGGGTATCGTGATGCAAGTGGCACGCACCACTTGAACGTATTAGATTTCCAACGCCAGATTCGTACTTGTCCAAAGCCTGTTGTAGCGATGGTTGCGGGTTATTCTATTGGTGGTGGCCATGTGTTGCATATGATGTGTGACCTGACTATTGCTGCGGATAACGCAATATTTGGCCAAACCGGGCCAAAAGTCGGTTCATTTGATGGCGGTTGGGGCGCATCCTATATGGCGCGTATCGTTGGGCAGAAAAAGGCGCGTGAGATCTGGTTTTTATGTCGCCAATACAATGCACAAGAAGCATTAGACATGGGCTTGGTTAACACCGTTGTCCCATACGCAGATCTTGAAAAAGAAACCGTGCGTTGGTGCCGTGAAATGCTAGAAAATAGCCCAATGGCATTACGTTGCTTAAAAGCAGCATTAAATGCAGATTGTGATGGTCAGGCTGGCCTGCAAGAATTAGCCGGTAATGCCACAATGCTGTTTTATATGACAGACGAAGGGCAAGAAGGCCGTAATGCTTTTAATGAAAAACGTGCTCCAGACTTCTCTAAATATAAGCGTAATCCATAATGCGTAAAGCCCGTATTTATTCGTTCAGCCTGCCAATGGAGGCAGGCGTTATCCTTCGTTATCAGCGACTAAAAACTCGTGATGGGCTTTTAGTGTGTTTACAAGATGGGGATAATGAAGGTTGGGGAGAAATTTCGCCTCTACCTGAATTCAGTCGTGAAACATTAGAAGAAGCAACCGCCGAAACTATTAAGCGAATGAATGAATGGGTGAAAGAAGGCAAAATTTCTAATAGTCTACTACCCTCTGTGGCTTTTGGCTGTAGCTGTGCTCTTGCGGAGTTAACAGGGGAGCTACCGAAAGAGGCTGACTATCGCAAAGCACCACTGTGCAGTGGTGACCCTGATGACCTCATTTTGAGCCTTGATGCAATGGAAGGTGAAAAGGTTGCAAAGGTAAAAGTTGGGCTCTATGAAGCTGTGCGTGATGGCATGGTGGTTAACTTATTGTTAGAGGCAGTTCCAGAATTGAAACTGCGCTTGGATGCGAATCGCAGTTGGACTCGAACAAAAGCCGACGGTTTTGCCAAGTATGTTAACCCAGACTATCGTGACCGTATCGCATTCTTAGAAGAGCCGTGCAAAACCCGAGAAGAGTCACTGCAATTTGCAGCGGATACTGGCATTAGTATCGCTTGGGATGAAAGTGTACGAGAAGAAGGCTTTATGGTTGAGGCACAGGAAGGCGTTTCTGCGATTGTGATTAAACCAACACTGACAGGCAGCTTGTCTTATTGTCGCTACTTAGTAGAAGAAGCGCATCGCTTAGGATTACAAGCCGTGATCAGTTCATCCATTGAAAGTAGCTTTGGTTTAACGCAACTTGCTCGTGTAGCACATTGGCTAACGCCAAATACCATTCCAGGCTTAGATACGGTATCACTTATTCAATCTCAACTGATACGGCCTTGGCCACAATGTGATATTCCGCTCCAGCAGTTAGAAGATTTAACGCTTGTATGGCAGAACTAGATAACTTTAAAGATTGGCCTTGGCAACACTGGGCCAATCTTCGTCCCAACTCCATCGCCCTAATAACTGAGTCCCAAAGTATGACTTGGGAAAGCGTAAGCCAACAAGTTACAGACCTCAGAACTTACTTTTCAATGCAAGGCGTAACGCAAGGGCAGTGTATCGTTTTGCGTGGGAAAAATTCAGTTGAATTATTACTGAGTCAACTGGCTCTTATTGCGTGTGGTGCTCGTGTTTTACCGTTAAATCCCCGTCTCCCAGAACGGTTGTTAGCAGAATTACTGCATCATCTTAATGTTAGCGCAGCCATTGATTTTACTGATGAATCAAATTTATTAGCCAATTATCGTCATTTAGATTATCAACTCTATGATCATTTTATTGGTGATGAAGAGGTTGCTCCGGTTGTTTTTCAAGAGGCTATTCAGCAGCCTGCCACGTTGATTTTAACATCGGGGTCGACAGGTCTACCTAAAGCCGCCGTTCATTGTGTTGCTGCTCACCTCAATAGCGCTGCCGGTGTTGTTAATATGATGAATTATCAGCAAGATGATTGTTGGTTACTCTCGTTGCCGTTATTCCATGTGTCTGGTCAGGGCATTGTTTGGCGTTGGCTTTTGCAAGGCGGCGCACTTGCGGTAAAAAATCTCCCTTTAGCTCAGGCATTACATGAGGTGACTCATGCCTCTTTGGTGCCGACCCAGCTATGGCGTTTATTGAATGATAACTCAATGGCGAATATCGCGTTGAAAGCCGTTTTATTGGGCGGAGCCAGTATTCCTTCAACACTCACGGATTTGGCACAACAACATGGAATTGCGTGTTGGAGCGGCTATGGGATGACAGAAATGGCTTCTACAGTTTGTGCTAAACGTGCAGATGGCAAGAAAGGCGTTGGCTTACCCTTAAAAGGTAAGCAAATTCGTCTTGTGGATGATGAAATTCAAATCCAATCAGACAGTCAAGCGCTTGGTTATTGGTTTGATGGGCAAATTCACCCTTTAAACTGCCTAGATAACTGGTTTAAAACCAACGATAAAGGGGCATTTGTCGATGGTGAATATCAGATCCTTGGTCGTTTAGATAATTTATTTATCAGTGGTGGGGAATGTGTTCAACCGGAAGATATCGAATCAGTCATCAATTCACACACTGATGTCAGCCAAAGTTTTATTATTCCCATTGATGATGAACAATTTGGGCAACGCCCTGTTGCGGTTATTGAAGCAAATGAGTCAGTGGATTTGCATCAGCTGGCGGGTTGGCTAAAAGATAAACTCGCGCCATACCAATATCCTATGGCATTTTATTATTTAGACCCTGAATTAAAAGCAGGGGGAATAAAAGTGTCAAGGCAACAAGTGAAAAAGTGGCTGTTAGCTAGAATGCAGGAATAGGGTGAAATAGTGGTGGGTTATCCCCACCACTTAATGAATTACACTATTTTAGTGCTTTTAATGCTTTTTCAACACCAGCGCCATATTCTGGGTGAACTTGTTTAAATAGCTCGATTTGGCGCACTTGAGTGGCTTCTGTCGCGTCAATCAGTTCTCCCGCAATACGCTTAAACATACGTTGGTGCTCGGCATCATCTAATAACTCATATAATGCACGTGGTTGGCTGAAATAATCTTGGTCTTCGCGGTGATCCCAATGGTCAGCGGCACCTTCAATAGATAATGGCGGTTCGCTGAAGTCAGGTTGCTCTTGGAATAAACCAGCTTCATTTGGCTCATAGGTCACATGGTTGCCGCTATTACCGTCAACGCGCATTGCGCCATCACGATGGTAATTATGGAATGGGCAACGTGGGGCATTCACTGGGATTTGGTGGTGGTTAACCCCAAGGCGATAACGGTGGGCATCTCCATAGGAGAATAAACGGCCTTGTAGCATTCTATCTGGTGAGAAGCCAATACCTGGAACTACGTTAGCAGGGCTAAACGCCGCTTGTTCTACGTCAGCAAAATAGTTGTCTGGGTTACGATTAAGTTCAAAATAACCGACATCAATTAACGGATAATCTTTGTGCGGCCAAACTTTGGTTAAGTCAAATGGGTTATAAGGAACTTGGGAGGCCTCTTTCTCTGGCATAATTTGTACTTGCAAATTCCAGCGCGGGAAATCCCCATTTTCAATGGATTCAAACAGATCACGCTGTGAACTTTCTCTATCTTTACCCACTAATTGCTCAGCTTGTTCATCAGACAGATTCTGAATACCTTGTTGGCAACGGAAATGGAATTTAACCCAGAAGCGTTCATTATCACTGTTGATGAAGCTATATGTATGGCTACCAAACCCATGCATATGACGGTAACTTTGTGGGATACCACGGTCACTAGCATCAATGGTTAACTGGTGTAAAGATTCTGGTAATTGAGAGAAAAAGGCCCATTTGTGTTCCATTGTACGTAGGTTAGAGCGAGGGTCGCGTTTAACTACGTGGTTTAAATCAGGGAATTTTAATGGGTCACGAAAATAGAACACAGGGGTGTTGTTACCCACCATATCCCAGTTACCTTCTTCAGTATAAAATTTTAATGCAAAGCCACGAATATCTCGTTCTGCGTCGGCAGCCCCGCGCTCACCTGCAACGGTAGAGAAGCGAGCAAACATTTCTGTTTTTTTCCCCACTTCAGAGAAAATTTTTGCACGGGTGTAGCGGCTAATATCATGCGTTACGGTAAATGTACCGAAAGCACCTGAACCTTTTGCGTGCATGCGTCTTTCAGGGATCACTTCACGGTCAAAATGGGCAAGTTTCTCTAAAAACCAAACATCCTGTAATAACATTGGGCCACGTTTACCTGCTGTCATCACATTATTATTATTGGCGACCGGGGCGCCAGAGGCGGTAGTAAGGCCTTTCTTTTTCATCACAATGCTCCTTTTTGGATTAAATGACTACACAAACCTAACTAATAAGTTAATTTTTTGTAAAAAAATAAAAATATGACTACAATGAACTTATAATTCAGTATAGTTATTATGGGATTGATTATCTAATTAATATAACCAATTACTGTGATTACCCGTGAAAAAAACGGTATTTATCGCACTTTTTCGCACTAAAATTTTTGATTTGTGAAATTTTGTAATGAATAAAGTCGGCTTTTGTAGCAGCTATAGCGTAAATCTAGGTAAGAATGGCTGAAAATAGGGTGAAATTCGCGTAGTATCCATAGGTAATAATATCAAGAGGATAAAATAATGCGCAAATTATTATTATTAGCAGCAGCGATGTCACCATTGTTCGTAGGGACTGCCCATGCAGTTTCAGTCAGTGCACAAGCGGGTGAACATTTTACTGAGCTGTCTGCGGGGTTAGGTAACCAAAATGCAGGGTTAGCATTTAACGGTTCTTGGGCTCGTAGTGACCATGATGGGCAAACGGGTAGTATTGGTGCCACATTTGGCTTACCAGTCGGGCCTTTCTCTGCATTTGTAGGGGGTAAGGGGTTATATTTATCACCGGATCACAATAGTAGTGGTGCTGCATTAGCGGTTGGCGGTGGGTTAAATTGGCAGGCTATGCCTTCATTAAATATTTATGGTGAAGCCTATGGTGCTCCTGAGTCATTGACCTCAGGTAGCAAGTCTTATGTCGAAGCGAAAGCGGGTGCACGTTATACCGTATTTAAACCTTTATCTATTGATGCAGGTTATCGTTTGATTGAAATGAAAGGAACCCATGGCAATAGTAGCGATAAAGTTGCCGATGGCTGGTATGTAGGGGCTGGCCTTTCATTCTAATAGGGTTATCTTGTTCATGTCGCCCTTAGTTGCGTACATTAAATGTACGCCTAGGGCGAATTCTATGATGTAAACCTAGTTGAATATTTTTTAAATTAATAGGTTAAACTTCTAACTGCTTATCCACGCTATTCACTTTAGTTTTCATTGCATCACAGTAGTGACGTCAACTCATCAGGGCTCAATCCGGTACTTTTCATAATAATTTCAGGGCTAACACCATTTTTCAATAAATTACGGGCTAAGGTAGCTTTAGTTTTTTGAATGCCTTCTTGTTTGCCTTTTTGAAGCCCCTCGAGAAGACCCTCTTGGTGGCCTTTATTATGTAAGCGTTGTGCGATATTCATAATCGTTTCCTTGTGTATTTCTGTTTGCGCTTCTAATGTGTAGATAATTTTTGCAAAATCAGTTGAGTCTAAAGCAGAAAATAGGTAATTGATGATAGTGATCACATCACTGTCGCTATTATAGTGTTGATTGAGCGCTTGTGCCAACAAAGGGATCACATGGTGAAACTCATCTCGCAACCGTTTATGTTTCATCGCTAATTCCATAACAGCAATTTTGCGATGATTAACTAATTCATCATCGTCTATGACAGTGATATCAACCAACGGGAATGGTTGTGTATATAACGTATTTGCTAGCTTGGGCAGAGGAAAACAATCTGTCCATAACTGAGTGTAAGGGTAAGATGAACGAGTCCCGTGGTAGAAAAGAATAGGAACAACTAGAGGTAATAAGGTGTTTCCTTGCTGCATATGCTGATTCATTGCTAAAAACGCATAGTACATTAAGCGCCACGCCATGAGCTTATCAGGGGTAGATTGTGGTGTTCTACAAGTAGATAAATGTATCCTTGGCCTTGTGCTGTTTGTACGGAATATAAAACATCCGATAAGCGTGAACGTAACTGCTTATCAATGAATGATGAGTTAGTCAGCTTTAACGTAGCGAAATCACATAATGATTTTATGTGTTTTGGTAAGTGAATCTCAAAAAAGTCACGTGCACTGTCTATGTTTGTCATAAAACCTTTAAATGCAGCATCATGGGTAGCAGAAACATTTTTTCCTTTCATTCAACTCAATCCCTTTATTTACCTCTCAACAACAATAAAGCAAGCAGATAGAGATGTCATTTCGGTATTATTTGCTGTTGTATGATGCAATTAAAGATGTATACATTAAATAATGTTCAAATAATATGTATGTATAGAATTAGTGGGAATGCTAAGTGATTATTGATTGATAGTAGATATCAAACTATGAACGGGGAGGAAGGGGGAGTTAATTTCAGTTAAACAAAAGCCGCAATTTGGAGTTACCCAGATTGCGGCTTAATTTATCAATTTGTTAACCGACGTTTGGTAAAAATCCGGCAACAATCGAAAATTGGATAGCGATTACGGCAATACCACATACTAATACTAAGGCTAAAATAGGGGTACCGCCTTTAACTTGATACCCATCTTGAGTTTCTAATTTACGTACACGCAGTGTTAACAGTGCAGGAATAATCAGTGCTAAGACTGAGAGCGCGACAGCAGCATAAGTTAATGCTTGTACGAAACTACTAAAGAATAGGGCGGCCAATAATGGTGGAACAAAGGTAAGCAAGCCTGTTTGTACACGACCGATAAATTGATTACTCCGTTTGAACAAATCTGCGAGGTAATCAAATAAGCCCAATGCAACACCTAAGAAGGACGTGGCTAACGCTAAATCCATAAATAGGCTGACGGCAATATTGACTCGAGGTGTTGCGACAACATCGCGAATCGCGGTAAGTAACCCATTAAGGCCAGACTCTTGCGCTAGGATCCCAATAAAGGTGTGTGATGGGATAGAACCTAACGTTGCAATTTGCCATAGAATATAAGCCACTAAAGGAATTGCGCTTCCGGTAATGAAAATCATACGTAATTTACGTACATCTCCATTCATATAGTTAACTAAACTCGGTACGCTACCATGAAAACCAAAAGAGGTAAAAATAACGGGCACTGCGGCCAAAACAAGGCCTTTTTCAATCGGCATAGTGCTTAAGTTTACCGCTTCAGCATGCGGCATCATCACAACGAGCATGATGACCAAAAAAATCGTTTTTGCTGTGAATAAAATTCGGTTAATAAAATCGACTGAATGTGTGCCAATACACACAACTGCACCACCAATAATAGTAAATGCGATAATGGCAGTGTTGGTTGAAATGTTAATTCCCCACCAAGAAGACAGGCTATCTGAAATTAATACACCAGCCCCTCCGATGTAAGCAGTTGTTAATGCGTACATTAATAGCAGCATACTGAGTCCAGTCACTATTTGGCCAACAGGACCCAGATATTTTTTAGCGACGGAGCCTAGGCCCATATTTGCAGGGTTATGCTGATACACTTCGACTAATAGCAATGAGGTATAACTCATTAACATCCATAATCCAACAAGCAAGCAAACGATGCCTGTGAAACCGACTCCTGCAGCGGCAAGTGGCATTGCCAACATCCCTGCACCTATTGTTGTCCCTGCAACGATTAACACACTGCCAAGCGTACGATTCTTCACAAGTTCCTCTGATTGAATTTGAATAATTAACAAGTGATGCAGATTATGCGATCGCAAGTTCACTGTCAAATGTAAATTACAGATAGTGTAATTATAAGTTTACACTAATAATCAAGTAGATAGCGAAACTGAAGACAATAAGCAGGGTTAATTAAGTGAAGAAAAAATGATGATTTATGGTGACTAAAGGTAAATTTATATGGGGTGATTTGTTAAAAATGGTATGGTAATAAGTTGATTTTTATTGAAATGACAGCTAACTGTACAGTATGTCAGTTACTTAATATAAATTATGTGATGAGGTCAAAATAAAAGCATAAAAAATAAAAGTAAATTGATTTTGAAGTTATCATAAATCAAATTAATGCTTGAAAATCATCCCGATAATATATGCAAACATATATATAAAGGATGGAACTATGGACTTTATGATTCAACTCGCCATTATCCTTGTTTGCTTATTCTATGGAGCAAAAAAAGGGGGAATGGCACTCGGGCTATTAGGTGGTGTTGGCCTAGTTATCTTAGTTTTTGGTTTTGGCTTACCACCTGGAAAACCGCCTGTTGATGTTATGCTTGTTATCATTGCTGTTGTTGCCGCATCAGCGACGTTACAAGCATCAGGCGGTTTAGATGTCATGCTGCAAATTGCAGAACGACTACTACGAAAAAACCCTAAGTACATTTCTATTGTGGCACCTTTTGTGACATGCATCTTAACCATTTTGTGTGGTACAGGGCATGTGGTATACACGATTTTACCTATCATCTACGATGCGGCGATTAAAAATAATATCCGTCCAGAAAGACCGATGGCCGCGAGCAGTATTGGCGCACAAATGGGGATTATCGCCAGCCCAGTTTCAGTCGCGGTTGTTTCATTAGTGGCAATGCTAAACGGCGTGACAATTAATGGTCAGTCCCTTGAATTCCTTGATTTATTAGCAATTACTATCCCATCAACATTAATTGGTATTTTAGCTATTGGTATTTTCAGTTGGTTTAGAGGTAAAGATCTCGATAAAGACCCTGTATTCCAAGAGTTTATCTCAGTCCCTGAAAACCATGATTATGTTTATGGTGACAGTGTGACACTGCTGAATACAAAATTACCGAAAATTAACTGGGTAGCGATGTGGATTTTTTTAGCCTCTATCGCAGTTGTCGCACTACTTGGCGCATTCTCTGAACTAAGGCCGCTAGTTAATGGTAAGCCGTTATCTATGGTTTTAGTCATCCAGATGTTTATGTTATTAGCGGGTGCGCTAATTATCATTATCTGTAAGACCAATCCTGGGCAAATTTCAAAGAATGAAGTATTCCGTTCAGGGATGATTGCTATCGTGGCGGTGTATGGTATCGCGTGGATGGCAGAAACCATGTTCGGCGCACACATGGATGAAATTAAAGGAACGTTAGGTTCTTTAGTGAAAGATTTCCCTTGGGCTTATGCCGTCATCTTGTTATTAGTTTCTAAGTTTGTTAACTCTCAAGCGGCTGCACTAGCCGCTGTAGTACCAATTGCATTAGGTATTGGTGTTGACCCTGCTTATATTATCGCTTCTGCACCTGCGTGTTATGGGTACTACATTTTACCGACTTATCCAAGTGATCTTGCGGCAATTCAATTTGACCGTTCTGGAACAACGCGTATTGGTAAATTTGTTATCAACCACAGTTTCATTCTACCGGGGTTAATTGGGGTGGGCGTGTCTTGTGTGTTTGGCTGGGTATTTGCAGGTTTATATGGTTATTTATAATCAATAAAGTAAGTGAATAAAAAGTGATTGCACAGGTAACGGATAAACCGCTGTGCAATCACCTATTTTAGATTAACCAATTTCAATATCCGATAGCGGATGGCAACAGCAAGGCAGAATCTCGCCATCTTGCACAAATGCGATAGGTTTTTGTTTATAACCCACTTTTCCACGTAATAATGTCACTCGGCACGAACCGCAGTAACCTTCACGACATTGGTATTCTACAGGGATACGACTGTCTTCTAAAGCTTCCAACAAACACGAATGAATGTCGGTATGGTAGGGGACTTGAACACCCTGCGTTAGCCGCAGGGTGATTTTATGGCTTGCCATGATTACAGTTCGAAGTCGCTCAAATCGTCGGTATCGACTTGAGAGTCAATCTGGCCGACTAAATAAGAACTCACTTCAACCTCTTGAGGCGCAACTTGTACGTTATCAGACACCAACCATGCGTTGATCCATGGAATTGGGTTTGAACGAGCTTCAAATGGCAATTTCAGGCCAACAGCTTGCATGCGAATGTTAGTAATATATTCAACATATTGGCATAAAATGTCTTTATTTAAACCAATCATAGAGCCTTCGCTGAATAGGTAGTCAGCCCACTCTTTTTCTTGCTCTGCAGCTTGAACGAACAGGTCATAACACTCTTGTTCGCACTCTGCCGCTATTTCGGCCATTTCTGGGTCATCTTGCCCTGAGCGCAACAGGTTCAACATGTGTTGTGTTCCCGTTAAGTGCAGCGCTTCATCACGTGCGATTAGCTTGATGATTTTAGCATTTCCTTCCATGAGTTCGCGTTCAGCAAACGCAAATGAACAGGCAAAGCTAACATAGAAACGAATGGCTTCGAGCGCATTAACGCTCATTAGGCACAGGTACAGCTGTTTCTTCAATTGACGTAGAGAAACAGTGACTTGCTTGCCGTTGCAAGTATGCGTGCCTTCACCAAACATATGATAGTAATTGGTCATTTCGATCAGGTCATCGTAAAAACCAGAAATATCTTTAGCACGCTTTAAAATTTCTTCATTTTCAACGATGTCGTCAAAAATAATGGCTGGGTCATTCACGATATTACGAATAATATGCGTGTATGAACGTGAGTGGATCGTTTCAGAAAACGCCCACGTTTCTACCCAAGTTTCCAGTTCAGGAATCGAAATCAGCGGCAATAATGCCACATTAGGGCTGCGGCCCTGAATAGAGTCCAACAGCGTTTGATATTTCAGATTACTGATAAAAATATGTTTTTCGTGATCTGGCAGCGCATTATAATCAATACGGTCGCGAGATACGTCAACTTCTTCAGGGCGCCAGAAAAACGACAATTGTTTTTCAATCAGCTTTTCAAAAATAGGGTACTTTTGCTGATCATAGCGCGCCACGTTAACTGGTTGGCCGAAAAACATCGGCTCCAGCATTTGGTCATTTTTTTTCTGTGAAAACGTTGTATATGTGTGTGACATAACAATTCCTATTAAATTTTACACGCGCCGCCTTCGCAATCGGAATCTGCTGACTCAACAACTTCTTCCAGATCGCCCTGAACATCTTCCGCCCCATCGCGGGTGTTATGGTAGTAAAGTGTTTTCACACCAAACTTATAGGCGAGCAATAAATCTTTTAGCAATTGGTTCATTGGCACTTTGCCGCTCTCAAAACGAGTTGGGTCATAGTTTGTGTTAGCAGAAATCGACTGGTCGATAAATTTCTGCATGATACCAACGAGTTGTAAATAGCCACTGTTTGAAGGCATTTGCCATAGTAGCTCGTATGCGCCTTTCAGATTTTCGTAATCTGGCACCACTTGGCGCAAAATACCATCTTTAGAGGCTTTAATACTGATATAACCACGTGGTGGCTCAATACCATTGGTTGCGTTAGAAATCTGTGATGATGTCTCTGAAGGCATCAATGCAGACAGTGTCGAGTTACGCAGACCATGTTGTTTAATATCTTGGCGTAAGGCTTCCCAATCGTAATGCAAAGGTTCATTAGTTAACTTATCGAGCTCTTTTTTATAGGTATCGATAGGTAAAACGCCTTGTGCATAAGTTGTTTCATTGAACCATGGGCAAGCACCTTGCTCTTTTGCTAACTCATTCGAGGCTTTTAATAGATAATACTGAATGGCTTCGAATGTTTTGTGCGTTAAATTGTTCGCACTACCGTCAGAATAACGAACACCGTGCTTCGCGAGATAATAAGCGTAGTTAATCACCCCAATACCGAGTGTACGACGCCCCATTGAGCCTTGCTTCGCCGCAATGATTGGGTAATCTTGGTAGTCAAGCAGTGCATCAAGAGCACGAACAGCTAATATTGCCAGCTCTTCTAATTCATCTAGGCTATCAATCGCCCCTAAGTTAAATGCCGATAATGTACACAGCGCAATTTCACCGTTCTCGTCATTAATGTTGTTTAATGGCTTAGTTGGTAGTGCAATTTCTAAACATAAATTTGACTGACGAACAGGGGCAACCTGTGGGTCAAATGGGCTATGTGTATTACAGTGGTCAACGTTTTGAATATAGATTCGGCCAGTAGATGCACGTTCTTGCATCATTAATGAAAATAGCTCAACAGCTTTAACACTGGATTTGCGAATATTTTCATCTTGTTCGTATTTCACATATAAACGTTCAAATTCGTCTTGATCAGCGAAAAATGCATCATAAAGACCTGGAACGTCTGATGGGCTGAATAATGTAATATCTTGGTTTTTAATCAAACGCTCATACATTAGCTTGTTGAGTTGCACACCGTAATCCATATGGCGAACACGGTTACCTTCAACCCCACGGTTATTTTTCAGTACCAATAAGCTTTCAACTTCAAGGTGCCAAATAGGGTAGAACAAGGTTGCAGCACCACCACGAACACCCCCTTGCGAACAAGATTTAACCGCAGTTTGGAAGTGTTTATAGAACGGAATACAGCCAGTGTGGAACGCTTCACCACCACGAATTGGGCTGCCTAATGCACGAATACGGCCTGCATTTACCCCAATACCCGCACGCTGCGAGACATACTTCACAATTGCGCTTGAAGTGGCATTGATGGAATCTAAGCTGTCACCACACTCAATCAGTACACAAGAGCTGAATTGACGTGTAGGAGTACGTACCCCCGCCATAATTGGCGTAGGTAATGAAATTTTGAATGTTGAAACGGCGTCATAGAAACGGCGAACATAATCGAGGCGCGTCTCTTTTGGGTAATGTGAAAACAGGCAAGCAGCAACTAAAATGTATAAAAACTGTGCGCTTTCATAAATTTCACCAGTAACACGGTTTTGAACTAAATATTTTCCTTCAAGCTGTTTTACCGCAGCATAGGAAAAATTCATATCACGCCAATGGTCTATAAAGCTATCCATTTGCTCGAACTCTGCTTCAGAGTAGTCTTCCAGCAAATGCTTGTCATATTTCCCCATTTCGACGAGGTGTTTAACATGCTTATATAATGCAGGCGGTTCAAACTGGCCATAGGCTTTCTTGCGTAAGTTAAAAATAGCAAGGCGTGCAGCTAAGTATTGGTAATCAGGTGTATCACCCGTAATTAAATCTGCTGCTGCTTTGATCATCGTTTCGTGAATGTCAGAAGTTCTGATCCCATCATAAAACTGAATCTGTGAACGTAACTCCACTTGAGAAACGGATACGTTACTTAGGCCTTCCGCGGCCCAGGTTATTACCTTGTGGATTTTGTCGAGATCAATGCGTTCTTTATGTCCATCACGCTTTGTGACTAACAGACTCTGGTTCATGAGCAAGTACACCTTGGTTGAACTACAAATGGGTTAAAAAAACATAAAAAAGCTCATGGTGTAATGCCATGAGGCTAGTAGTGTTATGTTTGCTTGTACCACTATATGTAGTAGTTTGTTTAGAATACCATAACAAGATAATGTTAATATGTGATTTTATCAAGTGAACAAATTAGAGGGATCTTGTGGATAACTGGTTGGATAAGAAAACAGATCATGTCGGTAAGCTGCATGGTAAAAGGCATTAATAAAAAAAATGCTTCCGACATGAGGACTAAAATAAATTTTGTAAAATGCGATCGTTTGCTGCTTTCTTAAACGTACTGCTTGTGATTTATTCTTTTCACGACTAAATGACTATTCGCTCACAGTATGCAGCATATAATTTACATCAACATTTGGCCCTAGCCAGAATTTATCCGTTAATGGGTTGAAGTGTAACCCTATGATATGTTTATCTTTCAGTGGTGTTCCGTCAATCCAGCCAATTAACTCAGAAGGGCGAATAAATTTGTTGGCATCATGAGTCCCTTTAGGCACGATTTTCATAATATATTCAGCGGCGACAACAGCCATTAACCATGCTTTTTTGTTGCGGTTAATGGTTGAAAAAATAACGTGTCCACCTGGTTTCACTAATTTAGCGCAAGCTCTAACGACAGACTGAGGATCTGGAACATGTTCAAGCATCTCCATACATGTAACAACATCATAGGCTTGAGGGTGCTTGTCAGCGTGCTGTTCGACGGTTTCTTGGACATATTCAACCGGAACACCGGACTCAAGGGAATGTAAGCGTGCGACCATTAAGGGTTCAGCCCCCATATCAAGACCGGTGACTTCTGCACCTTCACGCGCCATACTTTCGGATAAAATGCCACCGCCACAACCAACATCAAGAATTTTTTTACCGAAAACACCGTCTACACGCTGCATAATATAACCTAAACGTAATGGATTGATGCGGTGTAGTGGGGCAAACTCCCCTTCTAGGTCCCACCAACGGGAAGCGATGGACTCAAATTTCTCGATTTCTTGTTTATCGACGTTAAGGTACGTTGGGGTCTGGGTGTCATTCATACAAAAAAGCTCCTATTTTTAACCTATTCCCTAAAGCCTATTAACGATAACTATATTTAAACTATGCTCAATAGGGGGGAAATAGCGGCCCGATAAGAATTGATGGCTAAAATATAAACAACAATGCAATTATTGCAGTTATTAATTGATAAACCTTCAAGTTTCGGACACATAAACTTAATTTTCCGCTATTATACATAGCTT
This sequence comes from Providencia sp. PROV141, assembly GCF_028481645.1. Lineage (NCBI taxonomy): Bacteria > Pseudomonadati > Pseudomonadota > Gammaproteobacteria > Enterobacterales > Morganellaceae > Providencia > Providencia sp. PROV141. The sequence goes on along the minus strand of NZ_JAMPPR010000014.1, from coordinate 46,165 downwards.
GGAAGACAAATACCCGTCTCTTATTTTTATTAAATTGGCGAATTGTGGTATAGTTCTACTCTTTGAATCCGAAGTTATGAGGGACAGTGGTTCCATGAGCGAGATTGCCAGAGAAATCACACCAGTTAATATCGAAGAAGAGCTTAAAAGTTCGTATTTGGATTATGCAATGTCCGTTATTGTCGGCCGTGCACTTCCAGATGTTCGAGATGGACTGAAGCCAGTACACCGCAGAGTACTGTTTGCGATGAATGTATTGGGAAATGATTGGAATAAACCCTATAAAAAATCTGCCCGTATTGTTGGGGACGTCATCGGTAAATACCATCCACATGGTGATAGCGCTGTTTACGAGACAATCGTTCGTCTAGCACAGCCTTTCTCAATGCGTTACATGCTGGTTGATGGTCAGGGAAACTTCGGTTCAGTTGACGGAGACTCCGCAGCGGCAATGCGTTATACGGAAATCCGTATGGCGAAAATTGCCCATGAGCTACTGGCGGACCTTGAAAAAGAAACCGTTGATTTCGTTCCAAACTATGATGGAACAGAGCAAATTCCTGAAGTTATGCCGACGAAAATCCCCAACCTTTTGGTTAATGGGTCTTCAGGTATTGCTGTTGGGATGGCAACCAATATTCCACCTCACAATTTAGGTGAAGTGATTAACGGTTGTCTTGCCTATATAGAAGATGAAGACATCAGTATTGAAGGTTTAATGGAACATATTCCAGGGCCTGACTTCCCTACAGCGGCGATTATCAACGGTCGTCGTGGGATTATTGATGCGTACCGTACAGGGCGTGGCAAGGTCTATATCCGTGCAAGCGCTGAAGTGGAAGTCGATGAGAAAAATGGTCGTGAAACCATTATTGTCAGCGAAATCCCTTATCAAGTGAATAAAGCTCGCTTGATTGAAAAAATTGCAGAATTAGTTAAAGACAAACGCGTTGAAGGTATCAGTGCACTGCGTGACGAGTCGGATAAAGACGGTATGCGCATTGTTATTGAGGTTAAACGCGATGCGGTGGGTGAAGTTGTACTAAACAACTTATATTCATTGACCCAATTGCAAGTTTCTTTTGGTATCAATATGGTAGCTCTACATCAAGGGCAACCCAAAATACTGAATTTAAAAGATATTATTGCTGCTTTTGTGCGTCACCGCCGTGAAGTTGTCACTCGTCGTACGATTTTCGAATTACGCAAAGCGCGTGACCGTGCTCATATCCTTGAAGCACTAGCAATCGCTCTGGCTAATATTGACCCAATTATTGAATTGATCCGTAAAGCACCAACGCCTGCCGAAGCAAAAGCAGGGCTGATTGCACGCTCTTGGGATCTGGGTAATGTTGCTGCGATGCTAGAACGTGCGGGTGATGACGCTGCTCGTCCTGAGTGGTTAGAACCCCAGTTTGGTGTGCATGAAGGGCAATATTTCCTGACTGAACAACAAGCCCAAGCTATTTTGGACTTACGCCTCCAAAAATTAACGGGTCTTGAGCATGAAAAATTACTGGAAGAGTACCGTGAACTTCTAGTGCAAATTGAAGCTTTACTGTTTATTTTACGCAGCCCTGAACGTTTGATGGAAGTGATTCGCGAAGAGTTAGAAATTATTCGTGATACCTACAACGACCCTCGTCGTACAGAAATTACAGAAAATACCGCAGACATCAATATTGAAGATTTGATTAATCAAGAAGATGTAGTGGTGACATTATCTCATCAAGGTTATGTGAAATATCAGCCTCTGTCTGATTACGAAGCACAGCGCCGTGGTGGTAAAGGTAAATCTGCTGCAAGAACTAAAGACGAAGACTTCATTGAGCGCTTATTGGTCGCCAATACACATGACACCATCTTGTGTTTCTCAAGCCGTGGTCGTTTATATTGGATGAAAGTTTACCAGTTACCAGAAGCGAGCCGTGGTGCACGTGGTCGCCCAATTGTTAACTTATTACCACTAGAGCAAGATGAACGTATTACGGCCATCTTACCTGTGCGTGAATATGAAGAGGGTTACAACGTCTTCATGGCAACGGCGAGTGGTACTGTGAAGAAAACACCTTTACAAGAGTTTAGTCGCCCAAGAAGCGCCGGTATTATTGCGGTGAACTTGAATGACGGTGATGAACTGATTGGTGTTGATTTAACAGATGGTTCAAACGAAGTCATGCTGTTTTCAGCTCAGGGTAAAGTTGTGCGCTTCGCTGAAGATGCCGTTCGTCCTATGGGACGTACCGCAACAGGTGTACGTGGTATTAAATTAATGGATAACGACAAAGTCGTTTCTTTGATTATTCCACGTGGAGAAGGGCATATCTTAACTGTGACAGAAAATGGTTACGGTAAACGTACTGAAGAAGCTGAATACCCAACTAAATCTCGTGCAACTCAAGGGGTTATCTCCATTAAAGTGAGTGAGCGAAACGGGAATGTAGTTGGCGCGATTCAGGTTGATGAAACAGACCAAATCATGATGATCACGGATGCCGGCACACTAGTTCGTACACGGGTGTCTGAAGTGAGTGTCGTTGGCCGTAATACTCAAGGTGTTACCTTGATTAGAACCGCTGAAGATGAAAAAGTTGTTGGTTTGCAGCGCGTTGCTGAAACGGATGACGATGAAAACAATGATGATGAGATTGCAAATGAAAACACTGAAGAAAATGGTGTTGATGATGCAAATATCGACGATCAAGAGTAATCATCGCGTTTAATTTAATGAACGGGTAGCGTAATTAGCTACCCGTTTTAGTTTCTAACCTTAATGTGTTAATTTTAATACTTTTCATGTTAGTCGCTTTTTTATCATGTAATCGAGTATAATTAGCGGTCATAGTATCGAATATACAGGAAAGCGCTTGAGATATTTACCCTCGTTTAAAACATCACTTAGACTTTCTCGGGATTTATTTCGTATCCTCGGCTTGATGTTGTGGGGCATGGGCGTTTTTATCACTTTATTTTTCCTTTATTCGCAATTTAATGAATACAAATCAGATATTCGTCAACAGTTCTATTCAGGCTACGAAAACCTGCAAGCTTATATCCAACAAACGGGAGCGACACTTAATTCTATCCAGTCAATGACTGAGCTATATCGAGTAAAGCTGCAAGAATCAACAGACGTAAAGAATCTTCCAAGTAAATTTCTCGAATTACCGAATGCATCTAATTACTCTTTTTATAAATTAACGCCGAATACGGATTGTGATTATTTTAGGGATAGAGCAGAGAATTACTTACAAGCTTTTGAACAACTGAATTATTTTTGGAAAGAGAGTATTGCTGCACCTCAAGCTTTAAACCATGTCTTTTTAGTTGGTTCAAGAAGTTATTGTATGGTGGATTACCCGATCCGCTCAACAATATCTGATATCGAAATACTCAAAAAAGTCAGCTATGAAAGTGTGCGGACTTACCAAGGCTTGAGGTTACAAGGAAAAGAGCGTAATTTATTTACAATTATGCATGGCGCACAGCCAGATTATGGACAAGTTTACTTAATTCAGGCAATCAAGCACGATAACATGCTGCCTGCGTTTATTGGGTTAGAACGTTCAATTAACTTGAATCAGTTCAATATACGCCGAAATAAAGCTGTCGAAATACTCATAATTAACGATTATAACCAGCCTGTTTTATATTCTCCTATCGATATCAACCCTAAGAGCTCAGCATTACTCAATATTTCAGAACCTTCATTTTTTGGTTTTAACTCCGATTATTCAAAATTAATCTTTAAAAAGCGCTTATCACCTTCTCAAATTACGGTCATTTTCTCAATTGCGACGTCTGAAATATTAGCTAGCTTAGAAAATACTATTTTTTATGGCATCGTCCTTAACATTTTTACGGGAGGGCTAATTTTCTTTTTAATTTGGTTGCTTGAAAGGAAAATGTTAGAACCCGCAGAGAACACTGCGATACGGCTTGAAGAGCATGAACAATTCAATCACAAAATAGTGGCATCAGCACCTGTCGGCATTATCATTTTAAGGTTAACTGATGGAGGCAATATTCTCAGTAATGAATTAGCTCATGACTATTTTCGGTTATTAAATGATGATGATAAGCAGCGAATATTAACCATCATTCGCCAAAAAACGAGCAATTATATTGATGTGGTGACAACCAACGGAACACACTTACAAATTAGCTTTGTGAATTCGCGATATCAAAATGAAGATGTCGCTATTTGTGTATTAGTAGACATCAGTATTCGTGTTCAAATGGAAAAATCATTGCAAGATGTAGCCGATGCAGCGGAACAAGCGAACCATGCTAAGTCGATGTTCTTAGCGACAGTTAGCCATGAATTAAGAACGCCGCTATATGGCATTATTGGTAATATAGAATTGCTACAACGTTATGAGTTATCTGAGAAAGCGACACGCTTAGTTTCCACGATGGATAATTCATCGTCGCTTTTATTACAAATTATTAGTGATATTTTGGACTTTTCAAAAATTGAATCTAAGCAATTGAAAATAGAAAGTAAACTGTTTAATTGTCGAGAGGTTTTTGCATTTGTATTAGCGAACTACTTGCCATTAGTATCTAAGAAAAAAATATCATTATATTCTTATATTGAACCTAACATTCCTGATCTCATTTTGAACGATTCTGTGCGTTTACAACAAGTGGTTTCTAATATTGTTAATAACAGTATTAAATTTACAGAATCAGGTTTTGTATTGCTGTATGTCTGGAAAGATGAGAATTATTTAAAGATTGAAATACGTGATTCAGGAATTGGAATGACCCATGCCGTGGTCATGCAGTTGTTTGACCCATTTTTTCAAGTTCATGACCAAAATAATATCGGTCATAAAGGAACAGGGTTAGGATTAGCGATTTGTGAAAAACTGATTAACCTCATGGATGGTGACATTGAAGTCAGTTCCCAAATTGGACTTGGTAGCTCATTTACTATTCGTATTCCTTTATACGGTCAAGAATATATTAAGAAAAACATTCCAGAATACCGCGCACATTATCGTATTGCTATTTCGTGTCGAAATGAATTTTTAATGAACTTTCTTTTACGTTTGTTAAGCCATGAGCAATTTACGGTTGTCGGCCATAGCTCAATTGATAAAACACAAAATTATAATTTATTAATAACCGATTATGAGTATACAGAAGGTATAATCTGTGAAGATCATGTCCAGTTATCGAGTTTTTATGCCGGTGAGCTTTACGAAATAAAACCTAACCAATGGATTTGTAACACATATCAATTAGATAAATTACCTGTTTTAATTGATAAAGCCATCATGAAAACGATTGAGCAATCGCAGAAAAATAATATGGTAAATCAACCATTGATTGCTGATGATTCGTTAGGCGAATACCATGTGTTAATTGTCGATGACCACCCAATTAACCGAGCATTATTAAGTGAACAATTAGCGTCTATCGGTTTTACTACAGGAACGGCAATAGATGGGGTAGACGCACTAAAATACCTAAATAATCATCATGTTGATATTGTTTTAACAGATGTAAATATGCCAAATATGGATGGCTATCAGCTGGCAAAAGAACTGCGGCGCTTAGAGTCTAATTTACCGGTGATCGCATTAACTGCTAATGCAATGGCAGAAGAAAAGCAACGTTGTATTAATGCAGGAATGAATGATTGTTTATCAAAACCAACAACAATTGCAATTTTACGTGAGACCTTAACGCGCTATTGTTAAATATACTTAAAGATGAATGCAAAAATAAAAACCCATAACTGGGTTTTTATTTGTGTAGTCTTATCGTTGAAGTGAAGCTCACTCTGAAGGCGAGTTATCAATACTCACAGAAGAAAGGTAATTTAGTAGCGCAATATCATTTTCAACGCCTAATTTCAGCATGGCTGATTTTTTCTGGCTACTGATCGTTTTTATGCTACGGTTAAGTTTTTTCGCAATTTCAGTGACTAAAAAGCCTTCAGCAAATAAACGTAGTACTTCACTTTCTTTTGGTGATAAGCGTTTATCGCCGTAGCCGCTTGCATTGACTTTTTCCAGTAGCTTACTCACACTTTCTGGTGTGAATTTTTTGCCTTTCTGTAAAGCTGCTAAAGCTTTAGGTAAATCAGCTGGAGCGCCTTGTTTTAACACAATTCCTTCGATATCCAGCTCTAATATTGCGCTAAGAATGGCTGGGTTATTGTTCATTGTGAGAACAATGATTGATAGATCAGGATAATGCCGTTTGATGTATTTGATTAAAGTAATACCATCGCCATATTTATCACCTGGCATTGATAAATCAGTAACTAGCACGTCTGCATTTAAGCGTGCTAAGTTATTAATCAAAGAGGTTGAGTCCTCAAATTCCCCTACGATATTCACCCATTCAATTTGTTCAAGTGATTTTCTGATGCCGAAAAGAACGATAGGGTGATCATCGGCAACAATGACATTTAGGTTATTCATATTATTGGTTACCTTCTGGCATTAGTTTTTTGACTGAATTATCCAGCATGCTAATGCAATTTTTTATTTCCAATCCGTTTTCATCTGCTATGAAACGCTCCAAATCTTCACAAAGCTTATGAAGAAAAGTAAATTCGAGCATAGCAAAAACTCCTTTTAAACGATGTGCAGTGTTTTTTAATTCGGTCAAATCCTCAACACTTTCACTATTATACAGTTTATTAATATCTATCGGTACTGTTGTGATAAACAAATCTCGATATCCACTATTTGCTAGTATTAATTGATAACTTGCAATTGCATCTTCTATTGACTCATTCGAGGTTCGTGAAACCGTTTGAGCATCAACATTGTGAGAAATCAAATTATTAGAATGCTCATGTTCATGATCCGTGTTTTCGATCAGTAATGAGATGGCATCAATTAATTCATCAGCAAAATTATAGTTAGCTTCGATGTAATGAGGTTGTAATTGGTTTATTCCTGAAAGAGTACCATTTACTTTAACAATATTTTCAAAATATTCCTCATTATTATCAGTTATCAAGAGGTCCCAGTTGGTGTGAGGGGAACTCTCACTTAAGTCCAAATATTCTGCTCCATAATTAGTTAATATATTCCTAACAATCCGTGAGATATCGGCATTATGTATATTTAAGCGTATACAAATATCTTCCAATAAAGCAGGGTAATTCTTGACGAGTAGCTCTTTAGCAGCAGGAAGTGTAATTTCATAATGCGTGCCGATTGCATCACTAGAGCGAATAGAAAAAGCGCCATTCATTTTTTTTACCAGTAACTTGCATAAATAAAATGTTATACCGGAACGAGTAAAGTTAGAGGAGTTTAAAATCTGTCCAGTAAAGGGGCTTTGCAAATTACTCAGTTCTTGATTGCTTACGCCAGTTCCACTGTCTTTAATATTCAGTAAGATGACATTTTTACTGGCATCATAAGATAACGTGAATGAAATTTTTCCAAAAGAGGTTGTTGCAATAGAATAATCCCAAATTAGCTGTATTAATTGCTTTAAATAATCCAGATTAGCCACGATAAGTGAATCTGGGTTGAGATTATTATGAAAATAAAGCGCTAACCCTTTGTTATTACACTGCGATAAGTTTTGCTTTAAAAATTGGCTTACAAGGTTACTGATAGAGACGTGCTCTGTTTTTACGGGGTCAGCTTGGGACTCAAGTTGATTTAATAAGTTAATATTTTTAAACCAACGATTAATATGAAAAAGCTGATTTTCAATTTCTAAAATAAATGCGCGATTATTTATATTGGAAATTTCGGATAATCTGGTTAGTTTGTCATCTACTTTAATGAGTGAAGGTAATATTTCACTACACATATTCTCAAATACAACTTTACGCATATGAATATTTTTTTTGTATTCGCGATTCGCTAATTCTTGGCGTTTTTGGGTTAATGCTTCTTTATCTTTATCTATAATAATGAAAAGAACAGTATTGGGTTTTGATATGTTATTGACAAGAACAACTTCATAGACAATATTTTCGATAGAAACTTGAATAACATCATGGTTTTCCATCGCCATTTCTTTAATGTGAACCAGATCCATGGAAGGTAATAATTGATTAGCAATGTCATTGCTCAGAATTTTTTTGTTAGTGTTAAAGTCGTAAACTAAAATACCGTACGAAATATGGCTGATAATATCGCTAGTCAGTGCTTCATTAAAATTCAGTTCTTGCAGCATATTTGTATTGGGAGAAATCAGGCGTTTACGGATAAAGAGCATAATCAGCAAAGCAAAGAAGATCATGATAAGCATGCCAGTCATTAGCCATAAGTTATAGCTAATGACATTAAAAATAATGCTTTTTAATGAAACATGGTAATAAAGTTGATAACTGGTACCGTCAATAGGGTGGGAGAAAATGAGGTTAGTTCCAACCCAAGTTGTATGAGACTCATTGCTTCCTGTGCTTGCAGGGCGTGTATTAATGGTAAAAAAATCCCCATTTAAATTGGGGGGGATCAGTGAATTGATCGAGATATCAAAGGATATCACGCTCGTTAACTGCCCTGGGGAATTAAACATCAGCCGATAAGTATAGTAATAAAGGTTATCAGGGGAGTATTTTTGAATATTTGAAATTATTTCCCGTCGATCTAACAATGTTGATTGTGTCAACATATCAGCGCGCTTTTCTTCTGCCGTCAAGGTGAGGTAACTTTCTTTAAATCGTAGCTCAGGTTTAAGAATTGAATGGGTGGTCACTAAGACTAGTGTATTGTCTAAACCATTGAGATAATACATGGAGTTATATTCATTACGAGCTCCCCAGACAATCTCCATATAATTTGCAAGTTTAGAAGCTAAAACATTACTAGTTTGCTTATTATTACCAAATACAATGGCATCGATGGATTGGTTGGCGCTACTAAGCCAAAAAATATCATGGCGCATTCCTGTTACTGCGAGATTATCGGTAGGAGGAACCGATGCTTTGTCATTGGCAATTTTATAGATATGGCTTGCTTGATAACGATAATCTTCGATTTGATAGGCTAATCGACTCGCCATACTGTTCAAACTTGTCTGACGGCTTTGAACCAATGCTTGATAGTAGTTAAATAGTGATAAAAAAAGCATCACTATTAGCAACAGAATAAATGCTGCGAAAATACGGAAAAGAGTGTTTGGCTTTAATAATGATTGTTTGTACATAATTGTAGCAAGTCGTCCCGTCGGCTAAAATATTATTAGATTAAAAATCATACGCCTAGAGAAAGGATAGACACCGATTTTGCACAGATATTACCATTTTTCTTGGGAAAGAGAGAGAGATTGAGTGAAGATTAGCCAAACGAAGTAAAAAAATCAATTTTTTTACTTTCAGGGGTAGACAAGTTGCAGGGATTCCTCCATAATCGCGCCCCATGGAGAGATGGCCGAGCGGTCGAAGGCAGCGGTCTTGAAAACCGCCGATGGGAAACCATCCTAGAGTTCGAATCTCTATCTCTCCGCCATATTCGCCGGCTTAGCTCAGTTGGTAGAGCAACTGACTTGTAATCAGTAGGTCACCAGTTCGACTCCGGTAGCCGGCACCAAATAAGAACCCGTTACATTTCATAGATGTAGCGGGTTTTTTCTTGCTTATAATTCATGTCACTTTACCCCTTCTAGTTGTTAATAAACACATTGAGAACATCACCACTCAAATGATTTTAAAACAATGAGAAAGTAGATATGGCTGAGATGAGATTAAAATCTCAGATGGATATTCGGGTTAACGGCAGAATTGGTGAGGAGAATGGTGAGAGGTGCTTGTAGCATTCCTATGAGAGGAGGAGCTATCCACTCTATAAGTGACTACAATCTTAGGCTAATTTACTGATGCTTATTTTTCCCATAGTAGTCTATGGTTGGTGGCATGAAGTTGCTAAGAATAGCGACTAAATTGACAAATATAAGCAAAATAATCCGTAAAATGACAAAAATGCATATTAATAATGAGATTAATTAACCCATATATGTGATAATTTTGTCAGTTCATTACTGTTTAAGTGATTACGTTTTTAGTTTAACCGGCGTATCGTTCTGAAGAGGAAAAAGAAACCCGACAGAACTTCTGGTTAATTAGCATACTAAAAATCAAATATTGCTTAATAGTTTTGAAAAGGTTATCCGACCGTTATCTACTTAAGTAGAAGGTGAATTTTAAGGATATTCAGCTAGTTGTGGGTGAAAACCCATTTTGTTGTAGTAATCATGTTGAATTTAAAAGACTAAATATTGTCTAAAATAGCGTGCATTCTGCAAAGGCGAAGTATTGGGAGATATAATGTACGCCAAAAACCCATTTTCACTGAAATTGGTCCATCCGAAGTACTTAGTCACATGGATGGGGGTTTTTATCTTATTTTTATTGGTTCAATTACCTTATAAATGGCAGATATCGTTAGGTGCTTTTTTAGGCATCAATTCACGGTATTTTATTAAAAGAAGAGTATCAATAATTAAACGAAATTTAGAGTTATGTTTTCCGGACAAAAATAAAAATGAAATAGATATTCTGGTAAATGATAATCTAAAATCTTTGGGGATCGCTTTATTTGAGACTGGAATTGCCTGGTTTTGGAGTGATAAAAGAGTTAAAAAGCTCTTTCAAGTAAAAGGAATGTCTAATTATTTAGATGCGATAGCGAAAAGCAAAGGTGTGATAATTGTTGGGGTTCATTTTATGTCACTTGAGTTAGGTGGCCGGATTATGGGCCTTTGTTTCCCTGTTAATGCAATGTATCGGCCGCATAATAATAAAGCGATGGAGTATATTCAAACAAAGGGACGGTGTCGTTCTGGTAAAGGAATGATTGACCGTAAAAATTTGAAATTTATGGTTCAAGAGTTAAAAAATGGTAAGTCCATATGGTTCGCACCCGACCAAGATTTTGGACGAAAAGGGACGATATTTGCGCCATTTTTTTCTGTCAAAAATAGTTCCACTTCAAAGGGAACATCAATACTTGCTCAATTATCTAAATCACCGACACTCACAGTAACATTATTGAGAAATAAGAGCGGTGTTAATTATGATTTGATACTGGGAAAAGAAATATCTGGGTACCCAAGTTGTAATGCATTACAGGATGCAACAGTAATTAACGCGGTTTTAGAGACGGAAATTATGAAAGCGCCAGAACAATATCTTTGGGCTCACCGACGGTTTAAAACTAGGCCGGAAGGGGAAGTGTCACTTTATAGTTAGCCTTATATTTATCTATAGCAGTAAAGGCAATCGTAATTAAAAGGAATTAGTTGGCTTTCTACTGATAACTCTTTTGTATTATAGTTCTTTTAGATTCATAATATAAAACGAGATAAATGAATGTTTTATCTCGTTTTAATCATAAATTATTGTATTGTTTAGTAAGGGGTTTTTCGTTAGAACCAGCTGTGTAGCATAAAATATGATAATGAAAATATAAAAATTACCATTAGGTGTTGGAGTACTTTTAAAAACAAAAGAAATCTTCTTATTTGATTCATTGTTTCCTGCTTTGGCTAACAAAAAGTGCAGCTAATTAAAAGTCTTATTCAGTGTAGTAACGCTAATTATAAAATACCAATTTTTATCAGAAATAATAAAAAAACGTGAAGTAGATTACACCTAATAAGTAAAAATAACTAAATAAATAAAAGCTAAAAATAACAAAACAATTGGATATTTACTGAGAAAAATAGAACCACCTTCAATAACGATATTAATCGAAGGCAATTCTATTATAGAGTTACTTTAGAATAAACTAAAAACTTTTTTCATATTCTCGAGCTTTTTTATCGTCATAGTTATGTTCCCATTTGGCAATAACTAGAGCAGCTAGGGCATTACCTACCACATTAAGTGCCGTACGTGCCATATCTAGAATTCTGTCAACACCTGCGATGAAGGCTAACCCTTCTAATGGAATACCTACACTTCCTAGCGTGGCAAGAAGAACAACAAATGAAACACCTGGGACACCAGCAATACCTTTAGATGTGATCATAAGGGTAAATACTAAGATAAGTTCTTGCCCAATGGAGAGTTCGATACCATAAAGTTGGGCTATAAAAATAGCGGCAATACTTTGGTATAGTGTCGAGCCATCTAAGTTAAATGAATAACCAATTGGAATAACAAAGCTTGTTACAGACTTAGGCGCCCCATATTTTTCCATTTTATCCATAATACGAGGAAGTACGGTTTCAGAACTGGCTGTCGAATAAGCGAGTAATAATTCATCTTTCAATATTTTCATTAAAGTGAAAATATTTATTCGACAATAACGGGCAACTAATCCTAATACAACAACCGCAAAAAATATAATTGCACAGTGGACGAGTATAACCAGTTTCAATAAAGGAACTAATGATGAGAAACCAAAGTTAGCAACGGTAACGGATATTAATGCGAAAACTCCGATTGGAGCATACATCATAATCATGTTTGTTACGCGGAACATTGTTTCAGAGAAAGTTTGTAATACATTGAGCAATGGTTGTTTTTTTTCAGCAGGTAAAGAAGAAAGCCCTAAGCCAAATAATACAGCAAAAAAGATGACGGGTAGCATATCACCACTCGCCATCGCTGCGAAAATATTACTTGGGACTAAAGTGAGGATCGTATTAATGATCCCAGAAGGATGACTTTCAACTTCTTGAGTGGTCTTTTCATATTGTGAAATATCGACTTGAGTTAATTGCGACATGTCAATACCAACACCTGGTTGGAATATATTGGCAAAAGAGATACCGACGATAATGGCAATTGTAGTAATAATTTCAAAATAAAGGATAGTTTTAAAACCGAGAGAACCTAGTTGTTTGGTATTACCAACTCCTGCTATTCCAACAATTAGGGTCGATATTACAATAGGAACAACAATCATTTTGATTAACTGAATAAATATTTTTCCAGCCGGAGAAAGAATATTTAAAATCAACCAATCTTTGTACTCTGTATTATCATGTAAAAGCGCACCAGCAATAACGCCCAAAATAAGAGCAACCAATATTTGCCATCCTAGGCCAAATTTAAACGGTTTTTTTTTAGTCACTTGGTTTAATGTCATAATGAAATCTCATTTTATATTAATAATTTTTATGTATGTCTTTTTATTTTCATAAATTTTATATCGAATATTCGAGAAAACTACAACTATTAACTCGATAAATTTGAGTAATTACAATGTGTAATTTATATCAATATGTTTATTTTGTTAAATTATAGGGTGATAATAACTTTTTATGTTAAATATTATGTGTATATGTGAATTTTTGGTGGATTTTGAAGGTAAATTAATATTTAAAGTAAATGGAGTAAATGTTTTAAAATTGTTAATGAAATGGTTTTTTGTGGTGCTTGTTTTTCGCCGATAAAACTAAATAGAGTAAAAAATAGCCACTGAAAGTTTTATTTTTATTGGAAAGGTTTCTGAATGTGATTTTATGTTTAAATCATTCTATTTAATTGGTTAACAAAAATTGAATTTAATCTAATAAAATTATGGCTAAATAATGAGGTATTATTAAAATATAAAAGTCATTACTATAAATGACTTCTCACTAAAATTTATGTAATGAGATTAGTAAGGAATAGAGGAATTAAATAATAGACAAATCAAACTTCAAATAACTCAAAGAGCAGATTGTTTCCGTTTAAGTGCAGCGAGTAATGTGCGTTCAGAAAGGTCTAAGTAATCCCGCAACATATTAGCCGCCTCTAAATTTTGGCCAGAATCTAATAAATTAAGAATAGAGTGGTTTTTATCAATATAGGGAGCATACAAAATTTTGGGGTCATTGAGGTGACCAAAGGCCAGTCGTAATTCAGCGGACACATTACGGTATAATTTAATTAAACGTTCGCTGTCGGATAACTCGACAATGGCAGTATGAAATTTCATATTTGCAGTACCTACACCTACCCAATTCTCTATCTTTTCATGCTCATGAGCTTCTTGAACAGCCTCTTTCATTTTATGAACAGATGGATGCAAGGCATATGCATGAGTTAATGCATCACACTCAATAAGTCGGCGAACTTGGTAGATATCGATAATGGCGGCCATATCAGGAACTGAGACAAATACACCCTTATTTGGGGCATAAGTTAATAAACCCTCCTGCGTAAGTACGCGAAATACTTCTCGCAATGTGTTTCGAGAGATATCGAGTTCTTCACTTAATGTTGTTTCAGATAAGCGCTGACCCGGCGTGATCTCCCCAACGGTTATCTTATAACGTATCACTTCTGCAATAGTGACAGATAAAGTTTGTGCAACAGGTTGTTTTTTCATAATAAAGGCTAACTTTAGTCTCAAGGGTAATAATTCGTTATATTCACATATTCAAGTTATAGCAGCAAGTTTCCTTTCTTTTTTACTCATCCCATTTCATATATTTGCACAAAAATAGTGAAATTATAAATTTATCGCACCAACTTGGTGCGAACTAGTCGATAAGCAATATGCTTGTGCAGTGAAAATTGTTAAAAAAGTGATCTCGTCTTGATTTTTAAACGAGCAATTACGATTTTTATTGATTATTTATTCATCATTTAATACTAATTGTTCAACAATCCATTAAAGATGAATTAACAATATAGATAACAAGTAGAACAATGGCACGATAATTGCCTTAGTGATTGTGACATCAACAACTACATCAATAATTAAAACAATAACTATTAGAGGAGTATGCACATGGCCGCTCAAGAAAGTGCACCAACTACGGCTGAATATGTGAAAAGCCGCCGTTCATCACTGATAAGCGCAATTTTTTTAATGGCAACCTCTGCCATCGGGCCTGGGTTTATCACACAAACGGCTACTTTTACCGTGACATTAGGAGCCGCTTTTGCCTTCGGGATATTAGCGTCTATTGTGATTGACTTCATTGTTCAGCAGAACATATGGCGGGTTGTTACCCTGACTAAAATGCACTCATCCGAAATTGCAAATGCTACAATTCCTGGGAGTGGTTATTTACTCGCTATATTAGTTATTTTTGGCGGGTTAATCTTTAATATTGGCAATATTGCAGGCGCAGGGTTAGGGCTTAATGCCTTAGTTGGCTTAGACCCGAAATGGGGTGGTTTGATTAGCGCACTATTAGCCATTTATATTTTTTCCTCCCGTAAGGCCAGCACATTTATTGATAGGTTAATTATTGGATTAGGTGTAGTGATGATTGGCTTAACGTTATTTGTCGCTATTGCATCAAATCCGCCTGTTGGTGAGGCATTACGCCAAAGCGTACTACCTGACACGGTTGATTTTGCCATGATAACCACCATTGTTGGGGGCACTGTTGGGGGGTATATCTGTTATGCAGGCGCTCATCGTTTATTGGATAAAGGCGCAGTAGGTATTGAAAACATTAAAGTTGTTTCTAGCGCTGCGACAAAAGGTATCTTAGTTGTTGGTTTGATGCGCTACATTTTATTTTTGGCTATCTTAGGTGTAGTGGCAAGTGGTGTGACTATTGATATTTCTGGACATGCAGCTAACCCGGCATCGCAAGCATTTCAGGCAGCTGCGGGCAATTTTGGTTTACGTATCTTCGGTTTAATTCTATGGGCTGCTGCACTCACCAGTGTGATTGGTGCGGCGTATACCTCAATGAGCTTCTTAACGGCATTTAAGTCTTCTATCACAGAAAGGCAACGTAATGTCGCAACTATCATATTCATTGCAGTTTCTCTGATTGTCTATTTATTTATGGGAACAGCCCCTGCGGCATTATTGGTTTTTGCCGGTGGCTTCAATGGGCTAATTTTACCTATTGGTTTAACTTTATTTGTTTATATCGGCTGGAAACGCTCAGATTTAATGTCAGGTTACCATTATCCACGTTGGCTATTATGGTCTGGTGTTGTGACGTGTGCACTCACTTGGTATATGGGCGCAATGTCTGTCGGTGCAATCTTTAATTATCTGAAATAACTCAAGGAGAAGCCATGAGAAAGCAAATTGATTTAAATAGCGACCTTGGGGAGAGTTTTGGGCAATGGGAAATGGGGAATGATACCGCCATTCTTCCTGTTGTTAGTAGTGCCAATATTGCCTGCGGTTTTCATGCAGGTTCGCCAGAAGGGATATTAAAAACCCTTAAAGCAGCGAAGGAAAATGGTGTTGCTGTTGGTGCTCATGTTGGTTATCCCGACTTAGTGGGATTTGGTCGACGTAATATGGATATTGCATCAAATGAATTAACAGCGGACGTGATTTATCAAATTGGTGCATTACAAGGGTTAGCAACCGCAGCAGGGACACAAGTTTTATATGTTAAACCTCATGGCGCACTGTATAACACGATTGCTCATGATAAACGCCAAGCAATGGCGGTGATTGATGCGATATTAGCCATTGATAAGCAACTGATATTAGTCGCATTAGCGGGATCTCCATTAATTGAGTGGGCGAGAGAGTGTGGCTTAAATGTCGTTGCAGAAGCTTTTGCTGATAGAGCTTATAACAGCGATGGCACATTAGTATCTCGAAAATTAGCCGGCTCTGTATTACATGACCCACAGATAGTCGCAGACCGCATGTTACAACTGGTCATGGAGGGCGGTGTAATGTCAATTGATGGAAAATTTACACCTGTTGACGCGGGGTCAATTTGTGTTCATGGCGATAGCCCTGGCGCTCTTGAAATGGCAAAACAGGTGCGTAGCATACTAGAGAAACAAGGTATTGAAATTTATGGTTTTGCTCATAAAGGAGACCGCGAATGACACAGCTAATGAAGGCATCACTGCAGGCCATTGAAGCCGCTCGTCTTGCCCGCCTTGCTATCCGCGAGGGGTATGACAAACCAACCGCAGGCCTTGCACCGGGTATGACTCAAGCCAATATGATTGCATTGCCACGTGATTGGGCATTTGACTTTTTATTATATGCTCAGCGTAATCCAAAGAGCTGCCCTGTTTTGGATGTATGCGAAGCAGGGAGTTGGCAAACTGTTTTGGCTGAAGGTGCTGATTTACGTACTGATATTCCACGTTACCGTGTGTGGGAAAATGGTCAGTTAACCACTGAAATTACGGATGCGACAGCGATTTACCAGCAACATCCTGATTTAGTGACTTTTTTAATTGGTTGCAGTTTTACTTTCGAAACACCAATGATTGAAGCCGGTATTGATGTACGGCATATCACCGATAAATCCAATGTTCCGATGTATAAAACCAATCGCCTTTGTCGCCCAGCAGGGCGTTTACAGGGGGAGCTAGTAGTTTCAATGCGACCAATACCCGCAAATCGAGTGGCGGATGCCGTGAGTATTACTGGCAGGTTTCCTGCAGTGCATGGCACGCCTGTTCATATTGGTGCGCCAGAACAATTAGGTATTGTTGACATCATGCAACCTGACTTTGGTGATGCGGTTCGCATCGAAGAGGGTGAAATTCCCGTTTTTTGGGCTTGTGGCGTAACGCCTCAAGCGGCAGTGATGAAATCAGGGGTTCCTTTCGCATTAAGCCATGCACCTGGTTACATGTTTATTACGGATGTACCTGATGCCGCATATCATATATAGAGGTGCCAATTGAGATTTTTACCCGTCAATTTAAGTGCCTTTATGGTGGAGTTAGAAAGTCTTGAACAAACAATGGCATTGACTGATTCCTTAACAGAAATGCCAATTTATGGGATTGACGAAATTACACCAGCAGCAAGGACGATTTTAATTCGCTATAACCCGATCAAGATTGATATAAATGATTTGGTTGAAAAAATCTCGCTTAGGGATGTATCAAGGATCGTCGGCAAGGCTAGCAAATTAGTTACTATCCCTGTTCATTATAATGGGGAAGATTTATCCGATGTTGCACTGCATTTAGGTATATCCATCGCTGAAGTTATACGTCGTCATACAGAAAATGAATTTCAGGTTGCATTTAGCGGTTTTGCCCCAGGTTTTGGTTACATGGTTTCGAAAGGCGCTAATTTGGATGTTCCAAGGCGTCAATCACCAAGGGTACGTATTCCTGCGGGGTCTGTTGCATTAGCGGGAGAGTTTAGCAGTGTCTATCCACAAGCTAGCCCTGGCGGATGGCAGTTGATTGGTGTGACTGAACTATTAATGTGGGATATCAATCGATCTGAGCCCGCGTTAGTTCAGGCAGGAACGCGGGTCAACTTTGTTGATGCAGCGAAAAGCCAGATTAGCTATAGCATGCCAACTAAAGAAGAAATTGAAATTAAACCTGAGAATGTGGCTGCTGATTTAACCGTTTTAGCGACGGGACTACAGGTTTTATTTCAAGATTTAGGGCGTATTGGCCAATCGGCATTGGGTATTTCAGAATCAGGCAGTATGGATAAATCAGCATTGCGTAGTGCAAACCGCATTGTAGGAAATGAATCAGACACCGCCGTTTTAGAGATAACACAAGGTGGGTTTAAGGCTCAAGCGCACAAAGATCTCATTGTTGCAGTGACTGGCGCGCCTTGTGTTATTGATATTATCACGGCAGAACACGAACAATACCAAGTTAATACTTATCAACCGATTCATTTAGCAAAAGGCGATACCATTAAATTAAGCCGGCCGAACAAAGGTGTACGTAGCTATTTTGCTGTGCGGGGTGGTTTTAACATAGAACCTATTTTATCGAGTTGCTCGTTTGATACATTAGCGCAAGTTGGTCCAACCCCAATTACAGCAGGTCAAACATTAACGGTTAATACCCATTCGTCTCCATTAGCTGTTTCATTGTGTGAAACACCTGCTTTTGATTATCCCGCTGAAAGCGACGTAGTGGTTTTGGATGTGGTATTAGGGCCTCGAACGGATTGGTTTACAAAACAAGCCGTTGAGCAACTAACGAATCAATTATGGCAAGTCACTGCGTCATCAAACCGTATAGGCCTGCGCTTATTGAGTGAAAAACCGTTAGAGCGTGAACAACTACAGGAGCTACCGAGTGAAGGGACTTGCATTGGCGCTATTCAAGTGCCAGCAAATGGCCAGCCTGTTTTGTTTCTCAACGACCATCCTTTAACTGGCGGTTATCCCGTTATTGGCGCGGTATGTGAATACCATTTGGATTTAGCAGGACAAATCCCGGTGAATGCCAAAATACGTTTTAATCCACTGAGTGAATTTAAAGCATTGCAAGGGAGCCATTGTGCTTATGAAAATGAATAATAACAAAAACCATAAAGTATTGATTGCAAATCGAGGCGAAATCGCAGTTCGTATTATCCGTGCATGTCGTGATTACGGTTTTCAGTCTGTTGCCGTTTATGCGGATAGCGATATTGATGCACTCCACGTCAAAATGGCGGATGAAGCCTACGGGCTTGGAGGAAATTCCCCCACAGAGAGCTATTTGAATATTGAAAAGCTGATTAGTCTCGCTCAGCAATCGGGTTCGACGATGGTGCATCCAGGATATGGTTTTTTATCTGAACGGGCTGAGTTTGCACGTGCAGTTGAAGCCGCCGGGTTAATCTGGATTGGGCCTAGCGCAAACAGTATTGATATATTAGGAGATAAGGTTCAGGCTCGTCATATTGCAATGCAGGTCGGCGCACCGCTAGTGGTTGGCACAAAAGACCCGGTGAATAGCGCACAGGAAGTCCTCGAATTTGCCCATCAACATGGTTTACCTATTGCCATTAAGGCTGCGTTTGGTGGTGGAGGTAGAGGGTTAAAAGTCGCTTGGAAACTCCATGAAGTTGAAGAACTTTATCATTCGGCTGTACGTGAAGCGACCGCGGCATTTGGCCGTGGTGAATGCTTTATTGAACAATTCTTACACAACCCTCGGCACATTGAAGCACAAGTTATTGCGGATACGCATGGCAATGTGCTGGTAGTGGGAACTCGTGACTGTTCATTGCAGCGTCGTAATCAAAAACTGGTCGAAGAGTCGCCAGCGCCTTTTTTATCCGAAAGCCAACAACAACAAATTATTCAAGCCTCTACCGATATTTGCCGTAAAGCAGGTTATGTTGGAGCAGGAACCGTTGAATTTTTGTTAAGCCAAGATGGAACACTGTCATTTCTAGAAGTGAACACGCGCTTACAAGTTGAGCACCCAGTCACAGAGGAAACCGCAGGTATTGACTTAGTAATTGAGCAGTTACGAATTGCAGAAGGCTTACCTTTAAGTATTAAGGAGATGCCGATCCCACGAGGGCATGCTTTTGAATTTCGTATTAATGCTGAAGATGCTGGAAACGGGTTTTTACCGACCCCCGGCACTATTACCGTTTTTGATGCACCATCGGGGCCAGGAGTGCGTGTTGACAGTGGTGTAATGGCTGGAACAACAATACCGGGCACTTTTGATTCGTTAATGGCGAAATTAATTGTGGTGGGTCGTACTCGAGAGCAAGCTATTTCGCGTGCACGCCGTGCATTGGCTGAATTTACTATTGAAGGCGTTGCATCAGTTTTACCATTCCACCGTGCAGTAATAGAACAAGCTGATTTTTGTGATAATTTTAGTGTACATACGCGTTGGATAGAGACGGAATTTAATGTGGAAATTCCACCGGCAAAACGGCAAATTCCATTATCGGATCCTGAGATAACACGGACTTTCATTGAAATCGATGGAAAGCGTTGCGAGTTAGGTTTACCCACTCAATTGTTTTCTCGTTTTTCAGGTAATAACTCCGTAGCAGCCCATTCTGCGCCTCAGAAAGTTCACAATCCTGATGCGGTCAATGCCCCCATCTCTGGGATATTATTTAATTGGCTGATCCCTCAGGGAAATAATGTTTCAAAAGGGGATGTAATCGGTGTAATGGAAGCAATGAAAATGGAAGTGCAAATTGTTGCACACCGAGCCGGAACATTGAAACACGGAGCTATTAAAGGGGATTTTGTTGAAGCAGATAGCCCGATAGCTGAAATTATTTAATTTGGAGCCTGTTTAGTTTGAGCTAAAGGCGTTAGCTCAAACTAACGGGAAAGCCTTTCTGGCAATGTTCTGAGAGGGAGATGCGGTGCGGGTATGGCATGTTTCTCTTCAGCGGTCATCTCATTGCTATCGCGATAAACCTCACCACAGAGAAAATAGAGGTTCGGTCGCTTGGATTCTAGGTAGTTTTTTCGGCTAATACATTGTTCTTGTGTAAAAATAGTTTCAGTCACTGGTAACGCATCACATGAATCTGTGCCACAAGGGCTAACCCATAATGCCCAACCAATGAGTACCATATGTCCTGCCATTTACATTGCCTTCCTTAATAAGAACCAATATGAACCGCTGAAAGTAATGACTGTAAGTAACTATCTAATTCACATACGCATTATAGGTTAAATTCTAACATTGAGTTAACCAAATGTATGTATTTAGGCATGATGAATTCTCTCATGCACACTAAAAAGCAAATCTTTATAAATTAAAAAGTTGTGAATTATTATAAATAGAAAATAAATGATTTAATAATAAATAACGCGGAATATTGTTAAAATTACCTTGTCGATAATGAGTGTTTTTTTGGTGTTAGATCGCAAAAAACAAAATAATTATCTGCAATTAACCGATATTAGAGCTCAAGCCTGTCAATTAAGGCTATTTTTAACTAGGATTATGACAACCACTAATAAGAAAATAGATAGGAATAAATCATGAATGCCATGGAAGAAGTGCTTTCATTTTGGTTTGAGGAATCGACACCAAAACAATGGTTTGAAAAAAGCGCTAAATTTGATTTGACGATAGCACAACGGTTTGCGCATATTTGCGAACGTGCAGCTAAGGGAGAATTAGCTTATTGGCGGGCATCTATTCGTGGACGCTTAGCAGAAATTATTGTTCTAGACCAGTTTTCACGTAATTTATGGCGTGATACGCCAAGGTCTTTTGCTCAAGACACAATGGCTTTAGCATTAGCACAAGAGGCGATTAAGCAACATGATTATAATCTCCTGACATTATCACAGCGCAAGTTTGTTCTAATGCCATTTATGCACTCTGAATCGAGTTTTATTCATTTACAGGCAGTTGAGCTATTTCGCATGCTGGGTGACGACGGCACATTAGATTTTGAAATGCGACATAAAGCGATTATTGATAAATTTGGCCGCTATCCGCACCGTAATGAAATTTTAGGCCGTCCATCGACACAAGAAGAAATTGCATTTTTACAAGAGCCAAACTCTTCTTTTTAGGTTGAAACCAAATGAGCCCATATTTTGTTTAATAAACTCATTTGGTTTAGTCTTTTATTTAGCGGAATAATTCAGTATTGACTGGAGATAACGCTAATTCCAATTGAAGTGATTTAAGATAAATTTCAGTGAGTTGTGCAAGGGTAGGGTAAAAAGCAGTCTCTGTTTTGCTTTGCTGCACTAACTCTAAATAGCGGTATGCCCAAGGCAATAAATATTGTTCAAATAAAGTAATAATGGCGCTGTCGTCCTTTTGTTCCGCTAAAGCAGAAACGGCCATCATCATTAAGCCAAATTGGTCTTCTGGTTCCCGTAGCCCTGTATCAGTGACTAAGCCTTTCGTTTGCAAGAAATGGCGATAAGCCGATGTTGACTCACCCATAACCGTATTATCATGTTCTAAATACACTGAGCCCCATGGCGGAGCAGGCATACTGCCTTGTCCTTCGAATAAAATTGAATAATCATACGCAATATCATCAGGTTGTATTTTTGACAACAAAGTACAAATAGCCTGAATGTGCTCAGGGTTTTCCCAAGAATGTAATTGTGGTATTTCACCCAAGACAGGGTAGACGTTGCGTAAAGTATCCGATTGCGGAGGGTAGTAGAAAAACGCACCAAGGATGCGGATCATTGTAGTGTCAATCATATTATTTTATCCGTCTTATTTTGTGCTAAGCATGACATCATTATCTAATTTCCTGCAGTTATATTGATGCAGGGTGGTGTTGGGTTTCTAAACAAAGAACCCCAAAAGGAGTTCTTTGATAGGTCATCTTAACACAGCAACAACAAAGGGTTACATGGTGATTTGCCACAGATTATAGAATGCGATACGGCCAGCAAGTTCAGCTAATAATACTGCGGCAGCACAAGTCGCTAATGTCGCTTTTGGCGCGCGGTGCTTTAACGCCATACCAACGAATGCAGCTAAAGCAATGGCTAAGACAACGACTTGGAAGCCCCAGAAGCCAGTTTGTTCGTTGCTAAGAGCTGGACCAGTTTCGGTTAAGAAAGCTTGGTAACCAGCACGGCTAGCAAAAATAGCGAAAGTACCCATTAAGAATGAAGCAATACCTAGGCCACGAGCACCGATTGCAATGGCGAGTGCACCGCCTCCGACTAACATTGTCATCCACATTTGTAGCGTGGTGTAACCGGTGTTCCAGTTAGCAATAGTGGCGATGTTGTATACCTGAGGTATTGACCAAACAAATGCAAGTCCTGACACTACCGCGGCAATATTAGCTAGTTCACGTAATAACGTATGTTTGAAAAACAAAGTAAAAAATAACGTTGCAGCAGCGCATCCAACAAAAACGCCACTCAAGAACGCTTCATTACTCATTGGCGAACGGCCTACACCCAATAGCATATTAAAAAAGCGTAGTGGTTGGCCAACGTGCAACCCACCAATACCTAAACCTATTATCATAATAATAAAGGCTACGATATTGGCAGTTTTTAACTGTTTATCGTCAATAGAACCCATTCTACGGCTGATATAAGCGAGTAAGAAAAGCCCAGCAGCTGACTGTCCTAAGACGGTGAAAAAAACGAGTGGTAATTCATGCATCTTATACCTCCGCAGGGTTCTTTAATTCGCCACTTTTATCGCCAAATGGCTTCGCGTCTTTATGTGGTTTGATAACAATATTTGGGTTCGTCAGGCTTGGGTCTGGCATTGGCGCAATACCACACTCTGTGCCGTGTAATTCACGAAGAACATTAATATCATCAAAATCTAAAGCACGCTGCGGGCAAGATTCAACACAAACAGGCTTCATCCCTTTTGCGACACGCTCATAACAGCCGTCGCATTTACTCATCAGTTTTTTCTTCTCATCAAATTGTGGTGCGCCATACGGGCAGCGCAACTCACAATAACGACAACCAACACAAATAGATTGGTCAACCACGACTAAACCATCTTCTTCACGTTTATGCATTGCACCAGTTGGGCAACCTGCGACACAAGTCGGGTTTGAGCAATGGTTACATGAAATAGAAAGATAGTAATTAAAGACGTTTTGTTGCCAAATACCATCTTGTTTTTGCCAACTACCGCCTCCAAACTCGTAGACTCGACGGAATTTTGGACCTAAATCTAAATCTTTTTCATCCTTACAACTGACTTGACACGTTTTACAGCCAGTGCATTTTGTGGAGTCAAAGTAAAAGCCATATTGTTTCATCATTCAACTCCTTAAGCGCGTTTAACTTCAACAAGGTTAGTATGTTGTGGGGTACCTTTAGCCAATGGCGAAGGGACATGCGAGGTTAATGTATTGATACAACCACCGACATCTAGCCCATCATCATTGAGAGTACGCCATGCACCTTGTGGAACGGCGATAACACCAGGTAATACACGCTCTGTTACTTTCACTTTAATTTGAATACGACCACGATCATTAAATATTTCAGCCATATCACCATTGTTCAAGCCGCGTTGCTGAGCATCGATTGGGTTGAGCCAAAATTGATGTGGAATGGCTTCACGGAGCATAGCAACATTGTAATATGATGAATGCACATGGCCTTTATCATGAAAGCCCGTCATTAATAGCGGATGCTTTTGTTGGCTTGCTTGGGCTTCAACACCTTCTTTATTGAAGCAATACTCAGGAATGGCAGGAATACGCTGGCCTTCTGGTAACTCCCAATTTTTAACACGCTCAGCCAGTTGTTCTGAATAGATTTCCACTTTACCAGACGGTGTTTTCAATGGGTTATTGATTGGATCATCACGAAATTTCTTCAATGCAATATTTTCTGAGCTGTTTAGGAACTTACGATCGATAATACCTGCACCGTCGGTTTCACTGAACTCAGGTAAATGCGGCATTTTTTCACGTGTTTTGTTATAACAGAACTCAATCCATTCAGCGTAGGTACGGCCTTCGGTAAATTGCTCTTTTACGCCCATTTTTTCAGCAATTTCGGCTAAAACATCATAGTTAGGGCGGTTTTCCCACAGTGGCTCAATCGCATTTTGTAGGCGAACTAAATAGTGATACGCACCACTTGCATAGGAATTATTGATTAAATCGTTAGTTTCAACCGTTGTGACATCCGGTAATAATAAATCTGCATATTTTGCGGATGGGGTATCATGGTTATCCCACACTAAAATAAATTCACATTTTGATTCATCCGCAAGTATTTCATGCGTTTTATTTAAATCGCCATGTTGGTTACCAATGACATTACTGGAGTAACACCACATAAACTTGATGTCGTTGTTTAGTTTATCAACACCTTTAATACCACCATTTTCTGCGGTTAATTCTTTCCCGCGAACAATTGCTTCTGACCACATATAAGTCGGAATCAAGGCTTTTACTGGGTTAGGTAAAGCAAAACCTGCGACAGGGTAAGCATAGCTATTTCCCCACAGCCCAGTATTTGTTCCAGCACGACCAATATTGCCGGACATCAGAGGTAACATCATAATGGAGCGACAAGCTTGCTCGCCATTTTCTGTGCGTTGTAAGCCCCAGCCTTGTGAGATCCATGCTCTATTTGCATTGCCGATTTCACGTGCAAGTTGCTTAATACGTGCGACTGAGATACCGGTTAATTTGCTCGCCCACTCAGGTGTTTTAGCGATACCATCCGGGCCATTACCTAAAATATAATCTTTATATGATGCATTGCGCGGTGCAGAAGCAGGTAAGGTCGATTCATCCCAGCCGACACAATAATTTTTCAGAAATTCTTCATCAGTCAGCTGTTCTTCGATCATGACGTAGCCGAGAGCCGCAACTAATGCCGCATCAGTGCCTGGATAAATTGGGATCCATTCTGCACCAAGGGTTGTGACGCTATCGGTGCGACGCGGGTCAATGATAATAACTTTTGCTTTGCTTTTATCTAACGCATTGAGAGTTTCGTAAAATTGACCGCCACCAGACATACGTGTTTCAGCAAGGTTGTGGCCAAACATAACGACTAAGTCAGAATTTTGGATTTCAGATAAATAGGATTCTTCTACGCTACCATATACGTAAGGTGTTATTTCCATTAATTGAGCATATGAATATGTGCCATAATCACCCAAGAAACCGCCGGTTAAGCTTAATAAACGTTTACAAGCGGCACGGCCGTGTAAGTTTGCGCCTGTTGAACCTGAGCCATATTGGTAATAAATGGCATCACTTCCATATTTATCAATAGTATACTTCAGTTTTTCGGCGATAATGGTTGTCGCCTCATCCCATGAAATCTTTTTAAATTTACCTTCACCACGTTTACCAACGCGAACCATTGGGTATTTTAAACGGTCTGGGTTGTAGGTTTTCCAACGCACTGAACGACCACGTAAACATGGACGGATTTGGTGTTCACCTAATGTTGAGTCGTCATACATCGTTTCATTGGAAATACGGCTGATAACACCATCTTTCACATGAACTTTTAATGGACAACGGCTACCACAGTTTACTAAGCATGCGCTATAGCTAATTTTTTCACTGACTTCGTCAGGCATGATTGCTGGTGTTTTTGCTTGAGCAGCAAAAGGAAGAGTGATTGAGCCAGCAACAGCAGCGACACCCGCAACGGTTGCAGAGGTTTGTATAAACTCCCTCCTGCTCAGTTCTCCAAATTGAGTATTTATTTTATTTTTATGCATTGACATTGCCTATATGTAAATAACAACATTACTTTCTTGTTTTATATGTTAAAAAAAGTTTCTGTTGAGTTACATGACTTACATCAATGTTATCCCTGATAAGATGAATGTATTCATTTAATTTATAAGGGTTTTTCATTAATCAGAACATAAATTAGTTTGATTTTTATTAACTATCGAAATATTAATTTATATATAACAATGGGTCGAGAAGTAAGGAAAAAGAGGGATATACCCTCCTTTTAAATACCACTTTAGATGTAGATAAATAAGAAAATTTAACTAATTACTTAGTATTAATTATTTTTCTGGGGAATTGCCTATCATTCTAACATCATTTCCGGTAGGTGATTGATGTACCATCAGATTAAATTGCGGAAGGATTGAAAAGATATGGTCAAAAATGTCTGACTGTATTCTTTCATATTCCACCCATACGGTTGTATTGGTAAATGCATATATTTCGATTGGGATACCATTTGAGTCAGACTCTAGCTGCCTGACCATGATCGTCATATTTTTGTGAATATTAGGATGTGATTTTAAATAAGCTTCAATATAAGCTCGGAAAGTCCCTATATTCGTCAAACGGCGTTGATTTAAAGGAACCGCTTTATCATCAGGTAGACTAGAATTAAAAACTTGAATCTCCGATATTTTCTGTTCGATATAGGGCTCAAGTAAATTTGCTTTAATGCATTGTTCTACTTCTTCAGATGTTAAAAAATGTACACTGCTGGCATCTAAGCGGACACTACGCTTAATTCTGCGGCCACCTGATTCAGTCATTCCTTTCCAGTTTTTGAAGGAATCAGAAATAAGGGCATAAGTAGGAATGGTTGTAACTGTGTTATCCCAGTTACGCACTTTTACTGTGGTTAAACCAATATCTACAACAGCGCCATCAGCGCCGTATTTAGGCATTTCTAACCAATCACCAATATTAACCATGTTATTGGCTGAAAGTTGAATTCCTGCAACTAAGCCCATAATGGGATCTTTAAACACTAACATCATAACGGCGGTCATTGCGCCAAGGCCGCTAAGAATAATTAGTGGGGATTTACCAATTAATAGCGCAATTATCATGATGCCAATTAAAATTGTAGCAATCAGCTTAAGGCTTTGGAATATTCCTCTAAGCGGTAAATGCGCAGTTTTGGCGGCACGCTGGAGCACACCGAGTATAATATCAAGAACAGAATAGAGGGTGAGTAAGCCAAATAATAGGCACCATGCCTGTGAACCGACCTTTAGAACGGCTTGTGCAGTCGAACCTGAATGCAACCATAGCGTTGCTTGGATATTGACAACAACACCTTGAATAACAAAAGCAAAGCGATTAAAAAGATTATGTTGAGTGATTAAATGAACCCAAGTTCCTGCACTTTTTTGCCCGCGTTTTTCGAGTTGTGGAAGTAATATTTTATGTAGAATTAAATGTAATACGCAGGCGACGATCAGAATTAAACCGAGTACCATCAGTAAAGAGGCAAGGTTAGCGTAATCTTGGTTGAACTGACGTACCCAGTCTAGCAGTTGCTGCTGCATGGTTTCTCCTTCTTTAGGGGTTAGGAACGATTACTTATAAAAATATTAGATAGTCAAACGACCTTATCATATTAGTAATGAAAATTCATGGTGAACAATATTAAACTCCGTCCTAATTCTTATTGTTAGTTCTAAGTATTGCTTAGTATATGAATGCAATACTGATGATAATAAAGGTTATTATAAAGGAGGACGTTCGTTAATTTGATGGGTTAAGTAACATTTACATAACATTACGTGTGATAAGTATTTTCTGATTGTGAGTCTCTATAACTAAGCATAATGTTCTTCAAAATATTCCTAATATTATATTCACTTTGCAGGAATTTATTATGAACATATTTAAAAAGCCGCTTTGTTCAGTTCTTTTGCAGTATATCTTATTGCCTGTTATTGCTTGTACGCCATTATTCGCAAATTCATCTCCTAATGGCAATCAAGGTCAAGAGAATGGTAAAGGAAATCAAAAAATTCATGGAAATAAAGGAAATCAGAACAAAGATAAATCAAATAAAGAAAATAGTAATCAACAGCTAAAACATACCAAATCGAACAAGTATTACGATAAACAACGGGGTTCGAGTGTGAGTTTTAATGTGAGTTTTGGTCATGTAAGGCCTTTGGCCATTGAGTATGGTTTGACGGGATACCAAAGCTTGCCGCCAGGTATTGCAAAGCAAGTGAGTAGGGGAAAACCGCTTCCTCCAGGTATTGCAAAAAAAGCGTTACCTTCACCATTTTTAGCGCAATTACCTGTTTATGTTGGCTATGAATGGAAAGTAAGTGGTCAGGATCTTATTCTAGTTGCGATAGGGACAGCGGTTGTAGCTGAAATTATTGAAAATGTTTTTGAATAAAAAAAACGACCTTGATTGCAAGGTCGTTGTGCAAAATAAATGCAATTAACGCTAATGATTAGGTAACTAAAAGGTTTGATTGACTACAAAATGATTAACTTGCTTACATAAAACGTTTAGAGAGTAATTCAACAACTTCTTGCACACTGCTGATAAATTCTTTGATGCTGTTCATCGGTAACTCCAAATTAAAATGTGATCCAGATCACGTGAGAGCATTTTAGCCATTAGCATGTTAATGTCAAGTTAATATTAAAAATAATTTTAAATATTAAACTATATTTTAATCTCTTTGCTGGCATTCCTTTTGGTTGAAAGATACTCCGATAAGACGGATGAAAATCTATAAATGACTACAAAAATGTGAAGAATTGAAAGGTAATTTTTACAATATGGTGTATGGTTAAATAGAGAATAGGTAATGATTTGATTGATAAAGGAATACAGCGCATGATTGCTTATGTGAACGGCCAGTTTTTACCTGAAGAAGAAGCATCAGTATCTGTTTTTGACCGTGGGTTTTTATTTGCTGATGCAGTATATGAAGTGACAGCAATAATTAACGGTAAGCTAGTTGACTTTGAACATCATATGGCCCGTTTGCAGCGTTCTTGTACTGAATTACAGCTATCATTACCTTACGATTTAGCAGAATTAAAGCAAATTCATCTTCAACTAGTTCTTCAAAATAATATAGAGGAAGGGCTTGTATATTTACAACTGACTCGCGGTAATGCAAGACAACGCAACTTTTTATATCCTGATAAAAAAACGAAGCCAACATTGGTCTTATTTACACAAAAGACGAAGATTGTTGAAAATGAAAAGTCTAAATATGGAATAAAAGTCATCACTGTCGATGATATTCGTTGGCAACGTTGTGATATTAAAACAGTCGCCTTATTAGCGGCTTCTATGGCAAAAGAATACGCTAAGCAACAAGGTGCAGATGACGCTATTTTTGTTAAAAATGGCTATGTTACGGAAGGAAGTTCCAGTAATTGTTTTATTATTACTCCTCAGAACCAAATACAAACACGAGGGCTAAGTAATAAGATATTGTCAGGTATTACCCGCCAAGCAATTTTACAGCTTGCTCGGGAGCAAGAAATAGACATTGTTGAAAAGCCATTTAGCATTGATGAAATGTTAGAAGCAAAAGAAGTCTTTATTACTTCTGCAACAACATTAGTTTGGTCAGTTATTATGGTGAATAACCAATTGATTGGGGAAGGTAAGCCGGGGAAACTTGCTACCCGGCTACGGGATATATACTTGCAAAAATTAAAATAATCTCATGAGATATCTAAGTGTTATTTTAATTGCATAAATTCTTTAACGGAAGAAACCGTTACCATTCCATCCAATGCCTGAATACTTTGCTGGTGGAGTTCTGGCGTTGGAGCGGCACATAAGTCTTCAAGTACGGTGACATAATACCCTAAGTCATGAGCCTGCCGAGCTGTACTTTCAATGGCTTTTACGGTACTAACTCCGCCAATAAACAATTTTGTAATGCCATTTTCGGTAAGCCATTTATGGAAATGGTTTCCTGCAAACGCAGAAACACCTTTTTTAATCATAACAGGGTCACGAAATGCCACTTCAAGGTCATGAGCCCAATTACACCCATTACCACTTAATTTTAAGGCACCAAGGCTTTTGGCTTGCTGAAACATTGGGGAGCCAGCAGGAACATCGTGGTAATTGTCTGAAAACCCAACTTTAACCCAAATAACTGGGATATGATGACTTCTTGCATATTGTGCTGCTTGATTGGCTTTTTCAACGATTTTGCGAGAGCAAGTCTGTTGATAGCTAGAATTAGATAAGCCATTTTTACCAATTATCTCTTCAATGAGATCAATAATAACTAATGCCTTGGACATTATTGCCTCTTTTAAGTGTACGTATATTAACTTATAAAAGGTGTATTCTAGCTAGAAAAAATAGTGAATGCTGTTAACTCAATAACATAATTAGATTTAGGGTAAGTCAATAATAAAACCAATGCCTCGATTGTCTAATCCATCAGTAACTCTAATTACTGCACCAATTTTATGGGCTAAATTATGAGCGATAGATAAACCTAAACCACTTCCGGTTTCCATTGTTCCAGGAACTCGATAAAAACGAGAAAATATAAGTTGACGGCTTTCTTCTGGAATTCCTCGGCCGTTATCTTGAACAGAAATAGTTCCACCAAATGGAGTTAGGTTTTTTAAAATAACTTTTATTTTCCCTTTTTCTGGGCAATATTTAATCGCATTTTCAATCAAATTTGTAAAAATATTACTCAGTGCAAGTTTATCAGTGAGGATATAAAACGATTTTGGGCTTTGTAGTTCGACATCAATGTTTTTGTTAATGGCGTAAGGTATATGTGAGGATATTAAGTGGCTGATTAATACGGGAAGGTCAACCTGCTCTTTATTTAATAAAAAATCTTCAGTTTCTAAGCGTGCTAAGTCAATTAATTGATGTGATAGAGAAGCTGCACGATTTAAAGTCTCTTGCATATCATTAATGATTTCTTCTTTTTCTTTTGGATTATCAATTTGCATTAATAAATGTAATTGAGCTATGACAGCTGCAATCGGTGTTCGTAATTCATGTGCAGCATCTGCCATGAAGCGCTTTTCGCGTTGATTCGCAGCATCAACACGAGACATAAGGTTATTGATTGCTGCAATGATAGGCCTAATTTCTTTATATTGTTCTTTCGTTTCTATTGGAGTTAAATTACCCGGCTGGCGGCTAGAGATTAGTTTTGCAGATTGCCTTAAAGGCCGTAGGCTAAAGTAAGCAGTAATTAAAATTGCTAACAGCATAATAGCCAAAATAAAAGCGAGAGGGATGGCGGTGCCTTCGGCTGGGCTACCTAATAAGGATTTACGGTCACTATAAGATTCGGCAATAACAACTTCAAAGGTTTTGTTGTCATTCCATGCAGACGTAAAGTGCCAGTCTTTATGTAATACAGCGAGCTCAGAGACGGATTTAATCGATGGAACGTGTAGCTTGTCACTGTTTCGATAATAGACATTCCCTTGTTTATCTCTAACAATCATAAATGGTCGATAACTAATATCGTCACCACTTTCCATCGCCGTAGAATAAAGTTCTTGTAGATTATCAGCAATTTTATTGAAATATTCTGGCTTATCAGCAACCACATCAAGTGTTTTAGCAAACCCTTGAGTGATGACGTTCTGTTGCTCATTTAACTCATCATGAATTGAAGGCCAATAAAAAAAATGTAGCCAACCAACTAATAACAGCCAAAGGAAAATAACTGAACTAATTTGTAGCCCAAACGTATAAATAAAAAATGATTTAACTTTCACTTAGTGGCACTTCTTTTTTTAATAAATAACCAATACCACGGATAGTAATTATACGGTCTTTACCTATTTTTCGACGTAAATTATGAATATGAACCTCTAAAGAGTTACTTTCCACATCGTCTAATCCGAATAGACGCTGTTCTAAATCTGTTTTTCTTACGACATTATCCGCATTTTTGATTAATTCATAGAGCAATAAATATTCTTTCCCAGAGAGCAATAGCAATTGTTCATTTAGGGTCACTTGGTGATTAAGAGGATTTAATTGCAGGTTACCAAGTTGCCATATTTCAGATGAAAAGCCAGCCATACGGCGGCTAACTGCTTTTACTCGAGAAATAAGCTCAGGCATAGCGAATGGTTTTGTTAAAAAGTCATCTGCACCTGAATCTAAACTAGAAACTAGGTTATCCATTTGATTTCTTGCTGTAAGAATAATTATTGGGATAGTTTCCCCCATATTACGCCAAGTAATGAGTTCTTCATGGCCATCGCCATCAGGCAAGCCTAAATCCAAGAGCATTAAGTCAAAATTACGGGAGGCAAGTTGTAATTTTGCGTCTGCAAGTAGCCTTACCCAACAAGGGTTAAAGCCTGCCAGTTCCAGTCCTCGACATAGTGCCTTTCCCAACTGAAGATCATCTTCGACTAATAGGATATTCATATTATCACCTCTACAAACAAGTATAAGCAGGCAGTGAGTATCAGACAATATGCATAGTTCAAGTTTGAATCAGATTTAAGCATATCTTAAGGTTGGTTTAACTCATTTTTAAGGTACAAAGAAATAGATTGTTTATTATCATTTCATCACTCAAACAATAAGAGCATTGGTAATGAAACAAGCATTTTATGAGGTGCCATTATTTATAGTAGCAATCGCGCTTGCTTTAATATTTATGGGAAAAGATTTCAATAATTCACCCTCAGTTAGCTTATCAACTCTAGCGCTAAATGAAGTTTCTACTTGCGTGAATGTTGATAACTGTATTTCGCAGGTTAGAACAACTCGTGAAGGAAATAAAAAATTAAACCCAGTGAAAGAAATTAAAGCTTTTCTTAGATATAAAATCTATTAATAAATAGCGAGTAAAATTTAGATATGAGAAATTTAAAACAAGTAATTTCTTTAATAATCAATGCATTATCTTGGTTTTATTCTCTTGCTAGTGGAAGTGTTTTTGTCGATGAGGCTGGGTTTAATTACGAGTTTTAGTAAAAGAAAAAGGAATGTTACACAATGGGTAAACATTCCTTTAAGTATTAGGTTAATCCACCGTTGTTTCTTCTGGGATCCAACCATCATCCATCCATATTTCTTCCAGTATCTCTTCAATACGAATTTTATCTTCCGTTATTTTAGTTCCAGAGATGTTAACGCGTTGTTGTGAGCTAAACCCAACCCGCGTTATCATATCAGGATATTGGTTTTGAAGTTTGCGTAAAATCTCAGTTTCAAGTGCTTGCAAAACAATTGAACTTGGTTTTTGTGGAGCGTTCTTATCAAATAATACTTCGATACGTAACATGATAGCCTCTAGTAAAGACTGTATTAATATACAGTATTTTTAGAACTATTAGGTAAAAAAGTCAATATAGAGCCACAAATATTTTTATCAGCGAATGAAGTGAAAAAATAATAGCAAGATAAAACAAAAGGTTAATATTATGAATTCACGATAAATAATTGTCAGAAAATTTAAAATAGGTATGCTAGATAATATTTTTTATAAGGGTGAGTTTTGATTAAATGTTACATGCTTTAAGAGTTTCAAGTGAAGATAGCCAATCGATAGCAATGATTAACCAGTTGTATGACACCGCTTTTCCGTTATATGAACAAAGAAGCTACCAAGGAAGAGAGGCAATATTAAATCATAGCGATTATTATTTACTCAATTTCAAAGAGAATGACACTTTTATTGGTTTCATTGGTTGTTGGAAAATCGAAGATTATTATTACATTGAGCACCTTGCTATTTCCCCCATATTAAGAGGGCAAGGTTATGGGCAAAAGGTATTAAAACTGTTTTGCCATGATGTTGGTAAAGTAATTCTAGAAATAGACCCCATTATTGATGAAGTTAGCCAAAAACGTTGGTCTTTTTATCAACATTGCGGTTTTCAGCAAAACGAATACGCTCACGCACATCCAAGTTATTACCCAGAAAATATACCTCATAAGCTTAGGGTATTAAGCTATCCAGAAGTGATAGCTCAAGAAGTGTATCAGCAATTTAATCGCACCTTGCAAACGGTTGTGATGAATAAAGCGCTATTATAGTTCACCATGTAGATGGTTTTAATCAGGTATATAGCAATAGATAAGTTCGGGATCATTATCATCTAAATTTTCAATGTAGCCACTAGGAATAAAGCCAGCTTTTATTAAGAGTTGTTGAGTGGCTGTATTTGATTGATTTGTAGATGTAAAAATTTTTTGGGTTTTACTCTGCATTTTTAGTTTATTAATTAAAATGAGACCAAGGCCTTGCCGACGATAGTTTTTATTTATCATTAATAACTCTATAAAGGCATGGGAATAGAAATGATAATGTAGAACACCATACGCCAATATTTCGTTGTTGGCTTCCAGTACATAACATATTCCTTGTTCGATCCATTGGATAATGTCTTCATAGCGTTCTGTTGTCGCAATGGTATCTATGGAAAATATAGCATTTATATCAATTAGTGTTGCTACTCTAAAGTTAGTTTTCATTATTAATCAGTTATTTGCCAATGCTAAATGTCTTAATTTGAAAATATTACCGCATAGGGTTGGTTTAAATAAAAGGTTAATATGAAAACTTAAAATAAGTTCATTATAGTTATTTTTCTATTAACCTATTGATTTTTAATGTTATAAACAGTTAGCTGAAAAGCTACCATAAAGTTTGCTCTTTACTATCATTGAGTCGTTGTAAAGCGATACAGTGCTATTTCTTATCAAAATTAAGAAATATAGAATATGATAGCCTAAGTTTCTTATTATTGTGGGAATAGACCATGTCTCAAAATATTTATGATGATCCTGATTTTTTTGCGGGCTATGCAACATTGCCTCGCTCAGTCAAAGGGCTTAATGGTGCACCAGAATGGAGTGCAATACAACGGTTATTACCAGATTTAAATGGAAAATCTATTATAGATTTAGGCTGTGGTTATGGTTGGTTTTGTCGTTGGGCTAGGGCTCAAGGGGCAACACAGGTAACGGGTGTTGACCTCTCAGAAAAAATGCTAACAAAAGCAATTTCCATGACAGATGATTCAGCAATAATTTATTTACGTGCTGACTTGGAAAAGTTGAGCTTACCCACTGAACAATATGATTTGATCTATAGCTCGCTGGCACTACATTATGTGGTCGATATTTATTCTCTATTAGCTAAGTTGTATCAAGCTCTAAATCAAGGTGGAAGGGTGATTTTTTCAGCAGAGCATCCAATATACACCGCACCACTTATTCAAGAATGGTGTACAGATAAGTATGGTAATAAAGCCTGGCCGGTTAATCAGTACCAGCAAGAAGGCAATAGAATTAGCAATTGGTTTGCTGATGGTGTCGTGAAGCAGCACAGAAAATTATCAACTTGGATTAACTTATTAATTTCTGCTGGGTTTGAAATAATTGCACTGGACGAGTGGGGGCCATCATGCGAGCAAATTATAGAAAATCCTACATTAGATGAGGAAAAAGA
Organism: Providencia sp. PROV141; assembly: GCF_028481645.1. Taxonomy (NCBI): domain Bacteria; kingdom Pseudomonadati; phylum Pseudomonadota; class Gammaproteobacteria; order Enterobacterales; family Morganellaceae; genus Providencia; species Providencia sp. PROV141. Next base: position 9,975 of record NZ_JAMPPR010000014.1, on the reverse strand, counting down.
GCGACCAATGATATTTATTATTAGTGCTCAAAAATCATAATTAAAATCTTATGTTTTGGTAAAGTTTAATACACATCACAAGGCGATTTATTATGGTTCTATGAATCGCTAAGGATTGTTGTTGGTATAACGCACACAATAGTACTAGTGACTATGGGAAATATAACCATGGTTAGTAATTGACAGGTATGTGTAATGATTGTTTGTTAGTAAGAGTAGTAAATAGCGTATACAAGATGAAAAGAGAAATGTTGTCAGCATATACGACAAACGTTGATGAATTGCCAGTGGTTAAAAGCTAGGAAATTGGCTGGGATTTTACCGTGGTTTTACCGTCATTTTACCTTTTTAAAATTACACATACAAAAAAACCAACCATAACAGGTTGGTTTTCTTAGGGAATTTTGGTCGGCATGATAGGATTTGAACCTACGACCCCCGACACCCCATGACTATATACAATTAAAACATAACCTATTGATTTTGATGTTATTATGATTGATTCGACTGTATAGGGAAACAGTGGATTATTGGTCATTTTGGTATTATATGAATCAAGGAGTTACAAGCTGTTTTACACCACTATCCCACCTTAATTTCAGCATGCGGTACGCTGACCCACTCAACATGATCTTGCGTATAAATTTTAGTGGATTTCGCATCACTATGCGCCATCCTTGCTTGAGGATCTACGCCTGACTTCTCAAATAAATGCGCTGCTAAAGCCCTTATTTCATGAAATGTTGGCCGTTGTTCTTGTGGTAAGTCTGCATATGCTCCTGCTTTATCCCTTGCCTTTGAAAATGCTCGACTTAGATAACTAGGTACCACTTGTGTAGGGTGCTGAACCTCTGAGCTAATCGGGTTGCTGTTTTTTATTGGTAGCCGATGAACAACATAGGGGCTTGCAATGTTATCTCTGCTTTCCTCGATGATCCGCTTTAATTCGCCACCGATTGGAATTGCAACATGGGCCGCTTCTTTATCTTTAACCTTTTGCCTATGGATATATAACGTTCCATAGATACCATTTACTGGCACATCAAGCCATACACAACCGCAAACGCCTTCTTTGGGTTTTTTAATGTTGTATTTTATTCTTGAAACTTCAAGCCTTGCTTGTGTTGTCTGTAAAGCTAGATCCATAGCTGTACGTAGCCAAGGCTCCGCAAAATTGCGTATTTTAATAAAGTTTTCAAATGATAGACGCTTTCTTTGTTTTCCTTCCAATCTTCGCATTTTCTTACGTGCGGCAGGATTATCTAGCATTAATGATTCATCCATTGCGTAGCTAAATATTTTCTTCAAAAATAATACTTTCCGATTTTGGACGTTAGCAGATCCATCAGCGTGGTAATGGTTTATATAATCGTTAACATGCTCTAGAGTAATATCACAACAAGCAATATCACTAAAAAACTCTTTTATGCGCTCAATGTCTTTTTTCCAATCGGATAGGGTGCTTTTTGCTGGCTGCTCATCTTTAACAATGCGCTCCATTAATCTATCCATATGAATAGATAAAGCTTCACCTTCACCCTTGAGTCCGCCAGACTCATTAATTAGCCCATTTAAGCTGACAGCGGTTTCTGGGCGCATTCTTAGGTTATACTCACGCGCGACAGCGATTGAATAGGCACGGTCGGTGCCTATGGTTTTTCGTTTGCCTGTTATCAGTGTTAACACGTAACGCTGGCGGGTTTTGTCAAAGTTGAGAAAGTCTGGCAAGTGTCTGTATTGCCTATTTCTTGGCCTTGCTGCCATTTACTGTTCCTCTATCAAAGCATTTACATGGCTTGAGATTGAAGACGCGACATCCATTTTTTCACTAGAAAAAATCCAGACTGACTGATCTATAATTTTTCCATTAATAACCCCATTAGAAACCCATCTTTTAAGTGTTTTTGGGGTGGGTATAGAGTCTTTTTCAAACTCGCGCTGAGCCCATTTACTGGCCTTCATCAATTTACCCATGCTATTAATAGACATAATCACCTCCACGCCTGCCGCATACAGACTTAAAAATTAAATATCGTCGTTAACTGGTTTAATTAAATGCTGGTGGATAATAGACACATACTTAGCTTGATGAATTGCATCAGCTAATGCATTGTGTTGTTCTCCTTCAAATTCGAGTGTACGCTTAGGATCAATACCAGCATTACGGCCTAGCTCTACAATTGTTCTAACACAGCGATTGTTCCAATGTTTCCAGAACGGATCTAAACCGACAGCATCATATGCGTTACGCAAAATAACATTGTCAAAATCAACGCCATTACCCCACACCTGAACATCATCAGTTAGAACTCTCTCGGCAAAAAGATTTAGGTCGGCTAGTGATTCTTCTAACTCATAACTAACACCAACAATTTCCGATCTAGCTTCAGCGCTTTGCTTTATCCACCAAAGGACGGTATCAGCATCGATATGAAGACCCGCACGTTCGCAACTTCTTAAATCAACCACACTATAAAATGTAGGGCCAATCTCACCCGTTGTTGGTTCAAAAGTCACAGCACCAATGGACACAATAGCGGCATTGCCTTTATTGCTCATAGTTTCTAGATCTACCATTAAGTGTTTATATTTCATTGCTAGTCCTTATCTATGGGGTGTATATTAAATTTCAGTTATTTAATTTAGTAACTTGTGCCAAGGAGGCTAAAATGAGACGCAATAAAGAAAATACAACCTGGATTGATGTGGCATCTTGTCTATTTAGGGGTATTAGCTGTCTCATTGGCGCTTTGGCTATAATCATGCTTTCTGTTTTGGTGCTCTTAGCACTGTTTTACGGATTGAAGTAAAAAATCAGCCCGAACATATAAGGTGTCAGTTGGGAACTCCCTGCTCGAACTCCAAGTTACATCGCCGCTATATAAATTAACTGGATATACAGGTTTATTTATCTCCTCTGGTTCAGGGTCAACCTGTAGCCATATTAATTCTGGTGCGGTAGGGCAATTAATGCTTTCTGGTAAGCTATTAATTAAACTCTCTCGTGATGCTTGCCAACTAATCCACATTAAATCTACATATTGGTCAGCGTAATTTGATCCGTTATTTGCACGTTTAAGTTTTAATTCAAATTCTGACGGGTCGCTAAGTGACTTTATTTCCGCTTCAAATTGCTGTCTTGATTTATCCATCACAACCCCTTTAGGCTCATGCCGTAGTTATCATTAATAACTCTCAATGCTTCTTTGTCATAGTCGTCAAAATTAGAACAGTCGATATTATCTAAACCTGACTCTTTTAAAATATCTGCTCCTGCTGTCGGTTGATCATGTAATTTTTGTAGTAAAACCACTGCATAAATAATCCCTTCTTGAAATTCTGTTAATTTCATCACTCCACCTTAATCTTCTGTCTTCACATACCAATCAACAAGATTATCAATTGCAGTATTGATATATCCTGATTGCTCTTCTTCGGTTAATTTATCCCATTCGTCCTCAGTAATACCCAGCCCACATTCAGAGTCAGAGCCAATCTTATTTGTCCTTGCAACTAAAACCATTTGCTTACTCATATTCATTCCTCTTATTGCATCTATTTAATCGATATGATTAAAATAATTCATCATTGTTTTTAATTTATAACCTATAGTTAATTTGAACTTTCTAATTATTTTTGTAGTCCTCGCCGATGCTTCCTGTGTCGGCATTTTTTTATTCATTTCATCTATTTAATCGCTAGGATTAAAACGTTTCATGGCAAACACTTATTTACCTTCTACACTTAACCCCGAAAGAGTAGTAACAAGCTGTGCAATTTTCGCCGACCTCCCTGTGTCGGCATTTTTTTATCTAGCTTCCTTGCTAAATTCCATGCCTTAACTATGCTTAAATTGCTTACACAGAGAAACTATAAATATCCCTACACAATTTGCCGCCCAATCCGTGTCGGCAATTTTTTTATTACCAGGTCTGGTTTATTAAACATTCGATATTGATTTATGTTCATTAACTATGTTAAAAAGCTGATACCTATTATTACAATTAGATCACTCATCAAGATTCCCTTACCGCCTCCGTCATGGCGGTATTTTTTTAATTCATTTTGGCAAATAACCGATTGAATTGTAATTTACAGCGACGAATGCAGCGTCCATGTAGAGTTTTCATGGCAAGCCCCTTAATGATTTGTAAGTTAATTTCATTTCTTGATAAAGTTTTGTACCTTCACCAGCATCGTAAAGCTCTTTCCATTTAACCCAATTATCGATAACGGCAGACCACTGAGGCGAACATGCTTTCATTTCATGTAATTGGCTTGCTAGCTCTGGCACTGCTTCCAGTAATCGAATACAGCGACCTAAATCAGCACCATCCCAAGGGTAATGATGTGGAGCGCTAAATTGACCAGAAAGAACGGAAGCCATATATTTAGAACTCGCCCCCACATCATCACTAGCAAGCCATGCAGCAAGACCCATACCTTCAGAAGTTTTAACAAGTGGCTTTTTAAATTCCTCACAAACCAAATTTGCAGCCTTAATAATGGCATTCATATAACGAGGTTCAGCAGGTATGCCGGGTATTTGTTTTTCTATTTCAGTAGAAATAGCGGAAATTAAATTAATTTGGCTAAGTTGCATTATTAATACCCTCGTTATTAATAATCGTTGTTGTAATGAATCTCATCAGCGTCAGATTCATCTAAAACTAACAGGCTACCGCCGTAATAAAGCGCACCAACAAGGCGCTCAAACTCAGAACGGAACTGAACAACTTGCTTACCAAGCGTGTCATGGTATTCAAGCTCACCAGCGTATAGGTTGTAAACTGGATACCCATCATGCATAACTGCTACGTCTTCACGCATTTCTCTAGTGGTTTTTTGATGGAAGCTAAGGTGGGTATCGCACTGATGATATTTTTCTTTGCTTCTATGGCTGTATAGAGAGTCGCTAGCTGGTTCTTTCTCCAAGCCGATATGAAAAAATCCTTTTTCCCATGTATATTCTCCCTCGGAAATAACCACTAGAGGTCTTCCCCAGCCCTCATGAGCCGCTTCTTCTTGGTATTGATCTACGTATGCCTTCCAAAGGTCAGATGCTTTGATATATTTTGGAATTTCATGTGATTTGATAAATTTCAATACCAAATCTTTCATGCCGTTAACCATTTGCTCGCTGACACCATTCATTTCCCATTGGCTAGAAAGCTCTTTAGCCATTAATAGGTTATATTTAGGTAGGTCGACCACTTCACTAATATTTGCAGGAAGTGCTGATTCAAGGGCTTTTTTAACTCGGTCAGGAAAATTTCCCCAGCTAAAAGTATCTTTAATTGCTTTTTCATAAAGACTTTTAACATGAGTACCGATCATTTCTGCATACTCGGGGGATTTTTCAAACTCAGAACAATGTTTAGCGATATCATTTGCCAAGCTATCAGCAATAATATTTTTTCCTTTCGGCATAATTAATACTCCACGCAAAATTTAGATAATAAGAGTCCGTCTCTTAATAAAGAGAATTAAATTCCTTGGTGTTGGTTAAATTATTTAAAGCTTGGCTTCGCCGCCAAGTGAATCAATTAATGCTTTTATTAAAATATTTAATTCAGAAATAATTAAGAAGAAATCAGCATCAAAGCGTTGGTTATAATCTTCTCGTTCGATATCATCATTAGTTTCTAAAAATGCGGAATCAAATTTAAGCTTAGATAAAACAAAACTATCATCAATACAGAATGTAACCCTATCTTCATAACCTAATGATAATTTAGTGACTAATTTACCTGCTTCAATATTCGTTTGAATTTCATCAGAAATTAAGTCTTGTTTTGTATATTTAGCAATTCCACCTTCTTCAAGGATGGCTTTCATTTCTGATTGCTCACCAAATATAAAGCCTTTTGGTAATTGCCCGCTTCTAACCCATTCTGTTAGCGTTAATTCAATAGGGTCTTTCATCGTTAACGGTACGACAGGCAGAGAACCAAGAGCCTTACGTATCATTGCAAAACAATCTTCAGCACGTCGGTGTGACGATACTAGCGCAGCAATAAAGCCATCAGTAAGATTAACCCATACATCGAAACGAGTATACTTAGAGAACGCACGAGGTAGCAGTTCCTGAATAACTTCATCTTTAATGGCTTGGCGTTCAGCTTTCTTTAATTTTCTACCCTGATCTGCTTCTAGCTTCTCAATTTTTTTATTTAACTCATTATTGATAACAGGAGTTGGTAGCATTTTATCTTCTTTAAAAAGAGATATAAGCATCTGGTCATTAACTTTATGAGTCAAACAATCAGAATTACCAATGCCAAGTGGTGGAATGAAGCCAAAACGTTGCATATCAAATGAACCGCAAGGCTCATATTTTAAATTTGATAACTGCTCTTCGATATTATTAAAATCAATATCGCGAGTTATCCGATAAATAACTAGATTTTTAACATTAAAAACACTCATGAGATATCCTCAAATATAATTAACTCCACACAATAAATAAGACCACTGACAAATAATGAATATATTTACCTAGTATGAACACTGAATATCAGTGGCCTTATGTATTATGAAAAAGGGTGGCTACTGAATAGAACATTATCATCAACCTCGTAGAGTGGAAGATTCAGGTCACCACCAAAACTATCAATAACTACTTACTAGCACTGGCATTATTTCTTTCAGCTAAAACACGTTGATAAATTTCTTCACGATGTACTGATACTTCTTCGGGGGCAGCAACACCAATCCGCACTTGGTTTCCTTTGACCCCTAAGATTTTAATTTTAATATCATCGCCGATCATGACTTCTTCACTGACTCTACGGGTTAAAATAAGCATTCCCATACTAAGACTCCACACAATTTAATTCAGTTAAGCACTAACAGTAACTGCACACATATCCATGCACTCTGCAATTTCTTCGTCGAGCTTTTCGAGTTTAGATTGCAGCTCATCACGTTCATTGCGTAGTTTTTGCAGGTTGTTAATTTGTTTGGCTTTTTCTAGTATCCACTCGCGCACATCATCCTGCGACATTGGCACACTAAAAGTTACGATTGGTTCATTTGAATTGGTTTGCATAATCTGACCTTATTAATGAAAGTTGTTATTAATTGTTTTTACCTAAACATCTTTAAGTTGTAATTTAGTTGTATTTAACGTCCTTGTCAACAACTTTATGTTGTTTGATTTAATTTAAAGAAAATTAAAGGATATACAAATAAATAGGAGAAACTATGAACATCAACCCGGCTTTCAACTACAAAAGAAATCGAGACAAGTTATTTGCTAACCTGATTTCGATTATTGATGGTGTTTTGTCCGATTGCGAACTATCAGATTCTGAGATTTTATATATCACGACATGGCTCTCCGATTCTGAAGTGATTTCTAGCAATCCATTTGTAATGCTTTTACAAGAGAGGATATCAAGGGTTTTAGAGGATGGAGTGATAACGGCCGAAGAAAGGCAAGAGATAAAGCAGACGCTATTAGATGTGCAGCGGGCTATAATGGACATGCCTAATGTTGATTTGTATTCTAAAGAGTCAGATATTAATCTGTTAAATGGGCTCTGCAAAGGGATTGTGGCAGACAAAGATTTAAGTTATAGATGAAATTAACTACTTAGATTGGTGGTTAACTCAAAATGGGATGTTGAAAAGAAATTATCCCGGAAAGCATTTATATCAACTAGTTAAAACAATCAAGGAAGATGGGGTTATAGATCAAAATGAAAGCGATTTGCTATATAAAGCTTTAGTTGACTTTTCAGGCACGGATTTAAATACTGGGATTGTTGATGGGCTATCATGTCAATTACCATGCGACGATATTGATTCCCTAGATCTATACGGAGCGTCTTTTTGCCTAACAGGAAACTTTGTTTTAGGCAAAAGGTCTATTGTATCAAAAATGATAGAAGATGCTGGAGGCTCCGTTACTGATAGGGTGACCCAGTCTACAGATTACTTAGTAATCGGAGGGTTATCCTCACGAGACTGGCGATATTCAACACACGGAAGAAAAATAGAAAAAGCCATTGATGATAGAGATAGCGGTAAGTCCAGCGTGAAAATTACGACTGAAGATATCTTAATGAAATACTTACCAGCTTCTTGATGACCAAAAAACCCTGCCAATTACATGAACTCTGACGACAGACTCACTTCTAGGTACCTGCTCGTCAGGGTATTCATCTTTATTAAAGCTCCGTATGATAAGCCCGCCGTCGGGTCTATATACGAGAATTTTTACACGCAACAGCACCCCATCCCTTATAGCGTAAAGATCACCATCTTTAATCTTTTTATTGCTAATATCAATAGCTACTAGATCACCGCTATTTAGTACTGGGTAAAGGCTATTGCCAATTATTTTAACGATTCTAGCGTTGCTAGCACTAACACCGTATTTACGTAGCTCACCCCTACGGAATGGGTATGTGTACTCTTCCGATTCAACAACTTCAGCATTAGCCCCGCAACCAGCGGCAAGTTCAATATCTAGCACTGGTATATCCACAAAATCAGCATCACTATATACAGAAACATCCTCCCATTCTTTTACTTCAAAGTCGGTCTTCTTTCCATTTTCGTCGCGAACACCAAATTGAAGCCAATGAGCGGAAACATTTACTGCCTTAGCAATGTCAGCAATTCTCCTAGGAGCGTTAGTTTGGCCTGATTCGATTTTTTGTATTGATTGTTGGCTAACACCAACTTTCTCAGCAAGATCCGCTTGGCTCATTCCTGCTTTTATTCTTGCCTCTAACAACCTTTTAGCTATCGACATTATATTCCCTCCCTCGTAATTGTATTTTACAACTTTAAGTGTTGAAGTTTCCAACATCTAAAAGTTGTCAAAGTTGTTATTCTGGATTAATATAAAGTTGTTAATAACAACTTTGGGGGAGTTATGGTGCACGTAACCAATGAATCATGCATTACTGGATTGCAGGCCGCAATAAATGCAGCTGGTGGACAAACGCAGTTAGCAAAGCGTATTAGCGAGCTTCTAAATAAACCAGTAAAACAACAACAAATATGGAATTGGCTCAACAGAAATAAAAGAGTTCCCGCCGATAAAGTGCTTGTTGTCGAGCAGGCGTCAGGTATTTCAAGAAGTAAATTACGCCCTGATTTATATCCATAACAATTAAAAGTTGTTATCAAATTTATCAGAGGAAAGTCGCTAAGTTAACTACAAGAATAACAACGGAATTGTAGATATGTGCAAACAAACATTAAAAGAAGTCGTGAAAGAAATGTGTAAAGCATTCCCTGGTGGTCGTTCAGCGATGGCTGGTGCATTAGGTATTTCTGAAACCACATTCAATAACAAGTTGTATGAGAAAAACGGCTGTCGTTTCTTTGAAAATGATGAACTTGAAGCGATTGAGGAATTATCAGGTACCAAAGCGCTGGTGGCTTATCACATGGAACGTCACGGAATTACACCGGCAGTAAAAATTGAAGCTGAGAGCTTAGATACGGTTGAGTTATTTGATATTCAAATGCGCCTTGGTGCAATGCAAGGGGCTTTAAGCGTTTTAATCAAAGACAGTATTTCTGATGGCGTTCTAACACCAGATGAAACAAAGGCTATCTACAGAAAGATGGAAAAAGTCTTTGCTTATGCGCTTGGGTTTGTTGGTTCTTTGGAAAGTGTTTATGGGATTAAACCATGATGAGCATAACTAGAAAGGTTGACGCCCCAGATATGCGGTCCGAGGCGTCGGGTGCTAATAACAACTTGTGTGGAGTAACTAGCATGAGCAGTGTAAACCAATTTCAATCAAAAAAGCAATTTAGATGCTTACCTGTATCGAAATGTGGTCCGTTTCAATATGTAGAAATCATAACCTCAGCTGACGAGTCGGGCAACTACCAGACCGAACAACAATTGGTAGATAGCAAAGCCCTAAGAGATAGCTGGGCTAAATACTATTTCCGCAGTGGGAGAGAGGTTAGTGAGCAATGAAAAGCATAAAAACCTTAATCGAC
>NZ_JAMPPR010000013.1:0-13972 GCF_028481645.1 Providencia sp. PROV141 | reverse complement strand
AAGTAAGGTGGCTGTATGAGTAGCTTATTACTCCTTAAAACCCGCCCACAAATTGTTATACCTGAGCTGGCGGTTCGCTTGGGCTTGAATGAGGCTTTGTTGCTTCAGCAAGTTCAATACTGGCTATCTGAAACCTCGTCAGGTGTTGATCATGACGGTAGGCGCTGGATTTATAACACTATTGAAGAATGGCGTGAACAATTCCCGTATTTTTCCGAATCCACAATTAAGCGTGCATTTAACAATTTAAAAAAGTTGGGTGTATTAAATATTGAGCAAATCAATAAACGCACCCATGACCGCACAAATTATTACTCTATAAATTATGAACATGCGTTGTTATCCGATGAGGTCAAATTGAACTCATCGAACAGTTCAGCCGAAGCCTCTCGAACAGGTCAAAATGACCTTATCGATAAGCGCAAAATGAAACGTTCGAACAGTACCAAAATGACCTCATCGAACGGGGCAAATTGCCCTGATCTTACAGAGAGTACTACAGAGAATACTCAAGAGATTACAACAGAGAGTAACTCTTTTTGTCAGGCTCATGCTGAGCCCGACCATGCGCAAGCTGTTTTAGATCATTTCAACAAGGTCACTAACTCAAGTTATCGCGATGGTAAAACAACTATGGGCCATATCAGAGCCCGTCTAGCTGAAAATTACACCTCAGATGATTTAATTCTGGTGACTGACTACATCACAGCCAAGTGGCTAAATGACTCAAGAATGAGTGATTACCTACGCCCGAAAACATTATTTAGCCCTGAAAACTGCATGGAGTACTTTGAAAAAGCTCAGAAATGGCATGAGGCTGGTCGCCCCGTCTGTGTTAACGGTAAATGGCTCAAGCCTGGTGAAGTTGCTGTAAGTATCGACCCCGTAGAACGTGACAATGCTTACACACGGATCATTGGTTCAAGGCTAACACCTAAAAACCGCATTGAGGAAATCGCAGCTGAATTAGCGGGTAAACAGGGTGTTCGTAACATGTCGGATTTTGTAGGTCGCAAGGCATGGTTAGGTATTTGGCAACAAGCAGCAGAGCTAGCAGCGAAAGAGGTGACAGCATGATGCGTAGTGAAACTAAAACAATCTATGGCGTTGACGTACTAGGCATGATTGCCATATTCAAACAGATACGTAAATGGCGCACGATTCGCAAGCTTCGTAACAGATGGAATCAATCCCGTCGTGACTTAGTGACCTGCAGGAAGTTTCGCCACTTAAACCATCATGCTGACCATTTTCAAGTTCAGCAGCGTTATAAGCATATGCGCGAGTATGTTAAATCCCACCAGCAGCGAGGTGCTATCTGATGAATAAATACATTCAAAGCCTCGAGGCGCTTAAAGCTAAACCACGACATAAGCTTAATGAAATTGGGGATCAGTGGTGTACACCCGATGAATTGTACTGGGGTATCAGCTCGATATATGGGCTATTCAAACTCGATTTATTTACTGACGGTAAAAACACTAAGGCACCTAACTTCTACACTGCAGAAGATAATGCTTTAACTCAAGACTGGTCGGAAAAGCTAAAAGAAGTTGGCGGTGCTGCATTTGGTAATCCACCATATTCACGCAGTTCATATCACGAAAAACAGGCTATAACGGGTGTTGGCCACATAATGAACCACGCCTTTGCAATGAGAGAGAAAGGCGGTCGCTATGTTTTTCTTCTGAAGGCGGCAACAAGTGAAAGCTGGTGGCCAGAAAATGCAGATCATGTTTGCTTTATTCGCGGTCGTATTGGGTTTGAGCTCCCTGCGTGGTTTAACCCATCAGATGATAAACAGAAGCCAACGGGGGCATTCTTTGCTGGCGCTATTGTCGTTTTTGATAAGTCATGGACAGGTAAACCATTTGATTATATCAAGCGTGAGGATCTAGAGGAACGAGGCAGAATATTCATAGAGCAAGTTAGGTGGTTAGCGAAGAGGGTGGCTGCATAAAATGATAACTGAATACCAATACACGCAAGGAATTGAAGTCATTAGGATTGGACGCGAATTTAAAACAATAAATGCAGCGATCCTAAAAAATGTTGCTAGTTATTCACCATCCGCTGCACACCGAACTTTTGAAATGCTGGAAAAAATTGGCTGCATAAAATATGTCGGCAATTTCCCTGCAGGGAAAACTAAGCAGAGGTCAAAGCAATACAGCATCGATCCCCATGCAATTACAAAGCTAAAGGCAGTGTGGGAGACAAAGTTAGAGGAGAAGGAAAAACCAAAGAGGGCAGAAAAGCTTAAAACACAGTCACCATCCGAGCCTAAAAAAGTGGACGAAATCAAGAAGTGTGAGCCTGAGCCTCGATTCGAGTGTGGCATTAAAGTTGTCGAAAAGGCTTACATAGGCGATATGGGAAACCAATCACTTAAACAGTTAGATCAGTTGCTGGCGGGGGTGAGGCCATGAGTGCAGATGACAATGTTATTCAATTCAAAGCGCCTAGTGATGCAATTCCCACTATCGACACGGAAGTAAAGGGAAGAAAAAGCAGACAGCAAATGTACTGTAAGCATCATTCACTAGTTATCGATGAAGAGCATAGAACAGTTGAATGCAACGATTGTGGCTGTGTTGTCGAGGCTTTTGATGTTCTGTTAGCTAGGGCGAATAATGCCGAGTCTGTAATCCGAGGCATGAGTGAATTATTAAATAAGCGTGACGAACTGCGTAAATCAGTCGATGGGCTTTTGAGGGAAGAAAAGAACACCAAAGCCAGATTGCGAAGCGCCAGAACAGATTTAATGTTTATTGAAAATAAAAAGCTTCAGCATGAGGGGAAGGTTGGATGAAAAATACCATGCTAGAAATTCAGCCTTGCCGTTATTGCAATAGCTCCGACACGACAGTCGAAAGTCATAGCTATAGGACATGGTTCTATGTTCGCTGCCATCGCTGCGGTGCTAAAGGTCCCGATGTTAATGATAAACCAATGGCTGTTACTGTATGGAATAAGGGGGTAATTAGTGAGTAATTCAATATCTCTAATTTTACCTTTTCCACCAAGTGTTAATGCCTGCTGGCGGAACATCAACGGCAAAACGTTAATCAGTGCAAAAGGGCGTGCATTTCGGGCTAGTGCAATAGCTGCTATTTATACCCAATTAAGACCAAGACCTAGGGTAATTACTGAAAATGTATCCGTCATTGTGAAGATGTTCCCACCCACTTATCACAGAAGGGATATTGATAACTATCTAAAAGCACCATTTGACGCCATCACCCATGCCAATATTTGGAAAGACGATGAGCAAGTTAAGCATGTTGATATCACTTGGTGTGAAGTCGTAAAAGGTGGTCGATTTGAAATTGAGATAAGGCCACTCAATGCAAAAGTGGAGAAAATATCATGAGTCACCAATGGATATTAACTCCAATATTAATACCTGAGCTTAGCGCGGTGATATTTAGACCAGGAGCACATTTAAATACATTCAGTGGAAGAATGTTGCTCATGACTTTACCTGAGGAGCTAAAGCATAAACCATCAGGCCTTATCTCTCTTTCTGACCAATACCTCAGCGGCTTGGTTGGTGATGAACGGGTATCAAAATCTGTATTAAATTTAACCATCGATCCCGAGCCACCAGCTAGCTTGATGTTAAAGCCAAAACCTCAGTGCTGGACTAATGATAAATATCTACAGTGGGTTAAATCACAGCCATGTTGCGTATGCGGTGCCACATCGGACGATGCACATCACCTAATCGGTCATGGTCAGGGTGGCATGGGTACTAAAGCCCATGATTTGTTCACTATCCCATTATGTCGCATTCACCACAGCGAGTTGCATAAGGATCCTAATGAGTGGGAAAGCGAACACGGAAGCCAATTATATTTTTTATTTCGATTCCTAGACCGTTCAGCGGCACTGGGTGTTTTCGGTTAATGCGTTGTGCGGAACGCAGGAGACTTTTTGCATGAGAGATATTCAGTTGGTTTTACAAAAATGGGCAGGTTGGACGAGTGATAATCCGGGTATCGATTATTCCCATATTGCTGCAGGCTTTAAAGGCCTAATTGCAAACAAAGAACCATCGAGAGAGTCATGCAGTGATGATGACGGGATAATTATTGATAGCGTTATTGCGAAGCTACGGCAAGTTAGAAAAGAGGAAGAGTTAGAATTAATTGTTTTGCATTACCTTTATGGGGTGTCAAAACGCAATATCGCCAAGGAATGGAAAATGAGTGAGGGGCGAATTCGGCAAATGATGCAAGTTGCCGAGGGCTTTGTTGATGGTTGTCTAGCCATGCTGGGTGTAACCCTAGAAATGGATTCCGAGGTTATTAATAAAGTAAAAGTGATAGATAGTAAAAAAGTATTAGTGCGCTACGCAAATTCGATGCTATTGTGATAAGAGTGAATACGTTGTCACCTAACTTATAGAATGAAACCTCGCCATTTGTGCGGGGTTTTTGTTTTTTAGCGCATAGTTTCTTTACAATCCACAAAATATAGCTACTTTTATATAACAAGTGATTGATTAATTGCTGATTATAAAGGGATTGTATTTATGGGGATCTTTCATGTATTACAGGTAGCGGTAGCTGCACTGGTATTAGTTCTTCTATTTGTCGCTATTCCACATTGGGTAAAGTAATTAGCAGCTGAAGAGTTGAGTTTGCACAATTTCAACAGTGAACTATATTTAATTTGCGAACTACATCAGTTGTAAGAACATCAACCCTAATCAAACCCGTCAGAAATGACGGGTTTTTTGCCATGTAATTTCTCTTATTTTTATATGGATTTTGGTGGGTTGATTGGTTACAATTTGTTCGGTCGTTCATGTGAAAAAGTAGGGATTTGTGAAAGCAGTTAATCGTTTTTTAGATTTTATGGTTGGAATGCAGTATTTAATGGTGGTTTTTGTCGTTTCATTACTGGTCTTGTTTGTGGAAAATTGGGTATAACATTAGCCACAAATAATTTTTTCGGATAGATGAATAGTACCGTGTATACAGTGTTGCTAGTGCAGAGTGATTAAACTACATAATTATTAAGAGGTCGCCTAGTGCGGCTTTTTTGCTTTCTGAGGTTCATCAATGCAAATACCTACTGAATTAGTGTTTAGACCCGCCAGTGAGCTGCCTACTGAAGATTTAGACGGTAGGGATGTCATTATCATCAATCCTTGTGATGGTTGGCACCTTGGTATAGTTCGCGTGGAAAAAGAGGGTGATTGGGTTCACATCGGTATTCGTCCTTGGATGGGGTCAGAAATGACACCTCATGATTTTTATGTGGCGTGGGCGCTATTACCTAATCTTTATGACCTAAGCCAAAAGTACGATGGTGAGCGGTATATGAATCGCCATTGCTGCGTATGCAAGCGGCGTGACCATTCTACAGCTGAGCATAAATAATTGGTCACTTAGGCGGCCTTTTTTTATTGCTTAAATATCAACTGAATTCATTAACTCACACTAGCTTCTGTAGCTGGTGGATTTTCTATTTTCTATTATCTATGCACTAAGGAACGTAACTATGTACGCACTTAAATTAATGACAGAACGTGAAGGCCGTAAAGTTGAAGAGTCACATTATTTGGGAAAAATGTACCGACTGGAGTTTTATCCAGTAGTCGATAATCCCGATATAGTTGCTCGACTGGAATACACAACAAAAGACGGTGTTCCTGCATTTGATATCAAGCGAACAGATCATGCCTACATTACTACGGTAACTGGCGATACGGTTCGAGTTATCTGCAGAGGTAAAACACCTTCTCATTAACTGTTAAGAGAACAAATCATTTATGAGCACATCAATAGGGATAACCCTCGGTGCTGCTGGCGGTGGCGCGATGGGCGGTTTCCTTATTGGTGCCGACTATGGTGTTGTGCTAGGGGCAGTTATTGGCGCTTCAGTTTCCGTCATTGCATCTAAAGATAATAACCGACGAAAGATACTTCATTTTATTTTAGCACTCGGTGCAGGGATCCTCATTGCTAAAGAAGCCTCAGATTTTATTGCTCAGGTATGGCAATGGGAAATTAGCCCTAAGATAACAGCCATTGTTATTTCGGCCTTGTTAATCCCCGTTCTGGTGCTTGCTGCAAACAAAGACAACCTTAGAAAGCTGTTTAGTCGTATTGTTGCATCAATAGACCGAAACTTCAGTAGTATCGTACAGGCCATTAAAGACTGGCAAAATAAAGGGGGTAACTGATGGAAGCCTTCTTTAAGTTGTACGGCGAGGTTATAGCATGGCTAGACCTTTACTTTTGGGATGCTGCTGATATTTCTTTGATGTCATTGTCGACGCTTATTTTATTTTTGTGTCGATACCCAAGAACAAGGGACGCTATTGTCGGAACTGCATTACTAATCGGTATGGTTTATCAAATCTACGAAACGTTAACAGGGGCAAGGGTATCAGCCCCGTCCGATGTTTATGCTGATTTAATCTTATTCCTCGTTATCTTTGCGTCAGGTGGAAACATTATGACGGTCATCGTTATCAGTAAGCTAATGTCCCGAATCAAATCAATCTGGTCACTTATAAGGCGGCCTTTTACTTTCATGGTGAAGAAATGAAATTAAGTAAACATTTCGATAGTAATGAATTTGCATGTAAAGACGGGTGCGGAGCAAATCAAGTTGAACCTAAGTTGGTTGAAATACTTGAAAGTGTTCGCGCCCATTTTAGTAAGCCAGTAATTATTGTCAGTGGCCGTCGCTGCACCAACCATAATAAAAGTGTAGGTGGCGCGCCTAAATCACAACACTTGTTAGGCACTGCGGCAGATATCAAAGTCAAGGATGTAGCGCCTAAAATAGTGGCTGATTATCTTGAATCTATCTTTCCTGATAGCTACGGCATCGGTCGCTATAAAACATTCACACATATTGACGTGAGGGGATATAAAGCACGATGGGGCAGCAACTAAGCATACTAACTAAAGCATTAATGGCCGCTTGTGTCATTTTGCTATTTTGGCTTATTTGGGTTGTGAAAGATTACGACAAATTGAGTGATAAGTTTGATAAGAAAGCTAATGAGCTAGCCGCCAATCAATTCATATTGTCCACCGTTTTAGAACTTTCGGTAACATTCAATGAAATCTCACGAAATAATCTCAGAGAGCGGGATAGGGCAACCGTGGCTTCTGAAAAGGTCAAAACCATTATCAAAACTGTTCTTGTGGATAATGAGTGCGCTCCCCTTGATGCTCCTCGTGATGCTACTATCGAGCTGCACAACCACGCGAATAGAATACGTTCAAACGCCACCAATACCCATACCAGCCCACTTACTCAATGATTGCTTACCTGAATACATCCCTGAGACATTTCCTTGGGGTGACTCTCTGTTGATAAATGAGTCACTACTAAAAGTCATCGAGCAATGTAATTTAGATAAAAAAGCCATTCGAGATATTGAAGCTGAAAGGGCAAAAAAATAGCCCATACCGCCTGGTGGAATATGGGCTAACTATATGTACTGCCTAGTAAGTTTATTGTTATATATGTCTACTTTTAAGATTAATACATTGACTGATGAATAAGTGTAAAAAATCTTAACAAAATATGTCAGCCTCGCAATCGCGGGGCTTTTTAATGGAGAAATAACATGGCAACACAAGGCTTTGATAAACCAGAGCAATTCCGTGAAGAGTTGGATAAAAGCACTCCGAAAGAATAAAAAAAGCCCCTCGTTGGCGCGGGGCGGAATATTCGATTAATAGAACCAATTTTTGTTTATGAATACCCAAATGTCAAATGGGTGTGCGCATGATACCAATATAAGTTAAATAATCTAGGTATAAATTGTTACGAAATACGGAAAAGAATATTGAAAAACGCGTATGCAAATAAAAAAAGCCTACACAGCGGTAGGCTAAAGTGTTGCTTTACGATGAATATCAGCGTTAAGCCTAGCAGGTTATTTCAAATGCGCAATTATATTTGGTGATTATTAAATGATATAAAAAAAGCCCCTCTATAGAAGGGCATATCTAATGGAAATGTATCTTTATCATTATTGTTGTAGGACCAGTCATCCTTAACCAGCGGCAGGATATTACCACTACTTATTGCTTAAGCCAAATTGGAGTATTTATTGATGAGCAAAATCGTATTAACACCAGAACAAATCAAGTCTCTTTATGAGTTTACACAGGAAGAGGGGCAACTGACTTACACCCTTGAAGTAGGCACCATCTATGATGGTGATGAAATTGTTTATGAAGGTTTGATAGCTTATTCAGGCTCGGAAGAACACGGTGTTCTGCAACTAGAATAGTAGGGGCGAGAAGGAAAGCCCTGTTAGATAAATATTTCAGGGCTTTCAATCGTAGTTACATAACATACATATATCCTATTTGCTTATCGTTAATATCAAAATTAACCTGGTCACCCTCAGGTGAATCCATTGTTGCTAAAGATATAAAAAAAGCAATAACGATGATGGTGTATACGAGAAACATAGATACCTCCCGTAAGTTGAAGTGGACTACTGCACTTGTGAGCTAGTACGCTCAATTTAAGAATAAATCAGTTTTTTTATTTTGAAAATAGTCGATTGAAATTATTTTTAATGTAATAGCCATCAGCTAATCACTGGTGGCTTTTTCATTTATGGAGACAGTCATGTCAGATAAAAAAGAAATAGCCACCCTATCTATAAAGATATCAGTCGATAGCACTGACTTAGATAAGCTGGAAGCGCAGCTAAAGCGTATTGAAGGGCTGATGATTAGCACTGGACTGAAACAACCAGCCAAAGGTGGCTTCATCACTGATTTTGCTGCATTCAACCATTTTGGGTGCTTAGAACCCGTGTTTACAAATTCCGCTGATAGAGCGTTCATTAATGGGGTGTTTATTGATAATGCTGCGCTAGAGAAAGCCATGACACAAGCAGCAAAAGAAGGTGCTAAAAAGGGGGCAGAGCAAGTACGGTTTAAAATAACCACAGGCATTAATGATAACAGTGTTCAAGTACCTGCTGAAATGGCTCTTAAAGCTTCCGCTGAAATTAGCCGAACAAGTGAAGCTATTTCTCGTGAGCAGTCAGAATTCGAAAAGTTTAAGCAACAGGTTGAGTCTGAATTTAGTCATTTGCAGTCGTCTATCACACAGATTCGGGCTGATATTCAGCGTAAAAGCTCAGGGTTTGCTTAATATGCCATTACCAAGATATAGAAACCACGAAATAGGCCTGACAGGGCGCTTTAAGTTCAGGCGTCAGAACCTGACTGGACTCCCTGTATTGCAAGTAGAAGTTGATATAAAGCGCTCACGATATCCTCTTGATAGCCCAAGTAATGATATCAAAACGATGACGGGTTGGCGTGATGCAACTTATGAAGAAGCCATACGAGTTCAAATTGATTATGGCGGTTAATAACCAAATGGAGGAAGCCATGGGCAGCGAAGGTTTCAATAACCCTAACCAATTCAGAGAACATCTGGACAAGCAACTAAATGATGGCGGTACAAATGTTAAAGGGTATCAACCCAAGCGGTCTAGCAACTCCAAGCCACTCCCACCACCAAAGAAACCTTAAACTCATTAGATTGATTAATTTTACGCATAATTCAAAAGGTACTCCTGAGGGGGCACCCTTACCACGAGGCGGCGCGCGCGCGGGAAACGGCTCATTTTCAATTTTTCATGCTGTCAGCAGCAGGTTAGTTAACTCTTTGATTTAGTTTGAAAATATCAATATTGAGGTGACAATTTTCAAAATGAGTTGTCACCTCAATGTGTTATATCCATCTGATAATAAATAAAAATATCAGTTTTCACCTGACAGAGTGAGGTGTCAATGTCCAACATCAGCAATCTGGGGGACGCCTACAACTGGAGCGTGGCTAAGATTGCTGAAGCATTCGGCTTAAATCGCGGAACAGTTAAAAAGCGATTGCTCGATGCAAATACTCCCATTGCCAATATTGTGCGAGGCAATCCCGTTTATGCTTTGCGAGATATCGGGCCGATACTTTTTGGTGCCGACCCCGATGTAAATACAAATAACCTTCAAGACCCCACGCTGATGCCACCTAAAGAGCGCAAGGATTGGTATCAGTCTGAAAATGAAAGAATTAAGCTGGAAACTACGCTTAAACAATTAGTTCCTGTTGCTGATGTGCATTTGGAAATGGCGGTGCTGGTTAAGGCAATAACCCAAGTTTTAGATACGTGGCCCGATAAATTAGAGCGAGATAAGGGGTGGAACGCGGAGCAGCTCACTGAGGTGCAAATCATTGTTGATGAATTACGGGATATTCTCGCTTCTCGCGTGATGGAAGCGGAGGATTTTGACGAATGACAGTAAATTATGCCTCAGCATCAACGGTAAGAAAGGATGTTGCATCCTTATTGAAAGCACCTCGTAGAATGCCAATTGCTCAGGCAGTAAAAAAATATATGCGCGTTCCCATGGGTGAAGGTTCATCAATACCGTGGGATGATTCATTAACTCCCTACATTATTGAACCCATGAACTGCCTTTCAGATCGCCGCTATGATTCGGTGATATTTGTTGGTCCAGCGCGTACGGGTAAATCACTGGGGTTAATTGATGGCTGGATTGTTTATGTCATTGTATGTGACCCCGCGGATTTTCTTCTTATCCAAATGACAGAAGAAAAAGCGCGAGAGCATTCTAAAAAGCGATTAGACAGAACCTTTCGCTCTAGTCGTGAAGTGGCTAAAAGACTAAGTCCACACCGCAATGATAACAACGTCCATGACAAAACATTTAGGGCAGGAAATTACTTAAAAATTGGTTGGCCATCCGTCAATATCATGTCCTCTTCGGATTATCGATTTGTGGCATTAACGGATTATGACCGATTTCCCGAAGATATTGACGGTGAGGGTGATGCTTATACATTAGCTGCAAAGCGTACAACCACATTTATGTCGGCAGGAAAAACGCTTGTAGAAAGCTCCCCAGGTCGAGAAATAACAGACAGCAAATGGCGACGAAATACACCTCATGAGGCACCACCTACAACGGGGATTTTGTCACTTTATAATCGGGGTGATCGCCGCCGCTGGTATTGGCCATGTCCGCATTGTTCGGAATATTTCTTGCCTATTCGAGAAAATATGGTGGGCTTTAGTGAGGGTGATGACCCAACAATGGGCAGCAAAGCCGCTCGATTACAATGCCCACACTGTATGGGAATTATCGAACCTGAACAGAAAAGAGAACTAAACAATAAAGGGGTCTGGCTTAGAGAGGGGCAGTCTATTGACCAAAATGGTGTTGTAACGGGTGAGCCAAGAGAGTCGCGCATTGCTTCATTTTGGATGGAAGGCCCCGCAGCAGCTTATCAAACATGGGAAAAGTTAGTTTATAACTTACTTAATGCGGAGCAGGAATACGAGCGAACCGGTAGTGAGGAAACACTAAAGTCCGTTATTAATACCGATTGGGGACAACCTTATTTACCAAAAATCAGTCAAGAGCAGCGAAGCGGCGATGATCTTAAAGCCCGAGCAGAGTATTGGGACTATGGTTCAGTGCCTAATGGCGTTCGTTTTCTTGTTGCAACTATTGACGTTCAGGGTGGTAAAAAGCGGCGTTTTGTCGTTCAGGTCACAGGCTATGGCACCAGAGGTGAGCGTTGGATAATTGACCGATTTGATATCACTCATTCACTAAGAACAAACGAAGATGGTGAATCGCTGCCCATTAATCCTTCATCTTACGCGGAGGACTGGGATGTTCTCATTACGGATGTGCTCGATAAAACTTACCCAATTCACGATCATGACAACGTTGAAATGGGCGTCCATTGCATGGCAATAGATACCGGTGGGGAAGAAGGGGTAACTGATAACGCGTATAAATTTTGGCGACAATGTAAGAAGGAAGGGTTAGCGAGGCGAGTTTATTTATTTAAGGGGGATGGTAAAGCGAAAAGCAAGCTCATTACTAAATCTTACCCTGATAACACTAACCGTTCAGATCGCCGAGCAAAAGCGCGGGGTGATGTACCCATTCATTTATTACAAACTAATGAGCTTAAGGATCGCATTTCTGCTCATCTTGGGCGAGACACCGTTGGCCCTAACTATATTCATTTTCCAGATTGGCTTGATGATTCCTTCTACGATGAATTGACGTATGAAGAGCGCGACAGTAACGGGAAATGGAGTAAACCGGGTAAAGGGGCTAACGAAGCATTTGACTTAATGGTCTATGCGCATGCGTTGGTAATTTTGCTTGGTTACGAAAAAATCAAATGGGAGAACCCGCCTAAATGGGCTCGGTTGCCGGATATCAGTGATGTTAAACCATCTCGTCCGGCGCCTAATCAACCTCCTCAAAAATCAACACAAATTCAAACAGAAACACAAGAAACCACACCTAGCACAAGCTCGGCATGGGCTCCTGTGTCTGCAACTTCAGGGGGATGGGTATGACCCGTGAGCAAATTAAAGAAATGCTAGATGCGTATTTAAAAGCAGAAATGGAAATACTGCAGGGGAAGAGTATTACATTTAATGGACAGTCAATGACAATGGAAAATCTTAGCGAGATCTGCAAGGGGCGGGAATATTGGGAGCGTCGATATTCACAAAGTAGCGCCGCTAATCGCAAGTCACCTGGTTATAAATTAGCGAGGCTCTCATGAATATGTTGGAGAAGGCGATTGCGGTATTTTCACCGTCATGGGCGAGTCAACGAGCCAAGTCACGCTATGCCATTCATGCTTATGAAGCTGCAAACCCCTCTCGGCTTCATAAGGCGCGTCGAGAGAATCGAAATGCGAACCAATTAACGCAAGTTGGTGGTAAATCCTTACGTGAGCAAGCGCGATGGCTAGATAATAACCACGACCTTGTGATTGGTATTCTCGACAAAATGGAAGAGCGCATTGTTGGTAGCAAAGGGATTATTGTTGAGCCACAGCCACTATCACTTACAGGGCAGATCCATGATGACCTCGCCAAGCAAATCAGAACCGCATGGTCTGAATGGTCCATTCGTCCAGAGGTTACAGGGCAATTTACCCGTCCAATGCTTGAGCGTCTTTTGGTTCGAACATGGATCCGTGATGGTGAAGTTTTTGCTCAATTAGTCAGAGGAAATCAGAAAGGGCTTGATAAGCAAGCGGGTATTCCATTCTGGCTTGAAGCACTTGAGCCTGATTTCGTTCCGATTCACTTGGATGATACAGGGAAAAATATCCGACAGGGGATCCAATTAAATGATTGGGGCCGCCCACAAACTTACTTTGTTTATAAAAACTTGTTAACCGCAGGCCAGCAGATGGGGGAGCTTAAATCTATCCTGACGGAAAACATGCTGCACTTGAAATATGTGCGTCGATTACATCAGCTGCGCGGTAATAGTTTATTTTCCGGCATCTTAATGCGTTTAAGTGCTCTAAAAGACTACGAAGATGCAGAGTTGACGGCCGCACGTATCGCGGCCTCTCTAGGGATGTACATCAAGAAAGGTGATGCAGGGACTTACGATGATGAGCGGGAATATGAGGACCGTACTATCGATATTGTTCCCGGGATTATTTTTGATGAATTACGACCCGGTGAAGATGTTGGCATGATCAAGTCTGATAGGCCTAACCCAAACCTTGAAAATTTTAGAAACGGTCAGTTAAGAGCTGTTGCCGCCGGTAGTCGGGGGAGTTATTCCAGTATCGCTCGTGATTACAACGGAACATACAGCGCACAACGACAAGAGCTGGTGGAGTCATTTGAGGGTTATTACATTCTGCAAGATACCTTTTGCGGCTCAGTTAGTCGGCCTGTCTATCGGCAATGGCTACAAATGGCTATTGCATCTAGAGTGATTACCCTCCCTGCTGACGTTGACCTAAATTCACTTTATAACGCGACATACAACGGTCCTGTCATGCCATGGATTGATCCGCTTAAAGAATCAAATGCATGGAAGGCACAAATTCGTGGTGGTGCTGCGACAGAAAGTGATTGGGTTCGCGCTAGAGGTGGTAATCC
>NZ_JAMPPR010000012.1:0-1471 GCF_028481645.1 Providencia sp. PROV141 | reverse complement strand
GGCGACCAGTGAAACTTCAGCCGATATTTATATTTATGATGAAATTGGGATGTGGGGAATAAGTGCGAAGCGATTTACCGAAGATTTAATTTCTCTTGGCAATATTAACCATATCAACCTTCATATTCATTCGCCTGGTGGTGAAGTTTTTGAGGGTATTGCTATTTATAACCAGCTCAAAAATCACAATGCAACCATTACGGTTCATATCGATGGGCTAGCCGCTTCGATGGCGTCGGTTATTGCCATGGTAGGTGATGAAGTCAAAATGCCAAAAAATGCCATGATGATGATCCATAAGCCTTGGGGCGTGTCGTGGGGTGATGCCAATGATATGCGAGATTATGCCGACCTGCTCGATAAAGTCGAAAACGTCTTAATTCCTGCCTACATGGAGAAAACTGGGAAAACCAAAGAAGAAATTGAAGCCATGCTTGGCGAAGAGACATGGTTAACCGCAGAAGAGTGCGTGGAGCACGGTTTTGCTAATACTGTGATTGAGCCGGTTAAAGCCATGGCCAGTCTTTCATCTAAACGCATCGAGGAATTTAAATCCATGCCGAATTCATTAAAAAACACGTTAAAAAACAGCTTAGCTAACCCACGAAACACAACAACACCGGTAGATCCCGTACCGCAACCACAAAACCCAACCAATACACAACAACCAGATACTGCAGGCATTCAAGCGCAAGCACGACAAGCCGAGCAAACGCGCATGAATGACATTAAAGATCTATTTGCGATGTTTGGTGGTAAGCATGACAGCATCATGGTTGAGTGTCTGACAGATATCAACTGCACCGTCGAGCAAGCAAAAGACAAAATTTTGGATGTGGTAGCCAAAGAGGCGACACCAACAAATAAAAATAATTACGGTGCTCATATTTATGCAAATAACGGCAATATCGTGGGTGATAGCGTCCGTGCATCATTGATGGCACGTGCGGGATATGATGAAGCACATGCTGATAACCCTTATAACTGCATGACACTGCGCGAATTGGCTCGCATGTCATTAACGGATCGTGGCGTTGGTATTGCGACTCGTAACTCAATGCAAATGGTTGGCATGGCCTTTACTCACGGCACATCTGACTTTGGTAATATTTTGTTAGATGTAGCAAATAAATCTATTTTGCAAGGTTGGAATGAAGCGCCAGAAACGTTTGAAAAATGGACGAAAAAAGGGCATCTGGGTGACTTTAAAACGGCGACACGTGTTGGAATGGGTGGGTTTAACTCCATCCGTGAAGTTCGCGAAGGTGCAGAATACAAATACGTGACTACGGGTGACAAAAAGGCAACTATCGCACTGGCAACTTACGGTGAGTTATTCAGCATTACTCGCCAAGCTATCATTAACGATGATATGTCGATGCTCACTGACATTCCGATGAAACTAGGTCGTGCAGCCAAAGCAACCATTGGTGACTTGGTTTACGCTATTCTTATGGATAACGTAATTTTT
>NZ_JAMPPR010000011.1:0-2541 GCF_028481645.1 Providencia sp. PROV141 | reverse complement strand
CACTCTTGCATGGTTGCCGGGCGAGGAAGGGCAAAAAGACCTTGTTAAATGGTTTGATGAGGGAGTGCCACACTTTTACAAAATCTTGTACCCAAATGGCACGCTGGACTTATTTAAGGGCTGGATTAGCAGCCTAGGTAAATCCATTCCGATTAAAGAAACCATGACGCGCACTGTAAAAATTAAAAATACTGGCCGCCCAACCATGGCAGAAGAAATTCCCCCAAAACCAGCGGGCAAAACAGTTACTCAGCCAAAAGAGTAATAAAACTTTAAATCAATAAGATAGCCACAGCAATGTGGCTTTTTCGTATGCATTTCACCTTGTGCACCACATGCACACACACCTAAAGCATCGAACAGTTATTTAGGAATGAGCCTTTGAGGAAATCAGTTATAGCTGATACTGCTTCGATGGGCTGATCTCCTATGTGGCAAGGGTTCATTACTAAGTAAGGACAGTATCATGGCTAAATTAACCGTCATCAATAATGCTATATCTGAACAACCAACTATGACCAGCTTAGAAATGGTTGACTACATTAATGCTGATAGAAAAGCAAAGGCTGAGGTGGAAGGTTTAAACTTCCCATGCAAGCAATATAAAAAGCTTTCACATAAAAACTTTATGGCAAAAGCTCCAAGAGTTTTAGGTGAAAGTCAATCAGCTAAATTTTTAGCCGATTACATTGATAGCAAAGGGCGGTCATATCCGTGCTTTAAATTCCCTAAGCGTGAAGCTTGTCTGATGGCTATGAGTTATAGCTACGAACTTCAAGCACAAGTATTCGATCACATGACAGAGTTGGAGGCTGAATCAGGATTTGGATTTACCATCCAGCAACTACAGCACATGTTAGCCGTGGCAAGAAAAGCTTCTGATGAAGATTCTAGTGATGCAGGTCGCCGATTACGTAAAAGACAAGATGATTTGGTTATTTTAAATCGTGCAGAAAAGCTAATAGGTGATATCAGCCAGATGGCATTAGGCTTGGTCGGTGGAGGCAAACTGCTAGGACATGAAAAATAAACCTAATTACGACACCTCAATTTTGAGGGCTTTGATTTTACAGATAAATAGGTCGCTCAGCGGCCTTTTTTATTATTAATGAAAAGGTATCGATATGTTTTTAAAGAAAAAAGAAATCAAAATTGGTGAAGAAGTTATCATTCTTTCTGAATTAACTGCACTGCAGCGTGCTGAGTACTTTGAATTATTAGTTCACCAAGAGAGTGAACTTGAAAATCTCAAAGGTCACGCGCTGGGAGCTAAAGCAAATCGACATGGCGTTGAACAACTCGCATGGATTGTCTCGCGCTCCATTTGGAACACTGATAGAAATCGCGACATTGAAACCATCTATCAGGAAATACTCGATAACTGGGGGGATTTAGCCCTAAAAACCGCATTTGATACCGCCTCCAAACTAAGCGGCATGACTAATGACAGCGACCCCAGTGAAAAAGAAGAGCAAGAAGTACAGGAGCCTGAACCACTGGAAAAGTAGTTGCGCGTGAACGTGCATTTTCTTTGCGACTGGCGCGTGAATTTGGGCGACCTGACTGGCGACGAATGCTAGATGAAATCAGTGCAACCGAGTATAGCGATTGGACCGATCATTTCAGCAAAGTACCGTTCACGCCCCAACTTATTGATGCTGAATTTGCCGCATTACAACAAACCGTATTTCAGACCATGTTTGGTGGTGATACTGAGTTAACCGATTTTATGTTACTGACCGATGTAGAGGCGGGTGATACAGAAATGTCAGATGAAACACTGCAGACAATCGGTGAGGGAATCTTAGGGGGAGTGCGATATGAGCCACCAAATAGCAGATCTTGAGATTAAAATTGGCGCGAATACTACGGAATATCTTGAAAAAGCAGGCCGTGTCGAGCGTGACCTAGAGAAGAAAGCGCGAGATGATCAGCGATTTGCGAAAATGCGCCAAGATGCATTGGATCGAATTGCAGCAAAGGAAGGTGAAAGGCAGAAAAAACGGCAGTCTCAACTCAAACAGTTTAGTGACGCGTCCGCAGCGGCGCATCAACAAAAAATTTCAGAGCTTGAAGCAGAAGCACGCGCCGTTGAAAAGAACCATCGAGATGTGAAGCGCATTTTTGAAGAAGAGATGCGTAAAGGAAAGCGCCCCGAATCAAATACTGGACTTGTTGCACAGTATGATGCGCAAATGGATGCATTGCAAAAGTACAACAAAGGACTTGAAGAAGCCCAAGCAATACGCCAGCGTCTTAATAGAGACTTACAAAATGGGCTTCTCGTTGGTAAAGAGTATGCGACACTTCAAAATCGAATCGGTGGGATAATTAAAACAACCACAAGAGCCGAAGAAGAACAAACGCAGGCTAAGCAGCGTTTTATTAACAAGTTAAAAGAACAGGTGACTCAACAGAACTTGTCTCGCACTGAAATGTTACGTATTCAAGCAGCGCAGCTTGGCGTTTCGAGTTCAGCTGATGTTTACATTCGCAAACTTGAAAAACAAAACGTAGCGTTAAAAGGTGTAACGATTAGTT
>NZ_JAMPPR010000010.1:0-1257 GCF_028481645.1 Providencia sp. PROV141 | reverse complement strand
GCACATCTTTAATCACACCATGGAAAGTGGCCATGTTTGGTGGTGCTGGTGCATTAACGGCATTTGGCGTTGCTGCATATCAAGGGTCTAAAGAGCTCAGCGAGTACAACAAGCAACTTATTTTAACGGGCAACTATGCCGCTAAAACTAAAGGCCAACTTAATGAATTAGCAAGGTCACTTTCGGGTGATGGTATCACGCAGTACAAAATGGCTGATGCGCTGGCACAAGTCGTTGGTTCGGGTTCGTTCACTGGCTCACAGGTAGACATGGTTGCTGGCGTTGCGGCAAAAATGGAAAAGGCCACAGGGCAATCTATCGATGAAACTATCAAGCAATTTCAGCGACTCAAAGATCAGCCGGTTCAAGCCGTCATGGAATTGGATAAGTCTCTTCACTTTTTAACTGCAACTCAACTTGAGCAAATAACCACGCTTGAAGAACAAGGGCGGACGTCAGAAGCAACCAAATTATCTATGGAGCTTTACTCATCCTCTTTAAATGAAAGAACTAAACAAATTAGTGAAAACTTGGGGACGTTAGAAACTGCATGGAAGTGGGTTGGTGAAGCAGCTCAAAATGCATGGGACAGAATGCTTAATGTTGGTCGATCTGTTTCTGTACAAGATAAATTAGATGCAAAGATTCAGCAATTAGTAGCAGCCAAAAAAGAGCTGGAAATTGCTGAAAAAGGAGGCGCCCCTGATACAACAGGGTATGGTGTCGGAAGAAACTCTGAATCATTTTTAAATCAAAACGCTACAAGAAACTTAGAAGCAAACAAAGCGCTAGTTAAAAATCTAACATCTGAAGTTAAAAATCTGCAAAATCAGATAAGTAATGAGAAATCGTTTAATGCGGGTGCAAATGCTATTTCTGCGTTTAATGAGAAGATGAAAAAACAGCTTGAAGCTGACTTAGCGCTCAAAAAGAAATATGAGACATCAGAGGAAAAGCACCAAAGAGAACTCAAGAGAATTAGAAATGATGAATATGCCTCCCAAGCAGCAAAGGATCTAGCTATTCAGCGAGAAAATGAGCGGTATAAGAAAGAATTAGCACGTAAAACACCAAAAGGAAAAGCATACAAGCCCGATATAGGTACTCGTCATGATGAATCTTCACAGGCGGAATTAACCTCTCTACAAGCGCAACTAAAGTTACTCCAACAACACCAAACAGCCACTGACTTTATTAGTCAGCAGCGTAAAAACTTACAGTTAGAACAGGCCAAATTTGATGTTTTAGAGGAGGCTA
>NZ_JAMPPR010000009.1:0-2362 GCF_028481645.1 Providencia sp. PROV141 | reverse complement strand
CAGAAAATGGTCTGCAGATAGTGGCAATATCCGTGAAACAATAAGTGCCGAATTTGAACAGGTAGTTTAATAGGATAATATATGATCTGTTTAGCAATCTAATTTAATTGGGGTTCTAAAGTGAAATCATATAAATACATTATCGGTTTTGCGGTTGGCTTTCTATTACTATATTTAGCAATGCCTAGTGCTAATGAGTCACCAAAAGATAAAGAGAAAAGTAAGGAAAGGGATGTTATAAAACTTTGCTGGAAAGATTATGAGAAAAAATCTATTTCACCAGAGGCTAAACAATTCGTTGCTTCCGTGTGTGAAAAGAAAGAGGATGATTTTCAAAGAAAATATGGCGTAAAACCATAATGTTACATCATTCAAAACTGCCACCTTCGGGTGGTTTTTTTATGGGTAAAACAAATGCAAAATATCCCACCTGAATTGCTGATCGCGACAACAAAACTTGAAGCAGAAGCAGAAATTATACTCTATGAAATAGACCTAACAAATATAGGTGGAATTCGGTATCGATTCCACAACGGTACCAATGAATCATCAGGGCCCGTTATTTGGCAAGGCCAAGAATATGAGCCTTATCCCATCATGGGGGATGGTTTTGATTTAAATGGCAAAGGCCCATCGACACGCCCAACTATTTCACTATCAAATTTGTTCGGCCTAATTTTTGGTATCGCTAGCCGCCTAAACTCAGGGTTAGGAGGTACTGTTATTCGTCGTAAGACAACGGCACAATTCCTCGATGCCGCGAATTTTGCTGGTGGCAATGACAATGCGGATCCAACGCAAGAGCAAGTTAGCCGATGGGTGATTGAGCAACTAACCAGTCTTAATGCTGAAACTGCAACATGGGAACTTGCCGCCCCAACGGAAACAGATGGTGCAACTTTTCCAGCTCGAGTCATTCTTTCGGATGTATGTAATTTTGGCTATCGGTCTGAAGAGTGCGGGTATAAAGGAGGGCCAGTTGCTGATGAGCTCGGCAACCCAACTCAAGACCCAACTAAAGATAAATGTGGTAAGCGTTTATCTGATTGTAAATTAAGAAATAACACACATCGAATAGGTTGCTTCCTCTCTTCGTCTCGCCTCAGTCAATAAGGATCCTCATGTTAGAACAAACTATTTTGGAACATGCAAAACGCATGGCGCCACAGGAATCGTGTGGCCTTGTGATTATTCAAGACGGTACCGAGATTTATATTCCTTGTGAAAACCAACATATCGATCCTGAAAATCATTTTTCAATTGCTGCCGAGGACTATATTCAAGCTAGCCAGATCGGCGAAGTCATCGCTATTGTTCATAGTCACCCCGGTGGCAATCCCTATTTAAGTACAGCAGATAGAGCGCACCAGTTAAAAACAAATCTCCCCTGGTGGCTGGTTTGCGATGAAAAAATTATCAAATTTGAGTGCGTACCTAAGTTATTAGGCCGTGAGTTTATTCATGGCTCTACAGATTGTTATGGCCTATTTCGTGACGCTTACCATTTAGCCGGTTGCTCATTGCCAGATTTTGACCGTGAAGACAATTGGTGGCGGCAAGGGAAGGAGCTTTATTTAGATAACTTAGCGGAAAATGGCTTTAAGCAAGTCAAAAGAGACATTCAGCCCGGCGATATCATTTTGTGTTGCTATGCCAGTTCTCGGGCGAATCACGCCGCAATCTACTTGGGCGACCAAACTATTTTGCATCACGTTCCTAATCAATTGAGCAAGCGAGAGGTTTATAACGAAAGATGGCAACGAATGACTCACTCGATTTGGCGCTACCGCGATTGGCAACCATCCGCTTTTATGGGGATCTGCAACGATTTGGCCGTCGATTCGATTTAAATATTAAAACCGCAGCTGAAGGGCTTCATGCCTTATTTCTTCAAATTCCCAATCTAAAACAACAATTCCGTGATGGCTGGTACCAAATTCGCATTAGCGGATCCGATGTTGACCCCAGCGAATTACATCAGCGTGTCCATGAACCTCTGATGGCAAATGCGGTAATTCACATCGTTCCGCGTATCGAGGGTGCAAAAACAGGGGGTGCATTTCAATTTATTGCCGGCGCAGCCGTTTTGGCGATCGGGTGGTGGAACCCTGCAGGCTGGAGTTTTGGCGCGTCGATGATGCTGGCAGGTGGTGCAATGATGATTGGTGGGGTCGCGCAAATGTTAACGCCGATACCTAAGCCTGCCAATTTGTCGCGTTCTGAAGAAGAAAAAGGGAACACGTACTTCAGCAATCTCGAAAACGCAGTGGCGCAGGGGATGGCGGTACCGGTTGCTTATGGTGAAATTATGTGCGGCTCAAGGGTGATTTCACAAGCAATTGAAATCATGGATGACGGTGAC